>NZ_SBIR01000002.1:0-357753 GCF_004521895.1 Halorussus marinus
CTCGAGTTCAGGCCAGTGATTTCGATGTTCTGCTCGGCCACTTCGAAGTCAGCCGACGCATTCTGCGTACTCGTGTACGCATCGTTGCCCTTGAACACCTTCATCTCCGCGTTGTAGTTGGCGTCTGCGCTCAGACCGTTGTTGCCGGTCTGGAACGCGTAGTACACCGTGTTGTTCTCTGCATCGTAGTATGCAGTGTCAACGTCGTCGTAGTCGTAGGCGGTCGCGACCGCGTTCGGACCCGTGTTCGTCTCCGTCACGTTCAGGAAGACGTTGCTGTTCTCGTTGTTGATCGTGTCGGGACCGCTGCGGTCACCGTAGCCGAACGGTGCCTCGATACTGTCGTTGAGGTAGCCGTGGATACCGGAGACCTGCGCTTCGACGACCACTGCGTCGCCCTGCGCGATGGTGTCAGTGCTGCTGACGCCGTCGAGCAGTTCAGCGGTTTCGTCGCTGTCAGGCAGGCTACCCTCGTAGACCCATGTGTTCACGCCGTCGACCGACGGTCGGTCAACGCTCAGGATTTTCTTCGCGTCACGCTCGTCGTCCTCCGTTGCGACGACCAGGTTGTACGACCCACCGGCCGAAATCGGACTGGTGAGCGCGTTACCGTTCGTGGCGCCAACAGGAGTGAGCGGGTCGCCCGTGTAGATACCCTGATCGCCGTGGCTCGACGCCATCCCGTTGTTGTCGACACTGAACGAGTCAGTGTCACTAACGCTAATGAACTTGCCGACATTCTGAGCGCCCTTGGTCGTCATGGTGTTGACGGAGACAGTCACGTTGCTGTCGTCGTCGTCACCATCGGTGACGGTGAAGTTCGCCAGGAAGTTACTGCTCTGACCACCGATCTCGACGTATGCCTCGTCGGTGTTCTGGAGGTCGACGGTGAACTCCGCGACGTCACCGCGCTCCTGGTAGAGCGTCGAGCTATCCTCGAAGTCGACGTCAGCGTCACCGGCCGCGGTGACATTGATCGTGTCAGACGTGTCCTCAATCTCGGTGTTGTTGTGGACCGCACGCACGACGTAGTCGCCAGCGCTACCGTCCTCAAGGCTGGAGACATTCCCGAGGTCGACGTTCGCGTCACCGGTACCGTCGAAGGAATCGACGACGCGTCGGAGCGGGTTGTCGTCCTCGAAGTCCGCGCCTTCCTCGTAGAGCTCCGCGTAGAAGTCTTCTCCAAACGCCGCCGCAGAGATTTCTGCGGTGATGTTGTCTTCGGTCGTCACGTTGAGGTCGTCCGCCTCAACGTTCATATTCAGCTCATCGATCGTCAGACTGGTTTCGTCACCTGCAACAGTACCCGGATTGTTGTCCGGTTCCTGGTCATCGTAGGTCACAACGTAGTCGCCTTCAAGCTCAGTGGTGTCGAAGTCAACAGCGTCACCGGGACTAGTCGAGAACCGGTCAATCGAGTCCCAGCCACTATCGCCGTCGGGCTCATAAATCGTGATGACAGTATCCTTACCTTCCTGGAAGGTCAGCGTCTCACCTGCGTACGCCGTCACAGAGCCAGTACTCGAACCGACCGTAGTACTGGGAATCTCGATAGTCTTGTACGCGGCCGTGTACGAGTTGCTACCGAGCGAGATCTGGTGACGGATCCGGCTGTCTTCCTCGACATCGTCACTGCTTGCGTCGAGGGTAAGGTCCACCGTGACGTCGTTATTGTTGGTGGAGCCAGAGAAGTTCACGGTCACCGTGTCGTTGTGCGCGTGGTAGTCGGTGGTGTCGGTATTACCATTGCCACCGCTAGCAGAAGCGCTATCCACTTCGATGTTAGCGTCAGTTGTTTCGCTGACATCGATGAGGACGGTATCCTGGCTGTTTGCAGATACACTGCTCAGCGTGATTGTCTGGGTTATGCCGTCCAGATTAGTACTTGACTGACTGAGGTCGATCGTATGTTGGCTAGTCACGCTCGCGTCGTTCGCTGACTGCGCACTGGCAGACAGCGGAACCATCGCGAACACGGACATCACCATCAGCGCAGTCATGAAGACTGCACGAACTTTTGTTGTTGTCGTTGTCATGGTTTGGTTGGTTATTCGGTCGGCGACAGCACCTTTCCGGCGACCTGGTTTCGTAACCCGGCGTTTCCGGGCGCGGGCCGGCTGTACTCGCTACTGCCACCATGGGTAGGGGTACAGTAGGAATCAACCGGCGGGTGTGGTAAATACTTTGTGTTATCTTAACCGCCGATTCGGGCGTGCGAACGCCTCACACGTCCGGGTTCTGCAGAGAGGAACGACTCCGTTGCGATCGTTCACGCGTGCGAAACGATGCATGTCCGGTCCGAAACGGCGCGTTTACAGTCGAGTCCCGCCCGCTGGGACACTCCCACGGTAGCGCGCCGTGTCAAGACGAGCGGTCGGGCGAGCGATCGACCGTCGCGTACGAGTAGTCAGCTCGGGGTCATAACGGTGCCTTTCGAGGGACGGAACGGTGGTAGAATGGAGCGCGTGTGGCGCGCGTGCTCGAATTCTGTCACGGTCGCCGCTCCCGAATCGCCGAGTCACGGGACCGACCGCTCACTGGGCGCCCTGTCACTAGATCGGGCGTCGATCGGTAGCTCAGTCCCGCGACAGCACTTCGAACTCGTGGCCGTCGGGGTCCGTGGTGAACGCGTAGCGGTCGTCGCAGGAGGCGGGGTCGCGATAGTCCTCGGCCTCGCGTTCCATCAGCGTCT
The DNA here is from genome assembly GCF_004521895.1 of Halorussus marinus. Taxonomy (NCBI): domain Archaea; kingdom Methanobacteriati; phylum Methanobacteriota; class Halobacteria; order Halobacteriales; family Haladaptataceae; genus Halorussus; species Halorussus marinus. Next base: position 2,693 of record NZ_SBIR01000002.1, read on the forward strand.
CCCAGTCATCGTGGAGGTCCTCGCTCCGGATCGCGAGGTGGCCCCACCCGTCGCCCAGCTCGTACGTCCGGCCGTCGTAGTTGTACGTGAGCTCGACCGCCATCGCCTCGTCGGCGGCGCCTTCGGGCTTCATGAAGTAGTTCGCGAAGGTGTCGGATTCCCATCGGCCGGTGTGTTCGTACTCCAGCTTGCGGATGAACCACCCGAGCGACTCGTCGGCGTCCTCGACGCGCATCATCGTGTGGTCGAGACTCCAGGTCGCACCGTAGTCGCGCTCGACGATCTCGACCTCGTGGCCGTCGGGGTCGGTGACGAAGGCGTACGATCCCCCACAGGAGTCGGGGTCGCGGTAGTCCTCGACGCCCTCGTCCATCAGTTGCTCGTAGGCATCGTAGACGTCGTCGACACGTACCGCGATGTGGCCCCACGCGTCGCCGAGGTCGTAGGTCCGGTCGTCGTGATTGTACGTGAGTTCGAGGACCGCGCCCTCCTCGTGAACGTCGGCCGGACCGAGGTAGACGTTGGTGAAGGTGTCGGCCTCCCAGCGGCCCTTCTCCTCGTAATCGAGGTGGTTCTGGTACCAGTCGAGGCTCGCTTCGAGATCCTCGACACGCATCATGACGTGGTCGAGCGTCGCGTTCATACACGTAGACGTTGAGCCGTCCGAGGCGAAAAGGCTACTGTTCGCGGAAGCACCCCGAGCGGCGGGTCACCACCGGAACGTCTCGCGCAGGTCCGGCCAGTGGAACCACCACGCCGCGGCCCAGAGCGCGAGCGTCCCCGACGGAACCGCGAGCAGGCCTCTCCGAGACATCCCCAACGAGAACCAGAGATTGCTCGCGCCCGCGAGCACCAACAGCCCGCCGGTTACGCGCCGATCCTCGTACGCCGCTCCGCGCCGATCCTCGCACGCCGCTCCGAGCCGTCCGAGGACGGCGCTCGCGACCGCGAGCAGGTACAGTCCGACGCCGATCGGCCACGCCAACAGTCGCCGGGGCAGACCGATCGTGTAGACCAGCAGGTAGTCCGGGAGCGTCGTGACGTGAAACGGCGCGGTGCTCACCAGCCCCCACGAGAAGACGAGATCTCCGGTCGCGAAGACGGTCCACGGGAGCGCGGCCAGCCCGGCGAGCGCGAGGACGCGGCGCATCTACTTCCGGACGACCATCCGGAGGACGTCCTCGTCGGCGAGCTCGTGGGCTTTCCCGACCTGCTGTTCGTCGTGTTTGGCGCTCGGGCCCGAGACGCGGGCGAACCGGAACCGGCTTTCGAGGTCGCCGCCGAGCCGCCGGGCGGCGTCCTCGACGGTCGACCCCTTCGGGAGCACCAGCGGCTCGTCGTAGTCGACCCCGCGACCGGGTTTGTCCATGTAGATCCGCATCAGGCCGAGCTCCTCCCAGATGGTCTGTTTGAGCGAGTCGAGGCCCCTCTCTTCCTCGGCGGAGATGAAGATCGTCTCCTCTGGGTCGATGTCGTGGTCGCGCAGATCGTCTTTGACCGTCTCGACGTAGTCGGGTTCGATGAGATCGACCTTGTTGACCGTCACGATCGAGGGGATGTACTCGCGGTTGTCCATCACGCCGTCGACGAGCCGATCGATGTCGACCTGCTCGCGGACGGTCACGTCGGCGTTGACGTAACCGTGCTCGCGCATGACTTCTTTGACGACGTCTTCGGGCAGGTCGAGGTCGACGCTCGACGTGACCCGGATCCCGCCCTTGCCCTTCTTCGAGATCTTGACGCTCGGAGGCGCTTGATCGAGCCGGATCTTGTTCTCGTAGAGTTCCTCGCGGAGGCGGGCGTACTGGTCGATCTCGAACACCGAGAGCACGAACACCACCAGATCGGCCGCACGCACGACCGACAACACTTCCTGACCGCCGCCCCGGCCCTGCGCCGCGCCCTCGATGAGCCCCGGAACGTCGAGTAGCTGGATGTTCGCGCCGTTGTACTGCAACATCCCGGGGTTGACGTTGAGCGTCGTGAACTCGTAGTCGCCGACCTCGCTCTCGGCGGCGGTCAGCGAATTCAGGAGTGTCGACTTGCCCACGCTCGGGAAGCCGACGAACGCGACCGTCGCGTCGCCGTGTTTCTCGACGTGGTAGCCTTCGCCGCCGCCCGCGGAGGACTGGTTCTCGAGTTTCTCCTTTTTCTCCGCGAGCTTGGCTTTGAGCCGTCCGATGTGGGCCTCCGTAGACTTGTTGTACGGAGTCTCGGCTATCTCCTCGCGGAGGGCATCGATTTCGTCCTCCAGTCCCATTGGGAGAGAGTGGGCCGCGCGCGCCGAAAAACCCTTTCCTTCCCGGCGGGTGGGTCGGTCTCGGCGGCCGCCGGGGAGACGACCGAAAGATAACTCTTAAAACCGCCGCGGGGGTTCGTACACGTATGGCTGAGACGATAGAAGTGCTCGTCCCCGGCGGCCAGGCCGACCCCGGCCCGCCGCTCGGGCCCGAGCTCGGACCGACGCCCGTCAACGTACAGGAAGTCGTCAGCGACATCAACGACCGGACGGAAGCCTTCGACGGCACCGAGGTCCCCGTGACCATCACGGTCGAGGACGACGGCGGCTACGAGATCGAAGTCGGCGTCCCGCCGACGGCCGCGCTGATCAAAGACGAGGCCGGCTTCGAGACCGGGAGCGGCGAGCCCCAGAAGGACTTCGTCGCGGACATCACCATCGAGCAGGTGAAGACCATCGCCGAGCAGAAGCATCCGGACCTGCTGGCCTACGACACGAAGAACGCCGCGAAGGAGATCGTCGGGACGTGCGCCTCGCTCGGCGTCACGATCGAGGGCGAGGACGCCCGCGAGTTCAAAGAGAAGGTCGACGCCGGCGAGTACGACGACGTACTCGCGAGCGAAGCGACGGCCTAACGCCCGACTGCTCGAAAAACGGGCGGACCGAGCTTTTCGACGTTTCGTCTTCACGGGTAGCGACGGTTCGGATAGCGACGCCTCGTTTAGACCGGGAGCGACGCGTTCGCCACGGAGCCCGTGGGAAGCCGACACGAACTGGTTCGTCGCGGTTCGACGGGTTTAAGTTTCGCATCGCCATCGTTTCGGAACGAGACAGGCGTCTACTGTCGTCCTAGACAGTAACCTGTTTCACTGACCCGTAGGAGCGTCCTGCGTACTACGGAGGTGAACAATGGCAGATCAGGAGATAGAGCAAGCAGTCTCTCGCGCACTCGAGGATGCACCCGAGCGGAACTTCCGCGAAACGGTGGACCTCGCAGTCAACTTGCGCGACTTAGATTTGAACGAGCCGTCGAATCGTGTAGACGAGAGTATCGTCCTCCCGTCCGGAACCGGACAGGAGACCAAGATCGTCGTGTTCGCGGAGGGCGAGACCGCCCTGCGCGCCGAAGAAGTCGCCGACGAAGTCTTCGATGGAGACGACCTCGAAGATCTCGGTGACGACGACGACGAGGCCAAGGATCTGGCCGACGAGACCGACTTCTTCATCGCGGAAGCGCCGATGATGCAAGACATCGGTCGGTATCTCGGTACTATCCTCGGCCCCCGAGGGAAGATGCCCGAACCGCTCCAGCCCGACGACGACGTCGTCGAGACCGTCAACCGGATGAAGAACACGGTCCAGCTGCGCAGCGGTGACCGGCGCACCTTCCACACCCGGGTCGGTGCGGAGGACATGGGCGCCGAGGATATCGCCGACAACATCGACGTCATCCTCCGGCGTCTCCACTCCAACCTCGAGAAAGGTCCGCTCAACGTCGACACGGTCTACGTGAAGACGACGATGGGACCGTCCGTGGAGGTCGCCTAAGATGTCAGCCGAAGCCGAACGCAAGACAGAGACGATTCCCCAGTGGAAACAAGAGGAGGTCGACGAGCTGGTCGACCTCATCGAGGGGTACAGCAGCGTCGGCATCGTCAACGTGACCGGGATTCCGTCCCGCCAGCTCCAGACGATGCGGCGAAACCTCCACGGGAGCGCCGAGCTCCGGATCAGCCGGAACACACTGCTCGAACGCGCCCTCGAGGAAGTCGACGAGGGCATCGAGGAGCTGACCCAGTACGTCTCCGGTGAGGTTGGTCTCATCGGGACGAACGACAACCCCTTCGGGCTGTTCAAGGAACTCGAAGCCTCGAAGAGCCCCGCGCCGATCAGCGCCGGGGAAGTCGCCCCCAACGACATCGTCATCACCGAAGGTGACACGGGCGTCGACCCCGGTCCGTTCGTGGGCGAACTCCAGAGCATCGGCGCGGCGGCGCGCATCATGGAGGGCTCGATTCACGTCACCGAAGACAGCGTGGTCGCCGAGGAGGGCGAGGAGGTCGACGCCGACGTGGCGAACGTCCTCGCGGAACTCGGCATGGAGCCCAAAGAGGTCGGACTCGACCTCCGAGGCGTGTTCTCCGACGGCGTCGTGTTCGAGGCCGACGAGCTGGCCATCGACGTCGAGGAGTACCGCGCGGACGTCGAGGCCGCCGCGGCTCGCGCCCGGAACCTCTCGGTCAACGCGGTCTTCCCGACCGACCAGACCGTCCCCACCCTCGTCCGGAAGGCCGAGGGCGAGGCCAAGAGCCTCGGTCTGGAGGCCGCCGTCGAGAGCCCGGACCTGGCCGACGACCTCGTGAGCGCGGCCGACGCGCAGGTCCGCGCGCTCGCCGCGCAGATCGACGACGAGGAGGCGCTGCCCGAGGAGCTCAGCGACGTCGAGGCTCCCGGCGCGGGCGCCGACGCGGAGACTGCTGACGAATCGAGCGACGAAGAACCCGAATCCGAAGACGACGCCGAGGAAGCCGACGCCGACGACGATGACGATGACGAGGAAGACGGCGGCGACGCGCTCGGCGCGATGTTCGGATAACCCACACCACTACTACCAATGGAATACGTTTACGCTGCACTCATCCTGAACGAATCGGACGAAGAGATCAACGAAGACAACCTCACCAACGTGCTCGACGCCGCCGGCGTCGACGTCGAGGAGTCCCGCGTCAAGGCGCTCGTCGCCGCGCTCGAGGACGTCGACATCGACGAGGCCGTCGAGCAGGCCGCGGCCGTTCCCGCGGGCGGCGCCGCCGGTGGCGCTGGCGCCGAGGGCGATGCCGAGGAAGCCGACGCCGAGGAAGAGGCCGAAGAGGAGGCCGACGAAGAGGAAGCCGACGAAGGCGACGACGAGGACGACGAGGACGACGAGGCCGACGGCGAAGGTCTCGGCGAGCTCTTCGGCTAACGCCGGCTCGACAACTCGATCTTTCTTTCGCGCGCCGACCGGCGAGTGGCGACGCCGTCCGGTCGGGCCCGCTCACTCGGACGGAACGTCCACGCCCCTGAACTCGAACCGAGCGCCGCCGTCTGTCCCCTCGGCGAGCGAGTGCTCCCAGCCGTAGGTCTCGGCGAGCTGTGCGATGAACGTGAGCCCGAGCCCGATACCGTTGGCGTCGGTCGTGTACCCCGCCTCGAAGACGCTCTCGCGTTCGCCCTCCGGGATTCCGGAGCCGTCGTCCTCGACGTAGAACCCCTCCGAGTCGGCGAGTTCGCCGACTCGAACCGTCAGCCCGTCGGCGTCGGTCGGGGCGGTCTCGACGGCGTCCTCTGAGTCGCCCGGAGTCCGACGTACTGCATCAGACCGCGTCCGATGAACGTCGTCGGCCGCGGGCCGATTCTCCGTGTCGCCGTGCTCGAGGGCGTTCTGAAAGAGGTTCGACAGCAGATGGCGGAGGTGGTGGCGCTCGGCTCGCACCCGCAGGTCCGACGCGATCTCGAGCCGACTCGCGCCGACCGAGAGGTCCGACCACGCCTGACTCGCCACCTCGCCGAGCGACACGGTCTCCGGATCGACGACCGACTCCCCGCCTCGGGTCATGATCAAGAGCACGTCGATCATCTCCTCCATGCGGTCGAGGGCTTCTGCCACGTCGTCGAACGCCGATTCGTCGCCGTCTCGGGCCGCCTGGAGGTATATCTGGGCGATCGAGAGCGGGTTTCGGAACTCGTGGGCGACCATGCTGGCGAAACTCTCGAGGCGGGCGTTCTGCTGTTCGAGGCGCTGTTCGCGGCGCTTTCGCTCGGAGACGTCCCTGAAGTACACCGACAGACCGGTTTCGGAGGGGTAGACGTGAAACTCCAACCACGCGTCGAGCGGCTCGAAGAAGGCCTCGTCGGTCGTCTGGCGCTGGGTCTCGGCGGCGCGTCGAAACGCCTCGTCGCCCACCGACGACCGCAGTTCCGGGACGGCCTGCCAGACGACCCGGTCCCGAAGCTCGCGTTCGCTGGCCCCGAGCAGTCGCTCGGCCCGTTCGTTCACGTAGGTGACCCGCCACTCGTCGTCGAGCGCGAAGAAGCCGTCGTCGATGCGCTCGAACACCTCCTCGAGTTCGGCCTGTAGCTCGTCGCGCTGGCGCTCGATCTGTCGCTCGCGCTCGGCCCGATCGAGCGCGGTGTGGATGTTCGCGGTCAGTATCTTCGCGAGGTTGAGCTTCGACTCGGTGAGCCGCTCGCTCTCGGTCGACCCCGCCATGAATACCCCGTGGTCGCCCAGCGGGAGTATCATCTCGGTCTGGACCGGCGTCTCGGGGTTGTAGGCGCCCGTCTGATCGCCGACATCCTCGTAGAGGCGCGGGCTCCCCTCGCGGTACACCTCCCAGATCAGCCCTTCGCCCTCCTCGAAGCTCGGAATGTCGTCGAACAGTCGCTCGGCCGCGTCGGCGATTGCGACCGGACGGAGTTCGGTTCCGCCGTCATCGAGCAGGTGAATTCCGCTGATCGGCAGTCCGAGCACGTTCTGGGCGGTCTCGACGGCGAGCCCGCAAATCTCGGCTCCGGTCCCGGCCGCCATCAGGTCGCGGGTGACCTCCCGGAGCGCTTCGAGGGTCTCCTCGCGCTGTTTGCGCGCGGTGACGTCGCGAAACACCGCCTGATTGAGCGTTCGGTCGCCGATTTCCGTCACGCCTGCGCTGATCTCGACCGGGATCTCGCGGCCGTCGTCGCGGACGACGTAGAAGCCGTCGTCGACCCGGGAGGCGCCGCCGGCGTCGACGTGCGATTCGAACAGCTGTCGGTACCGCTCGCGCTCGGACGCCGGATGCAACTCCGTCTGGTGCATCCCGACGATATCCGTCTGGGGCTTGCCGAGTAGCTCCGCGGCGGCCTCGTTCGTATCGAGTATCCGGCCGGTCTCGGCGTCGACGATGAAGACGGCGTCGGGTGCGGTCTCGACGAGTCGGCGGTACTTCTCCCGCGAGGCCGCGAGTTGGGTCGCCCGGCGGCGCCGCCGGGTCACGTCGCGGCCGATGCCGGCGATCGCGGCGGAGCCGCCGTCGGCGGGTTCGAGTAGCGCCCCGGAGAACTCGTAGGGGAGTTCGCGGCCGTCCGTGGTTCGGAGTGGGACCTCGATCCGGGCGCTCCCCTGCGAGCGGACGCGCTCGATGGCGTCGACGACGCGGTCGGCGTGGTCGGGCGGGATGAGGTCGGCCGGGTGGTAGCCGGCGAGTTCCGCCTCGCCGTACCCGAGCACGTCGCTGGCTCGCTCGTTCCACTGTAGTAGCTCTCCCGACGCGTCCAGCGTGAAGAACACGTCCGGACACGGGTCGGCCGAGTCGTCGGTGGCTCCGATCTCGGGATGGGTCGCGCCGAGACGACCCGCGCCCGGGCGCTCGGCCCGGTAGCGGGCGGCCGCGGTCTCGATGCGCCGGACCGCCAGTTCGGGGCGATAGGTTTCGGCTCGCGTGTCGACGTAGTCGGTGGCCTCCCTGGCGAGCACCGCCGCCGCCAGCTCCGGGTCGGCAGTCTCGTCGAGCACGACGAACGGGAGGGCCGGCGAGCGATCTCGGACCGCGTCCAGGAGCGCGACGACGTCACCGCCCGAGCGATCGGCCGTGGCGACGACACACGACGTCGGCGTCCGTTCGAGCGTCTCGGGCAGTTGGCCGGCGCTCGTGACCCGGACGGGGTCGAGCGCCGCGTCGGCCCCGAGTGCTCGCGGGATCGACGACTCCCCGCCGACGTACAGTGTGTGGTAGTGATCAGACATCCTCGCGTGGCCGCGGACCGAGCGGTCGTTGGCTGACACACCTGTTAGGCCGGTAGCGACTAAAAGCCCGTTGGGAGCCCCGCCCGGAGCCGTCCCCGGACGCGACCGCTCCCGAGGTCGGTCCGAGCGTTTAAGTGCGATCCGGCGGCCAACTCGCCGCGATGGAAGCGCTCGGCCCGCGCCTCGCGGTCGACCCCGCGTCGACGGCGGCGGCGCTCGCGTTCGTGCTCGGGGGCGTCGCCCTTGGAGCGACCAGCGGGCTGATCCCGGGACTGCACGTCAACAACCTCGCGTTGATGTTGGCGTCGATCGCGCCTGCGGTCCCGGGCCCGCCGCGGCTGGTCGGCGCCGCGATGCTCTCGGCCGGCGTCGTCCACTCGTTTCTGGACGCGGTGCCCGCGCTCGCGCTCGGCGTACCCGACCCCGCGATGGCCGCCACCGCGCTCCCGGGCCACCGTCTGGTCGTCGCCGGACGCGGCCGGGAGGCGGTCAGGCTCTCGGCGCTCGGGAGCGGGCTGGCGGTCGCCTTCGCGGTCCCGCTCGCGGTCCCGGTCACCAAGACGATGACGGTCGCGTACCCGACCGTTCGGGCCCACCTCCCGCTCGTCCTCGGGGGCGTCACCGTCGCCCTGTTGGCGACCGAGCGGTCCGTCCGCGCCGTCGGCGGCGGCGCGGCGGGATTCCTCGGGAGCGCCGCGTTGGGCCACGCGACCCTCGATCTCTCGCCGGCCGCGCCCCTCGACGCCGGCGGGATGCTCACGCCGCTGTTCGCGGGGCTGTTCGGCGCGCCGATCCTGCTCGAAGCTATGTCCGGCGCCGGCGTGCCCGAGCAGGGCGATCCGACGATCGCCGTCTCGCGTCGAGCGGTCGCCCGAACCGCACTCGCGGGCGCGCTCGCCGGCGCCGTGGTCGGCTACCTGCCGGGCGTCTCGTCGGCCATCGCGGCGGTGTTCGCGCTCGCGCTCGTGCCCGGATCGACCGACGCACGGGGGTTCGTCGTCGCGACCAGCGGCGTCAACACGGCCAACACCGTCTTCGCGCTTTTCGCGCTGGCGGCGCTCGGGGCGCCCCGGACGGGCGTGATGGTCGCGCTTCGAGAGGCCGGCGCGCCCGTCGACCTCCCGCTTTTGGTCGCCGCGGCGGGGCTCGCGGGGATCGCCGGCTTCGCGCTCGTCCTCCTCGTCGGCGATCGGTATCTCCTCGCGGTCGGGGCCGTCGACAACGTCCGGCTCTCGGTGGGCGTGCTCGTCCTGTTGGTCGGGGTTAGCTGGCTGTTCGCCGGCGGGGTCGGTGTCGGAGTCTTCGTGGTCGCGACGCTCGTCGGCCTCGTGCCGGCCCGGTACGGAGCGCGCCGCGTCCACCTGATGGGGGTGTTGCTCGGGCCGCTAATCGCGGGCGCGTGAGTCTTCGAGTATCCGCTTCGTCCGACGGTGGCGGTCCCGGAACATCGGCTCGAACCCGATCCAGCCGAGCGGTCCGAGCAGATCGCCCACGACCGGCAGTTCGTACTCGACGCGGTCGCGGACGAGCGTGGCGCCCTCGGAGAGGGCGTAGAACTGGTGGGTGTGGCGCCACGTCGGGAAGGGACCGCCGTCCATCACGTCCTCGAAGACGGCGGTCCCGTCCCCTCGCTCGCGGCGCGTGATCCGCGAGCGCCACCGCTGTCGGGGGCCGACCCCGAACGGCCGAAGCGACATGTGGATCTCCGAGCCGACGTCGAGCACCTCGTCGTCGGCGTCGTCAGCGCCGTCGGGGCCCGAGACACGCTCGACCCGGAGGTTCATCCAGTCGGGGGTGAGAGCCCGCAGGCCGTCGATTCGGGAGTGGAACGCCCAGACCTCGTCGAGGGGAGCGTCGACGCGGACTTCGCGTCGGTACGTAGCCATGTCGAACAGTAGTAACAGCGCCGATAAAACTCCGGCGGCGAGCGCCCGGCGTCGCCTTCGAGGGTTTATAGTCACCCGACGCCTGAGGGACGAACATGGTTTCGGAGCGCGCGAACCGAACGACCCCGTTCGCCGCGATGGACGTGCTCGAACGGGCCAACCGGATGGACGACGTGATTCACCTCGAAGTCGGCGAGCCCGACTTCGAGACGCCGACGGCGGCAACCGAGGCGGCGATCGCGGCGCTCCGCGCCGGCGAGACCGGCTACACCTCCTCGAAGGGCAAGCCCGAACTCCGGCGCGCGATCGCGGCCTACTACGATCGCCGGTACGGAGTCGACGTCGACCCCGAGCGGATCATCGTCACTTCCGGGTCCTCGCCCGCGCTGTTGCTCGCGTTCTCGGCGCTGGTCGACCCCGGCGACGAGGTGGTCCTCACCGACCCCCACTACGCGTGTTATCCCAACTTCGTCCGCCAGACCGGCGGCCGGATCGCGACCGTCCCGCTGTCGGCCGACGACGGGTTCCGTCCGCGCGTGTCCGCGTTCGAACGGGTTCTCTCCCCGGAGACGGAGGCGCTCTTGGTGAACTCGCCGGCGAACCCGACGGGTGCGGTGCTCGACGGCGATACCCTCGGCGAGCTGGTCGAGTTGGCCGACCGTGCCGGCGCGACCGTGATCTCCGACGAGGTGTACCACGGACTGACCTACGAGGGCGAGGACCACACCGTGCTGGAGTACACCGACGACGCCTTCGTGCTCGACAGCTTCTCGAAGCGGTTCTCGATGACCGGGTGGCGGCTCGGCTGGATGGTCGCCCCGCCCGACTACGTCGACCACGTCAACCGCATCGCCCAGAACACGCTCATCTGTGCGCCCAACTTCGTCCAGTCGGCGGGCGTGGCCGCCCTCGAATCCGGCGACGACTTCCTCGCCGGAGTCAGAGACACCTACCGCGAGCGCCGGGACTTCCTCGTCGACGCGGTCGAAGACTGGGGGATGAGCATGGGCTACACGCCCGGCGGGGCGTACTACCTCCTCGCGGACGTGAGCGATCTCCCGGGCGACGCGTTCGACGCCGCGGACTTCTTCCTCGAAGAGGCCGGCGTGGCGATGACCCCCGGACCCGACTTCGGCTCGAACGCGGAGAACTGCCTGCGGGTGTCGTACGCCAACAGCGCCGAGAAGCTCGCGGAAGCATCGGACCGCATCCAGCGCGCGCTGACGACCGTCGAAACCCCCGCCCTCGACTGACTACTTGAGTCGCTCCTGCAGGAACGAGGGGTGGGCGGCGGTCACGCCTTCGATCTCCAGGATCTCGTCGCGGATGACGTCGCCGACCGCGTCGCCGTCCTCGGCGCGGACCTCCGCCATCAGCATGTGGTCGCCGCTGGAGGTGTAAAGCGTCTCGATCTCTTCGAGGTTCTTGAGCGCGCGGGTGGCCTCGACGTACTCGTCGCTCGCGACGTCCATCCCGACCATCGCGATGCTCTGACTGGAGAGCTTCTTCGGGTCAATCTCGGCCGAATACCCCACGATGACCCCCTCGTCTTCGAGCTTGTCGATGTACTTGCGGACCGTGGGTTTCGAGACGTTCGCCCGGTCGGCGATCTCGGCGTAGGACGCCTGAGCGTCCTCTTCGAGGACCGCGAGAATCCGGTCCTGCGTGGATTGGGTGCTCATTACCAGAGTATTTCCGATACAGGAAAAAATACCTTCCGAACCGGAAAATGGTTTCCTTTCGGACCGAACCGCCTCGAAGCCGGGGCCGAATCGGGCCGACGGGGTCGGCATCGAGCACTCGACCGGTTCTCGGGGCGAGTCCGCAGACGCCCGACGGCCGTCCGCCTCTTAGGTCCGGACGGCGTAGCGGTCGGTCCATGGCACGACGAACCTCTCGCCGACGCGTGCTCACAGCGACAGTGACCCTCTCGGCCGCCGGGTTAGCTGGCTGTGGGATGCCCGGCGGCGACGGGGAGGACGAGGAGAACGGAGACGAAGAGGAGGACGAGGAGAACGGAGACGAAGAGAACGGAGACGAAGAGGAGAGCGACGCACGCTCGCCGCCCTCGCTCGGGCGCGACGACTGAGGCCGGGGCTACGGTCGGCGAGCGCGCCAAAAAGAATCGCGAACGCGAGCCGGCGTTACTTGTGACGGTCGAGCAGGTCGTAGCTGCGCTCCCACTCGTAGTCGTCGTCGAAGTACCGCTCGGCCAGCGGCTCCTCGGGCATGTCGCCCGTGGCCTGCTTTTCGGCCTGGTACGACGGCCGGTCCTCGTCGACGTAGAAGCGACCGGTGAGGACCTCGCCCTCGTAGAGAGCGTCCTCTGCCTCGTGCATCATCTCGGACGCCTCGCGGCGGTCGTGGATGTCGAAGTCGTAGTCGTCGCTGTCCTGGATGTCGATGTACGGGACGTACTGCTTGGCGTCCTTGTTCCAGGTCGGACACTGCGTGAGGAAGTCGACGTGCGCGAACCCGTCGTGTTCCATCGCCTCCGTGAGGATCTCTTTGGCCTGATTCGGGTTGACTGCCGCCGTCCGGGCGACGTACGACGCCCCGGAGGTGAGCCCGAGCGACAGGGGTCGAATCGGGCTCTTGGCGCTCCCGTGGGGCTGGGTCTTCGACTTGTGGCCCTTCGGGCTGGTCGGGGACGTCTGGCCCTTCGTGAGCCCGAAGATCTCGTTGTCGAAGACGATGTAGGTCATGTCGTGGTTCTCGCGGGCGGTGTGCATGAAGTGGTTCCCGCCGATGCCGTAGCCGTCGCCGTCCCCGCCGGCCGCGATGACCTCGAGGTCGGGGTTCGCCATCTTCGCGGCGCGGGCCACGGGGAGCGAGCGGCCGTGGATCGAGTGGAAGCCGTAGCTACGGAAGTAACTCGACAGCTTGCCCGAACAACCGATCCCGGTCACCAGCAGGGTCTCCTCGGGCGTGCGCCCGACCTGGGGCATCGCCTGTTTCAGCGCCTTCAGGACGCCGAAGTCGCCACAGCCCGGACACCACGTCGCCTGCGGTTCGATCTCCGGGGTGAACTCGTCTCGGTCAATCTCTCGGTCCTCGCCGATTGCGTTGAATGCACTCATGATTAATCACCCGTTGCGGATTCGATGCGGACGTTGTGGTCGGTCACGTCTGCGCCGCCTTCGAGACGGACCTCGAAGCCGGAGACGACTTCCGCGGGCTCGAACGGGTTGCCGTCGTATTTGAGCAGGCTGTACAGCTTCTCGCCGAAGCGTCCGAGCTGGCCCTGGATGTGGCGACGGAACTGCGCAGTCGCGTTCATCTCGATGACCAGCGCCTCGTCGACGCTCTCGAGGAACTCGGTCACTTCGTCTTTGGCGAACGGCATGATGTCGCTGACGTTCATCGACTTGACCGAGTGGCCCTCCTCGTTCAGCCGGTCGACCGCCTCCTCGGCGACGCCCTTCGTCGACCCGAAGCTGAGGATGCCGTAGTCGGCGTCCTCGGGGCCGTGGACCGCCTGGTGGTCGGCGTTCTCCGCGAGGTCCTCGCTGATGGAGTCGAGCTTCGCCAGCCGGCGGTTCATCTGAGTGACCCGGTTGTCCGGATCCTCGCTGATGTGGCCGACCTCGTTGTGCTCGTTGCCGGAGGCGAGGAAGTTCCCGCCCTTCTGGCCGGGGAGCGAGCGGGGACTGACGCCGCCCTCGCCGTCGTAGACGTACCGCTTGAACCGGCCGGCCTTCTTGGCGGCCTCTTCGAGGTCCTGCTCGCTGACGACGCTACCGAGGTCGGGGTTTGGCTCCTCGTCGAAGACCGACTCGGGGATGGTCTGGTGGCCTCCCGAGAGCTTCTGGTCGTAGAGGACGATAGCCGGAATCTGGTAGTCGTAGGCGAGTTCGAACGCTTTGCGGGTCTGGCGGTAACACTCGGCGGGATCGCCGGGCGCGAACACCACGCGGTTGGAGTCGCCCTGGCTCGTGTACAGGACGTGTTCGAGGTCGCCCTGCTCGGGCTTGGTCGGCATCCCGGTCGAGGGGCCGGCCCGCATCGCCTCGACGAGCACGATGGGCGTCTCGGTGATCTCGGCGAGTCCGAGCGGCTCGGACATCAGCGCGAAGCCGCCGCCGGACGACCCCGACATCGCCTTGGCGCCGGCGTGGCTCGCGCCGATGGCGAGCGACGCCGCCGCGATCTCGTCTTCGACCTGCTCGGAGATGCCGCCGAACTCCGAGAGGTTCTGGGTCATGAGGGTGTAGACGTCGGTCCACGGGGTCATCGGATACCCCGAGATGAACCGACAGCCCTCGTCGAGGGCGCCGTACGCGATGCCGTGGGACCCGGAGACGAACACCTGCTCTTCGTCGTTGGTGCCCTCGGGCGCTCGGAGGTCGTGGGTGAACTCGTAGTCGTCCTTGAGCGAATCGTAGGCGTCGTGGAGGATGGTGAGGTTCGCCTCGAGCACGTCGCCGCTCATCGCGTCGTCCATCAGGTCCTCGATCGGATCGAGGTCGAGATCGAGCAGCGCGGCCGTCGCGCCGACGCCGGCGGTGTTGCGCATGACCTCGCGGCCGTACTCTTTGGCCAGTCCGCGCAGATCGAGGTCGTAGACGTGCCAGTCGTTCTCCTCGACGCGCTCGTCGAAGTTGTCGATCTCGCTCGCGTCGAGCAGTCCCTTGTCGTAGATGATGACGCCGCCCTCCCGGAGCTCGTCGAGGTTCTCCGAGAGCGGTTTGATCTCCTCGTTCCCGTAGTACGCCTCTTCCTGGGGATTCCGGGCGAAACTGTCGCCGAGCGCGAGCAGGAAGTTGTACCCGTCACCGCGGGACTTGACCTCCTCGTCGCTGGCCCGGATCTCTACGTACGTGTGGCCGCCGCGGATCCGCGACGGGTAGTGGCGGTGCGTGAAGACGTTCAGCCCCGACCGCATCAGGGCCTTCGCGAAGTTCTGGCTCGTCGAGTCGATCCCGTCGCCGGAACCACCCGCGATTCGCCAGATGAGTTCATCGTCGGTCATAGTGGTAGCTCACGGCCGTTAGGCCCAGTGTTCGTAACTTGGTCGGTGATACAGTAAAGCCTTTGCTATAGATTAGCAAGGAATGTTCATGAGGAATCTGGCGCGACGAACGGCCGATTCGGATGGACACAGCCGTAACGGCTCGTTTATCGCAGAACTAGCCCATATTGTTTCCACATCTAATTAAGTGATTTTATATACGATAGAGGAAGAAAATTGGGTCGAAAATGTCGAAATCGAGTCTCGCCGCTATTCTCGTCCTCGTCGTCGTCCCCACGGCCGTGGGCGCGACCGTTCCCGCCGCGACCGACGCACCGCTCGCTGACGCCGGTCTCGACCAAGAGGTGAACAAAGGCGCGACGGTGCACCTCGACGGCACGGGATCGCGCGATCCCGACGGGGAGATCGGCACCTACCGCTGGACGATTCGCGCGCCGAGCAACAAGTCCGTGACGCCGAACTGTCGGACGTGTCCGCGCACATCGTTCGTCCCCGCGGAGGTCGGCCGGTACAGTGTCACGTTGACCGTGGTAGCCGACGACGGGACCGCGAAGTCCGATACGCTGTACGTGGACGTAACGCCCGGTGCGGCCCCGGACATTTCGCTTTCGGGCCCCGAGACGCCGACGGTCGGCGACTCGACGACGTACACCGCGGACCTCGACCGGGGGGCGGGCGCGCTCGATTTCGTCGTCTGGACCGTCGACGGCGTGACGGTGGCGAATCACTCGGTGGCGGCCGAACAGGGTTTAGACACGATACCGCGGCGGTTCCCGACGACCGGGGCGCGAACACTGACGGCGACGGTCCACGACGTCGACGGACAGACGGCATCGAGTTCCCTCGGCGTTACCGCGCGGTCCGACGCGAACGCCCGCTCGCGTTCGACGCCCGAACGGGATCGGACGGGCACCCTCGCCGACCGAGCGACGCCCGTCGTCGACGGCGATGCGGTCGTCACCGGCGCGAAACCGCTCCGCGCCCGCTACGAGGTTCAACTCGACGCCGCGGCCGCCAACATCGAGTCGATCGCGTGGCACAATACGTCGACGCGCATCGGAACGGGAGCGCGCCTCGTCCGCGCGTGGGCACCCGGCGATCACGAACTCTACGCCGTCGTTTCGTACACCGACGGGTCGGAGAACGTCGCGACCTTTTCGAACGGTTCGACCGCGGTCGTAGCCGACCCGAGGCCGAACGCCTCGATACGCTCGCTCGATAGGTTCGGCTCCGTCTCGGGGAGCGCGACAGCCGAAGACGAGTACGAGAATTTGGAGACCGTCCGGGTGACCTTCGACGGAGAGCAGATTGCGAGAGCGCCGGCACCGACCCGGCGACGCTACCAACCCTCGGGCGGGCGCCACCAGACCCTGCGATTCTCACATCACGAATTCACACCTGGTGAGCGCTACGAAATAACGGTGGTTGCGATCGACGAGCGCGGGCAGGTCGCACGCGACAGTCGAGAAATCGTCCCGGTCAAAGAGCCCGAGATCGTCACGTCCGAGTTTGTCAACAGTCCGGTCGATTCGTATCACGAGCGAATCGATGCAGAGCGGTATACAGCGCGTCACGTATTGAAAATTGACTTAAATGGAGTTGATCGAGAGAATATTAGCATTAGTATCGGTTCAGAAAGCGAGGATGTTTCAAAGGTAAATATTTCTACAGAAATCAAGGACGGTGACGACACCATCACGATAACAAGTTTCTGGGCTGGCAACTATCCCGGTTCATACAAAATAAGCACCTTATACAAACATAAAAACGACTTACTGGACTGGAAGCATAGGTGGTCCACTGTATTTCGAGTAACTCCAAGTAATCCAGAGTTGCGTATCAATGTTCTAAATGATGGGACAGAAGAATACATCACCCGTGAACACGGAATATCCGTTGATGCTAGCGGATCTTTTGATCCGGATAAAACGGATCTGAAGTATATATGGAAGTATGGGGCGCATCCCGAAAATTCAGATAATACAACTGCGAAGTTTTCTTCTTATAAAAGAGCTGTTAGTATCATCGAAGATCAGTACGATCTCCGAACAAAACGTAGCTTCGACTTCCTCGATAGTTTCACACCTGGGATTAAGTCAAAGGAAGTTCTAAGCTCGGGGTTATATGGACCGAACGATGTTGTGAGAGTCCGCATCGAGACGAAACCGTACTTCCTTTCAAAGAGAACATACTACGACGATCTCGACCTTGCGATTTCGGTAAAGCATCGAGAAGCTTCAATCGAAAGATGGGAGCGAGTTCCGGCATCAAGCCCAGAGCACTCAGACGCTACTGAAAACCCACAAAAGCGGGTCGGTGTTGTCAATATACCTGTGTCGGCTCTGTCCAAGCAAGAAAGGCCAAAAATAGTAATATACAACAAAGATAACCCCAAGAAGGAAGACACAACCAAATTACCAAGGGTTGATATACTGACTAAGCAGAAGCAGTACTGGAAAAACCCTACAGTTATCGAATCAAGCTATTTAATAGAGAAACCACGATTGAGAGAGGTTAGTGTCGACACCCCCCGAGAACTCAATCGATATCTGCTTAATGGATATTCAATTAACGAAAGAAATAGAGAGACAAACTATGTGATTGAAAGGAAAACTAAAATAAAGGACGCGGTATATGAGACGGAGACCAGAACTTTCCGCAGTAAGGCAGCTCGCGACGCGTTCGTGTCTATGGATTGGAGGTCAAGTGGAACGAGTCGTAGGGAAGTAACGAAGGTGAAGACGGAGGAACATTGGTTAAGTGATGTTTCCGAACGTCCTAGACTACGCGATTCAAATCTATGGAACGGAGAGTTGACTGGTGAAACTCGGCGTGTCGTCGTTGAACCAGTAGAGTACCGAACTGAAAAGCAGTACGAATACCAACACGAGGTTCAGAAGACAAGAACTAAAACAGTGACAAGGAGGAAACAAGTTCCGGTCGAGAAGACAAGAACGAGGACAATCACTCGTTGTGATCGGTATCTTGGATGTTTCGAGACTACGCATACAGAAACATACCATACTACTGAAACCCGATCCTATGAAATTACTCGAGCCTATACCTACACGGTTACCCGCACTAGAACTCGTTGGGCAACGACTGGTTCACGCGTAAATGGAGAGTTCACCGGAAAAACAAGGAGAGTAAAAATAGACGATGCGGTATATGAAACAGAGCACAAGATTAGGGAAAAATCCCGCTATAAGGACTCAGTGCAAGTGTATGAAGCCTCTCGGAAAAATATCATTAAGCCACCGGAATATGAATGGAAAAAAGTACGATCGGTCAATCGAGTTCGATCAGCCTATAGAGCGGTAAACGCTCAAGAAGACTTGCGAGTTGGGAAGTCGGAAACTATTACATCATGGGATCTAGCGAAGCAGACTGGTGTTGATCGACTCTGGAAACGCTCATACTCTAATGAATACCATGTGATCAAAACGAGGGCTACGGTCCGTGGTACCCTTACAGAAAAATATGTTAATGAGCGGACTGGAAAGACCATCACTAAGCATAAGAAGTCATATTCTAAAAAGGTCGAATATAATAGTGCTATGGATCCCTGGCAGATAACCAGCATATTAAACCATAGAATATAAGTATATAATATTTAATTTAATACTATGGGAAATGAATTCATATGGGTCACCATACTATTGTTGACCATTAGTCTTATGTCGCCTATGATGGTCGAAGGGTTGTCAGAAGATGCCGAGACCACTATAACGGTCAACGGAAGCGACGGGTATAAACACGAATTAGTTATTCAAGAAGAAGATAGCTCCATCTTAGTTAGATCAACTAATACAGTAAGCTGGGAAAATAAATTTTCTGGGTATAATATAAAAGTTGACAATCAGCGCGTATACGATTCAGACCTGCGCTTAGACCACGGCGAGACCCACAAACAGAGAATAAACCTCACGCCGGGAATAAACGTAAATCAAGACGACCACACAGTCACCTTCTCGACGTACGGAAACCACACGCAGTTCAATTTCACCCGCGAGATCGACTCCAGCGATTCCGGATCGATACCGACTCCGAAAATCACCGACGTCGAGGTGACGATGGGAACCGCTAAGGGACAAGAGTCCGTCGTCGCCAACGTCACGCTGGCGAACCCGTCGGAACAACTCTACAGCACGAAGCTCATGGTCCACACCGTCGGGACCGACGGCAGTCTGTATCCCGCCTCCGTTCGCCCGGGAGACACCCGGACGATCAGCGTCGAACTGCTCGACGAGCGCGACGCAGAAATCGCGGGCGAGGCGCGGTTGTACACCGGTAATATGACGACGGAAGACGGCGCAATCGATCAGGTCGAGTTCGCCGGGACCGTCGAGGACGACACGGCAGTCTGGAACGCGCCGTACGAACCCGTCCGGCCGACGTGGATGGACGACAACTACGAGTACGAGAACGCGAGCTACGAGCGTGACATCGGCGCGAAGTTGAGTCGAGGCCACGAAGTCGGCGGCGTCCCCGCCGTCTTCGTCGCCGCGGCGCTGGTGGTCGGACTCGTCAGCCTCCGGCGACTCCGATAGCGCTCAGGACTCTTTGGTCCGGAGGATCTCGCGCATGTTCAAGTAGATGTCCTTCGGCGACGTCTCCTCGTCCGGATCGTAGAGGTCGCTCACCCGGTAGAGCATCGCGGCGACCTGCTCGCTCTCGGAGGAGTCTCCGCGAACGTCGTCGGCGATCTCCCGGAGCCGTTCGGCGCGTTCGGGGTCGGAACCTTCGATATCAGGGTCTTGAGACATGGCTCACTGTTGCGTTCGGCGTTTGATAATCCCGACGTTGTTGGCGACGTTCTCGGTCAGCACGCGGAACGCGTCGCCGGTGTCGCTGTCCTCGTCGAGTACGATGGGTTCGCCCTCGTCGCCGCCGGTCCGGACCGAGGGGTCGATCGGGATCGAGCCGAGGAACGGCATGTCGTTGTCTTCGGCGAACGCCGCACCGCCGCCCCGCCCGAAGATGTCGTGTTCGCCGCCACAGTCCGGACACTTGAACGTCGCCATGTTCTCGGCGATCCCGAGGACGTTGGTGTCGTGCTTGCCGAACATCCGCAGGCCCTTGCGGGCGTCGTCGACCGCGACCTCTTGGGGCGTCGTGACGATGACCGCGCCCGTGACCGGGACGCTCTGGAGGAGCGTGAGCTGGGCGTCGCCGGTCCCCGGCGGGAGGTCGACGACCATGTAGTCGAGGTGACCCCACTCGACGTCCTCCCAGAGCTGGGTGAGAACCTTGTGGACCATCGGACCGCGCCAGATGACCGGATCGTCCTCGCCGACGAGAAACGCCATGCTCATCAGCTTCACGCCGAACTGCTCGGGCGGGATCATGGTCTCGTCTTCGGTCGCGGTCGGCACGTCGTCGGCCGCGACCATCCTCGGGACGTTGGGGCCGTACACGTCGGCGTCGAACAGTCCGACTCGCGCCCCGAGTTGGGAGAGGCCCGCGGCGATGTTGACCGCGACTGTCGACTTGCCGACGCCGCCCTTACCCGACGCGACCGCGATGATGTTCTCGACGTTCGGGAGCACCTGGTCGTCGGCCGCGACGTCATCGTCGACGCGCGCCGAGAGAGCGACCTCGAGGTCGTGGTCGGCCAGCACCTCGCGAACTCGATTCGCGATCGCCGTCTCGTTGGGGGAGTACGGCGCGCCGAGCGCGAGCGAAATCTCGACGGTGTCGCCCTCCACGGAGATGTCGTTGACGAGGTTCAGCGAGACGATATCGTCGCCGAGATCCGGGTCCTCGACCTCCCGGAGCAGGTCGCGTACCGCTGGTTCGTCCATGCGGGTGGGTAGGGTGCGAGCGAGCGATAAGGCTTGTGCAGTCCGGTGAGGACGAAGCGTGGGGACCCGACCCAGCGCCGGCGTGACAGCGATCGAACCGGAAAATGAAAACGACACCGGCCGGATCGCCGCACATATGTAACTATATTTGGTTACAGCACGGCGTCGTTCGCCCGCGATTTTAAGGTGTCTCACGAGAAAGGATCGCATATGTTGGAGGACGACTTCGGGCGCGAGGTGTCTGGGGTGCGGGTCTCGCTCACGGACCGCTGTAACTTCGATTGCGTCTACTGTCACAACGAGGGGCTCGGCGACACCCGCGGACCGATGGACCCACAGGACGACGAGATGACCGCCGACGAGGTCGTCCGGTTTCTGGAAGTCGCCCGGGAGTTCGACGTCCGAAAGGTGAAGTTCACGGGCGGCGAGCCGATGTTGCGCCAGGACTTAGAGGAGATCATCCGACGCACGCCCGACGCGATGGAGGTGTCGCTGACCACGAACGGGACCTTCCTGCCCGGCCGTGCCGAGGACCTCGTCGACGCCGGACTCGAACGGGTCAACGTCTCACAGGACGCGCTCGACCCCGAGGCGTTCGCCGAGGTGACCGAGAGCGGCGCCTACGACCGCGTGATGGAAGGCGTCGACGCCGCGCTCGACGCCGGGCTCGATCCGGTGAAGCTCAACATGGTCGTGTTCGAGAAGACCGCGGGCTACGTGCCAGAGATGGTCGACCACGTCGCCGACAACGACGGGCTCCAGCTCCAGCTCATCGAGTACATGCCCGAGCTGACCGGCAAACCCGAGTGGGCGATCGACATAGACCGGGTCCACGGGTGGCTCGAAGAGCAGGCCGACGAGATCGAGATCCGAGAGATGCACGGCCGGCGGCGCTACTGGGTGGGCGGCGATGATGCGACCGAGGAGGCCGGCGCCCCGACGGACTCGTCGGGCCGCGGGATGGTCGAGATCGTCGACCCGGTCGAGAACGAGAGTTTCTGTGCGAACTGCCATCGCGTCCGCGTCACGCACGAAGGATACCTCAAGGGCTGTCTGAACCGCAACGACGACTTGCGGCCGATGGGTGCGATGACCAAGCCCGAGATCCGCGAGACGTTCCGCGAGACCGTGGCGAACCGGGTGCCCTACTACGGCGAGTACATGGTGAAAGGCGAGGGCGGGGAGTGGGAGATCAACGACGACTACATCGAGGTCTGATTCTCGCGGGGGCCCGCACGCTTAACCGACTCTCGGGCCAACGTCCCGTATGAGCCATCTCGCCGAGACGTTCGGAGAGGTCGATGCCGAGGACACCGTGCGCGTCGTACTCGACGACGGGACCGAGTTCGAGGGGCGAGCCAGCCCCGTCGACTACGTCCCCGACGAATCGTTGCGGGTCGAGGTCCGACCCCGAGATCGAGCGGGCGAACGCTACGAGATCAGCGGGGAGTACGACGAAGGGTGGAGCGACTTGACGGTCCGACGGGCCGACATGGACGGCGACGAGACCGAATGGGCGCGACTGGGGACCGTCGAGAGCCTCGAAGCCCGCGACGCCGGGGGCGACGTGAGCGCCGACAGCGACGAGTCGTAGGTCGAGACGCCGGCCCGGCCGCCCCTCGGCGATTCGTTGCGTTTATATGTATCCCCTGGGTACGTTGAGTTGCAAACCTGTAGGGGCGCCGGGTCCCGAGTCCGAGAGGGCGACAGTGAATGCACGAAACGTGTCGAGGTAGCCTAGTCTGGCCCACGGCGCAGGGTTGCTAACTCTGTGGCGTCAAGCCTCGAGGGTTCAAATCCCTCCCTCGACGCTTTCAGTACCCAACTATGAGCACGGAAGAACCACAGGAGGAAGACGAGGACCTCCAGTACTTCGTTCGCATCGGGCGCACAGACCTCGATGGGACGAAGACTGTCGAGCGATCCCTCTCCGAGATGAACGGGATCGGTCGCCGAGCGGCGCGCATCATCGCCGACAAGGCGGGCGTCGACCGAACGGCGACGTTCGGCCGTCTCGACGACGACAAGATCGACTCGGTCGTCGACGCCGTCGAGAGCTTCGCCGACGAGGTCCCAGAATGGCTCGCGAATCACCGCAACGACTACTTCTCCGGTGAGACCACCCACGAGACGGGCAACGATCTGAACATGACCCGTCGTCAGGACATCAACCGGATGAAGATGATCGACTCGTACAAGGGCGTCCGCCACAAGCGCGGCCAGAAGGTCCGCGGACAGCGGACCCGCTCGACCGGCCGTACGGAGGGCACCATCGGCGTCAACGTCGAGGAGATCAAAGAAGAGCAGGCCGCCGAAGAGGCCGCCGACGAGGAGGGTGGTGAGGAATAATGGCGCTCGGACAGAACACCAAATCGTACGAGACGCCGAACCACCCCTTCCAGGGCGAGCGCATCTCCGAGGAGAGCGGTCTGGTCGACCGCTACGGACTCCACAACAAAGAAGAGCTCTGGCGCGCCCAGTCGGAACTTCGCGGCTTCCGCCGGGAAGCCCGCGACATCCTCGGCCAGCGAGCGCAGGGCGACGTCGAAGCGACCGAGGGCTCGGAGTTCGTCTCGCGGCTCAAGCGACTCGGCATCCTCGACGACGGCGACGAACTCGACGACGTGTTGCTCCTGGAAGTGACCGACGTCCTGGAGCGCCGGCTCCAGACGGTCGCCTACCGAAAGGGGCTGGCCCAGACGCCCCAGCAGGCGCGTCAGTTCGTGGTCCACGGCCACGTCACCGTCGACGGTCAGCGCGTTCAGGCGCCCTCGTACAAGGTCGAGGTCGCCGAGCAAGACACCGTCGCGTTCGACGAGAACAGCCCGCTGGCGGACGACCTTCACCCCGCGCGATCGGAGGGTAACGAATGAGCGCAAACGAAGACGGCAAATGGGGCGTAGCCCACGTACACGCATCGTTCAACAACACCATCATCACGGTCACTGACCTGACCGGCGCCGAGACCATCGCGAAGTCCTCGGGCGGGACCGTCGTCAAGCAGAACCGCGACGAGTCCTCGCCGTACGCGGCCATGCAGATGGCCGAGACGGTCGCCGAGGACGTCAAAGACGCCGGTATCGAGGGCGTCCACGTTCGGGTCCGCGGCCCCGGCGGGAATCTCCAGCAGAACCCCGGTCCGGGCGCGCAGGCGACGATCCGCGCGCTCGCCCGCGCCGGACTCGAGATCGGTCGCATCGAGGACGTGACCCCGATCCCGCACGACGGCACCCGAGCGCCGAAAGGAAAGAGTGGATTCTAATCCATGAGCGAGGACTTCGACGTTGAGTTCATCGAACGCGGGGACCGAGACTCCCGGTTCCTCGTCCGGGGCGTGACGCCGGCGTTCGCCAACGGCATCCGCCGGGCGATCATCGCCGACGTGCCGACGCTCTCGATCGACACCGTTCGGTTCATCGAGAACTCGTCGGTCATGTTCGACGAGCAGATCGGGCTCCGACTGGGTCTGGTCCCGCTCAGCACGCCGCTGGGCGAGTTCGAAGAGGGCGACAGCGTCACCCTCAGCCTCGACGTGTCGGGGCCGGGGACCGCCTACTCGGGCGACCTCGTCAGCTCCGACGAGATGGTCCAGCCGGCCGACGACAACGTCCCCATCATCGACCTGAAGGACGGCCAGCGTCTCGAACTCGAGGCCGACGCCGTCCTCTCGACGGGGAAAGACCACGCCAAACATCAGGGCGGCGTGGCCGTCGGCTACCGACACCTCCAGCGCGTGGAGGTCGTCGGCGACCGCGACGCCTACGACGAGGCCGAGACCAACATCCTTCGCGGGGTCATCGAGGACGACGGCGAACTCGTCCCGACCGAGGCGTTCGACCACGACCTCACGAACCGCTACCCCGGCAAGGAGCTCGAAGTCCACGACGTGGACAACGCGTTCGTGTTCAGCGTCGAGAGCGACGGCTCGCTACCGGTCGACGACCTCGTCACCGCGGCGGCCGACTCGATCGCTTCCCGCGCCGACGAACTCGAACAGGCCGTACAGCTATAGAACAATGCAGGGCACTTCGAACCGCGTTTCGGCGCCGCTCGCCCGGTCCGGCCAGCGACGCAATCGCAAGCCGGGAGCGCGACGGCGGACGCAGACCGAAACAGGTTTGAAGGGCCACCCACTACACACAGTTGCCCGCGACGGGCTGCATGTGTGTTCTACGTGCAGGGATAGCCAAGTCAGGCCAACGGCGCAGCGTTCAGGGCGCTGTCTCGTAGGAGTCCGCAGGTTCAAATCCTGCTCCCTGCACTTCAGTTTTCATTCCCATCAGGAGGAAGCACTATGAGCAAGACAAATCCGAGGCTCAGCAGTCTCATCGCCGATCTGAAGTCGGAGGCCCGCAGTTCGGGCGCCGACGTGTGGAGTACTGTCGCAGATCGCCTCGAGAAGCCCCGAAGCACGCACGCGGAAGTCAACCTCGGCCGCATCGAGCGGTACGCCGAGGAAGACGAGACCGTCATCGTGCCCGGCAAGGTTCTCGGGAGCGGCGTTCTGCAGAAAAACGTCACCGTCGCCGCAGTGGACTTCTCGTCCACCGCGGAGACGAAGATTCAGCAGGCAGACGGTGAGACGCTCAAGCTCGAACAGGCAATCGAACAGAACCCCGACGGCTCGAACGTACGGGTGATCCGATGAGTATCGCAGAATTCGACGCAGACGTCGTCGTCGACGCCCGCGACTGTATTCTCGGTCGCGTGGCAAGTCAGGTCGCACAGCGCGCGCTCGACGGCGAGCGCGTCGCCGTCGTCAACGCCGAGGACGCGGTCATCACCGGCAGCGAGGACGACGTGATGGAGACCTACGAGAAGCGCGCCGAACTTGGGTCGGACAGCGGTCCGTACTACCCCAAGCGGCCGGACATGATCTTCAAGCGCGCGATCCGCGGGATGGTTCCGTACAAGAAGACCCGCGGGCGCGAGGCGTTCGAGAACGTCCGGGTCTACGTCGGCAACCCCCACGACGAGGACAGCGAGGTCCTCGAGGGCACGTCGCTGGACCGGCTCTCGAACATTCGGTTCGTCCAACTGGGCGACATCAGCAAGAATCTGGGTGCTAACGTCACATGGTAACCAACACGAGCGGCAAGAAGAAGACGGCCATCGCCCGTGCGACGGTCACGGACGGCGAGGGTCGCGTGCGAATCAACTCCCGACCAGTCGAACTGATCGAACCGGAGACGGCCCGACTGAAGATGCTCGAACCGTTCCGCATCGCCGGCGAGGAACGCCGCGACGCGGTCGACGTCGAGATCGACGTGCAGGGCGGCGGCGTCAGCGGGCAGGCCGACGCGGTTCGGACCGCGATCGCTCGCGGACTCGTCCAGCACACCAGCGACGCCGAACTCCGGGACGCGTTCACCGAGTTCGACCGGTCGCTTTTGGTCAACGACTCCCGGCGCTCCGAGCCCAAGAAGTGGGGCGGCCCCGGCGCTCGCGCGCGCTACCAGAAGTCCTACCGCTGATTACCATGACAGGAAACCCGCGGTCCACGGAGGCCCGATAACCCATGATGGTACCGGTCCGTTGTTTCACATGCGGGAAGGTCGTCGGGGAGTACTGGGAGGAGTTCAAGGCGCGCTCCGAGACGAAAGAGGGCGACGAGGACCCCGAGAAGGTCCTCGACGAACTCGGCGTCGAGCGACAGTGCTGTCGCCGGATGCTCGTCTCGCACAAGGACCTCGTCGACATCGTCTCCCCCTACCAGTAATGGCTCAGCAACGCTACTCCCGGTACGAGAAGGCACGCATCATCGGGGCCCGAGCCCTGCAGGTGTCGTACGGCGCACCGGTGCTGGTCGAGACCGACCAGACCGAGCCCATCCTCATCGCGGCCGAGGAGTACGACGCCGGCGTCCTTCCGTTCACGGTGCGACGAGGCGAGCGATGACGCTGGTCAGCGAGGTCCGACTCCGTCAGATCCTCGACTCCCGAGGCAACCGGACGGTCGAGGCCGACGTGATAACCGAGAGCGGCGGGTTCGGCCGGGCGGCGGCCCCGAGCGGGGCGTCGACCGGCGAGTACGAGGCGATCGAACTCGACCCGACCGAGGCCATCGCCTCGGCCCGGGAACACGCCGTCCCTCGACTCGAAGGGCAGGTGTACGTCGGCGATCAGCGCGACGTCGACCGCACCCTCGGGGCCGCGGACGGCACCGACGACTTCTCCGAGATCGGCGCGAACAGCGCGGTCGCGATCAGCATGGCCGCCGCGAAGGCGGCCACGGACGTGCTCGGCACGCCGCTGTACCAGCATCTCGGCGGCGCGTTCCGGGGCGACGAGCTCCCGACGCCGCTCGGTAACGTGGTCGGCGGCGGCGAGCACGCCGCCGACGCGACCGCGATTCAGGAGTTCCTCGCGGCACCCGTCGGCGCCCCGAGCGTCCAGGACGCGGTGTTCGCCAACGCGGCGGTCCACCAGGAGGTCCACGATCGCCTCGACGGCCGAGGCATCGCCGCCGGCAAGGGCGACGAGGGCGCGTGGGCACCGTCGATCGACGACGACGAGGCGTTCGAACTCGTCGACGCGGCGGTCGAGACCGTCGCCGAGGAGTTCGGCTTCGAGATTCGGTTCGGCCTCGATATGGCCGGCGCCGAACTCTACGACGCCGACGAAGAGGCGTACGTCTACCGCGAGACCACCCGCGACGCCGACGAGCAGATCGCGTACGTCGCCGACCTCGTCGACGAGTACGACCTCGCGTACGTCGAGGACCCGCTCGACGAGAACGACTACGAGGGCTTTGCCGAGCTGACCGACCGGGTCGGCGACCGGACGCTGGTCTGTGGCGACGATCTGTTCGTCACCAACGTCGAGCGACTCCGGACGGGCATCGAGCAGGAGGCGGCCAACGCCGTTCTGGTCAAACCCAACCAGATCGGCACCCTCTCGGACGCCGTCGACGCCGTCGAGCTCGCGGTCGAGAACGGCTACCGACCGGTCATCTCCCACCGGAGCGGAGAGACCGAAGACACGACTATCGCACACCTCGCCGCGGCGACCGCCGCCCCGTACATCAAGACGGGCGCGGTCGGCGGCGAGCGAACCGCGAAGCTGAACGAGCTCATCCGTATCGAGCAGAACGTTTCCACACCATGAGTGACAACGAGAGCGAACAGGTAGAAGACGAAGGCCTCGAAGCCGCCGAATCGGAGACCGACCTCGAAGCAGAGGGCGAATCCGGTGCGGAGCCGTCGGTCGACGCCGACGACGACGTGGCGGCAGAGGCTGACGACGACCAGACGACCGACGACGCCGAAGTCGAGGACGCCGGCCCGAGCCTCGACGAGGACGTCATGGACAACCAGGAGGAGGCCGACCTCCTCATCCCCGTCGACGAGTACCTCGGCGCTGGGGTCCACATCGGGACCCAGCAGAAGACCCAGGACATGGAGCGGTTCATCCACCGGGTCCGGACCGACGGGCTGTACGTCCTCGACGTCTCGAAGACCGACGAGCGCATCCGGACCGCCGCGGACTTCCTCGCGAACTACGACCCCGAGCAGGTGCTCGTCACCTCCTCGCGCCAGTACGGTCGATTCCCGGCCGAGAAGTTCGCCGACGCCGTGGGCGCGCGGGCCCGTACGGGCCGGTTTATCCCCGGCACGCTCACCAACCCCAAGTACGACGGCTACATCGAGCCCGACGTGCTCGTCGTGACCGACCCCATCGGCGACGCCCAAGCTGTCAAGGAGGCCATCACTGTGGGCATCCCGGTCATCGCGATGTGCGACTCGAACAACAACACTTCGAACGTCGACCTCGTCGTCCCGACGAACAACAAGGGTCGCAAGGCCCTGTCGGTCGTCTACTGGCTGCTGGCCAACGAGACGCTCGATCGGCGCGGCGCCGAGCCCGCCTACTCGCTCGACGACTTCGAGAGCGGGATCTAACGCGGGCTTTTCTGCGTTCGTGGTCGTATTTCGCACGAATGCTCGTAGCGACGGCCGCGACCGGCGAACGCTTTTGTCCGTCCGTCAGAATGTCTCTCTATGATCGACAGCGACGAGTTCGAATCCGGCACAAGAGTGAGGTTTCGGGACGTTCGAGCGAGGATCCGCCCCGCGAGCGGTCGCGCCCGGCCCGGTGACGTCCGGAGAGCCGCGTGACGCCGGCGTTCTGGGGGCTGGTCGTGCTCGCCACCGCCACCGGACTGGTCGCGGCGTGGGCGCTCGGCGCGAACAGCAACTCGCCGCCGTTCGCCCCCGCCATCGGCGCGAACGCGATCTCCACGATGCGTGCGGCGTTCCTCATCGGGATCCTCGCCGCACTGGGGGCGTTCGTGCAGGGCGGGAGCATCTCCGAGACGGTCGGCGCCGGCCTCGTCGACGGCGTCGCGATCACGCCGCTGGCCGCGACCGCCGGGCTGTTGACCGCCACCGGGTTCATGGCGTTCGGCGTCTACACCGGCTATCCGGTGCCCGCGGCGTTCGCGACGACCGGTGCGATGGTCGGGGTCGGGCTCTCGCTCGGCGGGGATCCGACGTTCGAGACGTACCGCCGAATCGGGACGTTCTGGGTTCTGGTGCCGCCGATGTCCGGCGGACTGGCGTACCTCACTGCCACGGTCTTGCGCCGCGACGACGTTCCCGACACCGTCGGCATCCCGCTGTTGGCCGCCCTCGTCGCGGGGATCCTCGCGCATATCCGGCTGAGCGTCGTCCCCTCGCCGCCGGAAGTCAGTCAGGCGTCGGTCGCGGAGTTCGCCGCGCGAACTGTCGACGCCCCCGCCGTTGGCGGCGTCGACGTACTCACCGTCGTCACGACGCTGGCGTTCGCCGCCGCGGGCTTCCAGTTCATCCGACGCCGGACACAGCAGTCCGTCGAACGGGGGACCCGGACGTTTCTGGTCGGGCTCGGGAGCGTCGTCGCCTTCTCCAGCGGCGGGAGTCAGGTCGGGCTGGCGACGGGGCCGCTGGAAAATCTCTACCGGGTCGAACTCGGCGCGCCCGGGATCGTCCTGCTGGCGATCGGCGCGGCCGGCATCCTCGCCGGCGCGTGGATGGGCTCGCCCCGGCTCCTCCAGGCGACCTCGCGCGAATACGCCCAGCTCGGCGCTCGGCGGTCCATCGCGGCCCTCGTGCCGGGGTTCGTCATCGCACAGCTCGCGATCGCGTTCGGAATCCCGATCTCGTTCAACAACATCATCATCTCCGGGGTCATCGGCGGCGGGCTCGCCGCCGGATCGGCCGGCGTCTCCCGCCGGAAGATCGGGGTGACGCTTGCGTTCTGGGTCGTCACGCTCGTGACCTCGATCGTGATCGGATTCGGACTCTACCGGACGCTCTCGTCGGTTCTCGGGCTCCGATAGGTCGGCGGTCGGCGAGCGCTACCGGACGACGGTCACCGTGACGGGCGCTCGGGCGACGACGTTCGTCGCGACCGTCCCCAGCAGTCGGGCGGTCAGGCCGGTCTCGCCGCCGTGGCCGCCCATGACGATGTGGTCGACCGCGGAGGCGTCGGCGTACGCGAGTATCGTCTCGACCGGGTCGCCCGTCTCGACCGCGGTATCGACCGTTCGATCGACCTCCCGTGCGCGGGTTTCCGCCCGCTCGATCAGCTCGGCCGCGCGCTCGCGGGCTTCGGTGTGGCGTCGCTCGTTCGGGTCGAGGACGCCGCTCTCGATCATTGATTCGTCGATCGGCGTCACGACGTTCAGCACCGTGACGCGACAGTCGAAGGTCTCGAGGGCGTGGACGAGCGCTCGGTCAGCGAGCGGCGAGCCGTCGATGGGAACGAGGACGTGGTCGGGCGCCATACCGACGCTATCGCTCCCGCGTACAAGTACCCACCCCCGACAACTCGATCTCGGCGCGGAATCCGAGGCCGGGCCGACTCACTCCCGGGGCGCTTCTAGACACCGTTCGAGCGGTTCGATGACCTCGTCGGCGACCGCGTACGGATCGGTCTCGCGGGCGACCACGTCCGCGAGCAGTTCCTCCATCCCGCCGCGGCGCTCGATCTCGGCTTCGAGGAGCTGTCCGACGTCCTCCCGGAGGAGGTTGCGGATCTCCTCGGCGTATCTGGTCCGGGCCTTGGCTTCGAGCGCGCCCGACGACTCCAGATAGTCGTAGTGGTCGGCGAGCGTCTCGACCAGTCGCTCGACCCCCTCGCCGGTCTTGGCGACCGTCTCGACGACGCTCGGCGTCCAGCCCTCGTCGTCGGCCCGCTCGTCGGCGTCGCCGTCCGAGACCGCGCTCGCGCCGTGGTGGCCCGTCGCGAGGTTCGCGGTGCGGTCGGTCTGCATGTGGATCATCTCTCGGAGCTCCTGGACGGTGCGGTCCGCGCCGTCGAGGTCGGCCTTGTTGACGACGAACACGTCGCCGATCTCGAGGATGCCGGCCTTGAGCATCTGGACGTTGTCGCCGCTCTCGGGCGGGACCAGCACCGCCACGGTGTCGGCGGTCTTCACCACGTCGATCTCGTTCTGGCCGGCGCCGACGGTCTCGATGAGGATCTTGTCCTTTCCGAAGGCGTCTAAGGCCTTTACCGCGTCCGTGGTCGCGGTCGAGAGCCCGCCGAGCGTCCCGCGGGCGCTCATCGACCGGAAGAACACGTCCATGTCGCCGACGTTACTCGCCATCCGGATGCGGTCGCCAAGCACCGCCCCGCCGGTGAACGGCGAGGAGGGGTCGACCGCGATGACCCCGACGGTCTCGCCGCGCTCGCGGTAGTAGTCCGCGAGCTTGTCGACCAGCGTCGACTTGCCGGCGCCCGGACTGCCGGTGATGCCGACGACCTCGGCGTCGCCGGTGTGGGCGTGAAGCGCCGAGACCAGTTCGCGGTAGCCGGGGTCGCGGTTTTCGATCTTGGTGATGACGCGGGCGAGCGCGCGGTGTTTGCCCGCCAGCAGTTCCTCGAGCAGTTCGTCGTGGTCGGGCGCGCTCATCGCTGTGGAGCGTTCTCGCGGACGAACTCGACGGTCTCTTCCATCGGCGTGCCGGGGCCGAACACCTCGGCGACGCCGAGGTCTTTGAGTTCGGCCTTGTCGTCGTCGGGGACCACGCCGCCGACCAGCACGAGCGTGTCCTCGAACGCGTCGTACTCCTTCAGCCCGTCGATGACCTTCGGGATCAGGGTGTTGTGAGCCCCCGAGAGGATAGAGATGCCGAGGACGTTGACGTCCTCCTGGACCGCCGCCTGCACGATCTCGTCCGGGGCGTTGTGGAGCCCGGAGTAGATGACCTCGAACCCCGCGTCCCGGAACGCCCGGGCGATGACGTGCGCCCCCCGGTCGTGACCGTCGAGACCGACCTTGGCGACGAGACAGCGGATCGACTGCTGTTCCTGGTCTGCGCTCATACCTACCGATTCCGTCCGTTCGGGTTTCACTTTAACGGAAACATTTGCGAAAGTTCATTTGGATTCGCCCAAACGGGGTTGGAGAACCGCCCGACTGCGGTCGCTTCGTCGCCGGCCGAACGTCGGACAGGAACGCTCTTGGGCCGGTAGTCCCAACCACCGGACATGGCAACCGCAACGGCGAGGCGCCGGGTGAAAAACAACCCCCGCGCCGCGACCGCGATTCTCTCGGCGGTGGGGTACGTGCTCGTGCTCGGGACGTTCGCGGGACTGCTCCCGATCTATCCGGAGCTCTCGCGGGCGACCACCGACCTGTTCAGCCACGCCATCGCGGCGGTCAACACGGTCGCGCTCACCGCCCTCCTGCTCGGGTGGCGGTGGATCCGCCGCGAAGAGGTCCGCAAACACCGGGCCGCGATGCTGACCGCGTTCGGGCTCATCCTCCTGTTTCTGGTGCTCTACCTCGTGAAGATCGGCGGCGGCGGCGAGAAGAGCATCGACGCGACCGGTCTGGTCTACTACGCGTACCTCATCATGCTGGCGATCCACATCGTCCTCTCGGCGGTCTCGGTGCCGGTCGTGATCCACGCCGTCGTGCTCGGGCTGACCCACACGCCGGCCGAGCTCCGCGAGACCGCCCACGCCCGCGTCGGGCGCATCGCGGCCGCCGCGTGGGGGCTGAGCCTCGCTCTCGGGATCGTGACCTACCTCATGCTCAACCACATCTACGGCGTCGAGGAGTATCTCGCGGCGCTCGCGCCGGTCGTCTGGCGCCGATGAGCCAGCCCGGCGTCGACTCGCGCGTCGCCGACGCGCTCGACACGGCCGTCGAGGAACTCTCGGCGCTCGAGGGCGGCGAGGTCGGCGCGGTCTTCCGGACTGCCCTCGCCGACGGTCGCACCGTCGTCGCCAAGACGGGCCCGACGCCCCTCGGAGTCGAGGCCGAGATGCTGGCGTTTCTGGACGATCGGGGCCTGCCCGTCCCCGAGGTCGTCCACGGAAGCGACGATCTGCTGGTGGTAGAGTACGTCGCCGGCGACGGCGACCACACCGCCGACGCCGAACGCGACGCGGCCCGTCACCTCGCCGCGCTCCACGAGGAGTCCCCGCGGAAAGAGCGGCGAGCCTACGGCTTCCCGTTCGACACCCTCGACGGGCCGTACCGCCAGCCGAACCCGTGGACGGAGTCGTGGGCCGCGTTCTACCGCGACCACCGCCTGCTGTCCGTCGCGGCCAAGGCCCGAGCGGCGGGCGCGCTGTCGGCCGACCTGTTCGCCCGCGTCGAGTCGCTCGCCGCGGACCTCGAGTCGTTGCTCCCGTCGTCGCCGCCCGCATCGCTCCTCCACGGCGACGTCTGGGACGAGAACCTCGTGGTCCGGGACGGCGAGGTCCGGGCGTTTCTCGACCCCGCCTGCTACTTCGGCCACGCCGAGGTCGAACTCGCGTACGTCGACTTCGCGGGATCGTTCGGCGACGCCTTCTTCGACGCCTACGAGGCCGCCCGGGGTATCGACGCCGGGTTCTTCGAGGGGCGCCGCGAGGTCTATCAGCTCTACCCGGTGTTGGTCCACCTGCTGTACTTCGGGGACGACCGGTACGCGAACCGGCTTCGCGAGACGCTCGAAGCCCTCGGGCGCTGACCCGTCTCCGACCGGGTCGACGACGCCGAAGCCGCTCCAGTTGCCGAACACGTAGTCGCCTCGGAGGTCGGCCACCGCCTCGCCGTCGTAGACGTACCCGCCGACGACGACCGAGCCGTCGATGAACGCGGTCGTGCTCTTGGAGTGGGCGTACTGTATCTCCGGATCCCGAATGTCGGTCCCTCGCGGGCTCTCGGTCGAGCAGTCGGATACCGTCCCATGCGGTAATCCAGAATGCGGAACGGTACGGCGCCGTTACGTCGTTTCGCTCGGATTACCGTCGGCGCTTGCGATCAGTCCGTCTCCGGGATCGCGTACGCGCCGGCGGCGAAAAAGGCGACCGCGAGCGCCGCCAGCACCGCCAGCTCGCCGGCGACCGGCCCGCCCGAAAACGTCAGTTGACGGACGCCGCGCGCGAAGTACGTCAGCGGCGAGACGTTCATCGCGGGTCGGAACCACGCCGGCAGGAGCGCCGGCGTGACGAACGTCTCCGAGAGAAAGAGCAGCGGGAGCGCGATGCCGTTGCTCGCGGCGATGACGCCGTCCTGCGAGTCGGCGGTGCTTCCCAGGATCGCGCCCAGTCCGCAAAACAGCGCGACCGCCAGCGCGGTGAACGCCGCCACCACCGCCAGATTCGCGGGGCCGAGCGCGAGGGCGGCGTCGGTCGCCAGCGTCAGCAGGCCGAGGATGAGCAACGCGGCGATCCCGATGATGAGGACGTTGACCAGCGTGTGGGCCAACAGCCACTCGGCCCGCGACAGCGGCGTGGTCGCCAGCTTCTCGAACCGGTTGCCCTCACGGTGGCGGGCCACGGTCGAGCCGACCCGCGACAGCGGCGTGAAAAGCACTACGACCGCCAGATACCCCGGGAGGTAGTAGCCCGGCGGCTCGGCGAACAGCCCGCCGCCGCCGGGATTGGTCCCCACCAGCACCGCGAAGATGAGGATGAGGATGACCGGGAAGAAGAAGGTGAAAAACACCGCGGTCCGGCGCCGGACGAACGCGTGCCACGCCGCGACCGCCTCGGATCGGATCCGGGCCGGCCCGCTCATCGGTCGCCCCCCGCGAGGACGGCATCGGTCGGCCCACCGACGCGGTCGGCGTCGTCGTCGCCGACCGTCCGGTCGGTCAGCCGGAGGAAGACGTCTTCGAGGTCAGGCTCTTTCCACGTCAGCGCGTCGTAGGCGACGCCCCGATCGTCGAGGGCCGCGACGACCGCGCCGATCCCCTCGGGGTCGACCCCGCGGACGACCAGTCCGGCGTCGGTCGGCTCGGCGTCGAAGCCGTCGGCGAGCGCGGCCGCCGCGTCCGAGCCGTCGAGTGTGTCCGCGCTCTCGTCGGGCGCGGCGAACTCGACGACGAGTCGGCTTCGACCCGCGTGGTCGGCGACGAGCTCCCCGGGCGAGCCGACCGCGACGAGCTCGCCGCCTCCGAGCAGTCCGACGCGGTCGGCGAGCCGCTCGGCCTCCGCCATGTAGTGGGTCGTCAGGAAAACGGTCGTGCCGCCGGCGGCGAGGTCTTCGATGAGCCCCCAGAGGGCGCGCCGGCCCGCGGGGTCGATGCCGGTCGTCGGCTCGTCGAGAAAGAGCACGTCGGGGTCGTTGACCAGCGCGGTCCCGACGCAGGTCCGGCGGCGCTGGCCGCCCGAGAGGTTCTCGTAGCGGGTGTCGTCGGCCGCGTCGAGGCCGACCTCCGCGAGCACCGCGTCGGGGTCGCGGGCGTCGTCGTACAGCCCCGCGTAGTAGGCGACCAGCTCGCGCGCGGTGAGCCGTTCGGGCGGGTCGAACGACTGGGGGAGCAGTCCCAGCCGGGAGCGTTCGACCTCGCGCGGGCGCTCGCCCAGCACCGAGACCGTCCCCGAATCGAGGTCGGTCGTCCCCGTCAGGGCCCGGACCAGCGTGGTCTTGCCCGCGCCGTTGGGGCCGATGAGCGCGAACACCTCCCCGTCGGCCACCGAGAGCGAGACCCCGGCGAGCGCGGCGGTGTCGCCGTACGTCCGCCGGACCTCCTCGGCGACGATTGCGTCGGTCATGGCCGGAGGTTGGGCCGTTCGGGGGTAAGGGGTTTCGGAACGCTCCGAGAACCGGAGACGGGCTGTCGGCGACTCCGGCCGGTTACTCGCCGGCCGGGGGCGAACGCCGCCCTATCAGCGCCGCGACGAGGAGTGCGACCAGCGCGGATCCGATGCCGAACCCGGGTACTTCGGACGTGACCGACCCCTCGTCGGCCGAATCCACCGAAACGCTCACCGGTCCGACCTCGGAGACCCGTCGGTCGCTGTCGTTGCGTCCGTCGAAGTAGTACACCGCCTCCCCGGTGAGATCGTACTCGCCGGGGTCGTTGAACCGGACGTGGACCCGCAGGGTTTGCTCGTCGCCCGGACCGACCGTGATGTAGTCGGTCCCTTTCCTGCTCACGACTTCCCCGCCCTCGACCGACGAGATAGACGCCCCCTCGGGGGGAAGTTCGAGACCGAGCTTCGCGTCGAGCGATCGGTTCCGGAGCCTGTTGGTCACCGTGAACGTGACGATGGCCTCGTCGCCGACCGACACGTTCGAGCGGTGGGAGGTGAACTGGAACGTCGCGCTCTTCTGAACGGTGAGCACGCGCGTGAGGACGCCCGGGACGCCCTCGCCGTCGACGACCTTGAGAGAGACGGTGTGCTTGCCGACCTCGTCGAACGAGTGTGACACCGTGTTCCCGTCCGCCTCGAACTCGCCGTCGGCGTCGAAGTCCCACTCGTAGCCGGTCACATTGGCGGGAGAGCTCCCGGTGAACACGACGTCCATCCCGTCTTTGGGCGTCTCGGGACTCCACTCGAACGACGCCTCCGGCGGGACCGCCGCCCGAATCGTCTTGCGCTCGCGTACCCGGTTGCCGGTATCGTCCCCGACCGTCAGCGTCACGTTGTGCGTCCCGGGGTCCGAGAACGTCCGCTCGACGGTCCTCCCCCGGAACGTCCTGCCGTCCTCGAACTTCCAGACGTAGTCGGTGACCCGCCCGTCCGGGTCGCTGGACTCGGCGGCATCGAACCGGACGGCGTTCCCCGTCCCGACCGGGTTCGAACCGAACGAGAACTCAGCGGTCGGAGGCTCGCTGACGCCGACGGTGCGGGTCGTAGACGCCGTCTTCTCACCGTTGTCCGTGACTTCGAGGCGAACGCGGTACGATCCCTTCTCGGAGAACGAAATCGTCGCGGTCTGTCCCGACGCGACGTGGCGGTCGCCGACGTACCACGAGTAGTCGTGGATAGATCCGTCGGTGTCGTTCGATTCTGACGCGTCGAGTCGAACGTCGAGCCCGTCGTCGGTCGAGACCGTGTAGTCGAACCGGGGCTCGGGAGCGTCGTTCGAGACCGTTATCGTCCGACTCACGGTCCGGGTCTCCTCGCCGTTATCGGTGACTTCGAGCCCGACTGTGTAGGTGCCGGCCGTCTCGAACGCAGTCGAGGCCGTCTGGCCGGTTGGTTCGCCCCAGCCGCCGTAGTCGCCGTCGCCGTTCGTGTCCCACACGTAGGAGGTGATTTGGCCGTCGGCGTCCGTCGAGCCCGACGCGTCCAGCGTCACCGTCTCGTCGGGCGCCGGCTCGGACGGCGAGAACGTGAAGTTCGGCTCTGGAGGCTCGTTGGTGACTGTTATCTGCTTGGTTACGGTCGTCGACTCCTGGCCGTTATCGGTGACTTCGAGCCCGACGGTGTAGGTACCGGCGGTGTCGAACGCCACCGAAGCCGTCTGGCCGGTGGGCTCGCCGTAGTCGCCGTAATCGCCGTCGCCCTCCGTGTCCCACGCGTAGGACGTGATCTGGCCGTCGGCGTCCGTCGAGTCGGTGGCATCGAGCGCTATCTCCTCGTCGGGCGCCGGCTCGGACGGGGAGAAACTGAAGGTCGCGGTGGGCGCATCGTTCGTCACCGTCACCGACTTGCTGAACGTCTTCGATTTCCCGCCGTTGTCGGTGACTTCGAGCCCGACGGTGTACGTTCCGGCGGTGTCGAACGACATGGTCGCGGTCTGGCCGGTGGGCTCACCGTAGTCGCCGTAATCGCCGTCGCCCTCCGTGTCCCAGTTGTACGACGTGATCCGGCCGTCGGCGTCCGTCGACCCCGACGCGTCCAGCGTCACCGTCTCGTCGGGGACCGGCTCGGATGGCGAGACGCTGAACGACGGTTCTGGCGCCTCGTTCGTCACCGTCACCGTCTCCGTCACGGTGTGGGTCTTACCGCCGTTGTCGGTCACTTTCAGCCCAACGGTGTAGGTCCCGTGGCTATCGAACGTCTTCTCGGCTGTCTGGCCGGTGGGCTCGCCGTAGTCGCCGTAGTCGCCGTCGCCCTCCGTGTCCCACGCGTAGGAGACGATCTCGCCGTCGGCGTCCGTCGACCCCGACGCGTCGAACGTCACGGTATCTCCCGCGACCGGGTCCGACGGCGTGTAGCTGAACGACGCGGTCGGCGCTTCGTTGGTGACCCGTATCGTCTCGGTGTAGGTGTCGGTATCGCCGCTGTCGTCGGTCACTCGCACGCCCACCGTGTAGGTCCCGTGGCTATCGAACGTCTTCTCGGCTGTCTGGCCGGTGGGCTCGCCGTAGTCGCCGTAGTCGCCATCGCCCTCCGTGTCCCACTCGTAAGAGGCGATCTCACCGTCGGCGTCCGTCGATCCCGACGCGTCGAACGTCACCGTGTCTCCCGCGACCGGATCCGAAGGGGAGTATTCGAACGTCGCAGTCGGTGATTGGCTCGCGCCCGCGAGACCTGCTCCGGAGAGAAGAAGCACTGCGACCACGACTGCGTACGAACGGCTGTCGAAAGTCATGAATTCCATTCGTATGTTGACCGTCAGATGTCGGCCTTATAGCTTTCGTTAGACGAGTAATTACAGATCAAGTATACGTCCGAGAATTTGGATGAGTGCCCGACTGTGGCCCGACTATTCGTCTTATTGCTAGCTAATGCGCTACAGATTAGATGTAGTTAGCAAGATATAAGTCGGAATATCCGAGTGGAACGCACGAACTGAGAGATGATACGGAACACGACACGAGTCGTATCTGTCGCTATCGCATTCACGGTGTTGCTCTCCGCTCTCGCTCTCCCGGTCGGAGCGAGCGGTCTCGCTCTGGCGCAGGACGGCGGCAACGACGCGACTGCTACTGCGACGACGACGGAAACGACTACGACGACTGCTACGACAACGACGGCGACTACCTCCTCGACGACGGCGGAGACGACTACGACAGCCACTCCGACGACCGCAGAAACGACCACGACCGCGGCGTGTGAGCCGGGAAGTTCGGAGCCGAAGCTTTCCCAATCGCGGCTCTACGCCGCCCAGAAGACGGTCGAACCCGGAAGCCCCGGACGCATCGCCGGTGGCTTCCAGGTCGACCCGACTGCCCAGTGCCCGGTCGTGGTCCACATCACGATGTCGGTCCCTAGCGGAATGTCCATCGAGGGATCGTCGGACATCGCCAGCGCCGGTGCGGGGATGGTCACCGCGAAGTTTACCGTTCGCCCCGGCGCGAACGTCAAGGACATCGCCGCGAACGTGTACAGCCAGAACACCGGTCAGCGAACCGTCACCGCCGACATCCAGTACTGGCCGGAAGGCCACCAGGAGATGGCCCGCGAGATCGACGGACTGAGCTTCACCTACGACGTGAAAGAGCCAGCGACGCCCACGCAGACGGGGTCGGAGGACGGTGAGGGCCTCCAGATCTCCACGCCCGGCTTCGGTGTGATCGCGACGCTCGGTGCGCTCGTCTGTGCGTTCGCGCTTCTCCGGCGCGAGTAACTCCTTCTTCGTCCGATTTCGAGAACGCGTCGGATCGGTCACCGACCGACGGTCGGGCGCCACACCAACAGCCCGACGGTGACGGCGAACGCGACGGTCCCGAGCAGGTACGACCACTCGCTGGCGGCCGCCGCGACAGCCGTGCCGCTGCCCGCCACCGCGCCCGCGACGCTCGCGAGGACAGGCCACGTACAGCTCACACACGAGACCAGCCCGAGCAGACCGGAGACGGCCGACCCGGCGGCGTCGAGGACCGACGCGTACACCAGATACGCAAGCGTCAGGTAGCCGACGACCTTGTACGGCATCAGAGTGAGCTGGACCGCCGTCCCGCTGTAGACGAGCGCCGGCCCCCAGCCGGGCGGGAGCCACGCCACCCGCCAGCCGAGCGCGTGGTCGACCCCGACCCCCGGCGAGACAAGCCCGCCGACCGACGCCAGCACGAGCAGGTAGCCCGCACCGATCGCCGCCCCGACGTACCGGGCGCGGCTCGATTCGGCGACGAGGTCGGTTCGGCCCACCGCCAGCGCGCTGAGGTTGATCCAGACGAACGGGTAGACGAGGTAGCGCCACTCGGTGACGGTCACGTCCGCGACGAGGAGGTACGCGGCGGTCAGGATGATTTCGGTGTTGACGACGAGTCCGGCCCACAGCAACGCGTCCCGGTCGGGGGTCAGCCCCGCGAGGTCGAGATCGAGGGTGCGGCTCATGGTCAGAGGACCAGCGCGTCGGCGACGACCGCGAGCAACAGCGCGCCGAGGTAGGCGTTCGAAGCGTGGAACGACCGGAACGCCGCCCGCTCGGTGCGCTCGTAGTGGAGGCGGACCACCGCCCAGAGGAAGAGGGCGCCGAACGCCACGCTGGTCGCGGCGTAGAGCCACCCCAGCGTCGTGACCGTCGAGAGCACGCCGGCCGCGAGCAGGGTCGCGCCGAGGTACAGCAGGATGTGCTTGCGGGTAACCGCCTCGCCGCGAACCACCGGCATCATCGGGAAGCCCCCGCGGGCGTAGTCGTCCCTGTACGCCAGCGCGAGGTTGTAGAAGTGGGCGGGCGTCCACAGGAAGATGACCCCCGCGAGCACGAGCGCTGGGACCCCGACGTCGCCCGTCACGGCGGCCCAACCGATCAGGGCCGGAAGCGCGCCCGCGAACCCACCGATGACTGTGTTCTGGACCGTGTTGGGCTTGAGGATGAGGGTGTAGACGACGCTGTAAAAGACGATGGCGAACAGACCCAGCACCGCCGCCAGGAGGTTCACCGAGAGGAACGCGACCAGCGAGAGCGCGGCCAACAGCAGGCCGAACGCCACGGCGTTGCGCACCGGGATCCGGCTCGTGGCGGCCGGGCGGTCGGCGGTCCGGTTCATCTTCCGGTCGACGTCCCGTTCGAGGACGTGGTTGAACGTTCCCGACGCGCCGATCGAGAGCACGCCGCCTGCGAGCGTCGCCACCACCGTTTCGACCCGAAGCGCGGGGCCGGCCGCGAGCGCCATGCCGGCCGACGCGACCAGACAGAGCAGCCACATCAGCCGGGGCTTCATCAGCCGGAAGTACGCGCCGACTGTCCGCCGAGCGCGTGCGAGCGCGGACGTGGGCGTCTCGCGGGGCTGGGTCGGGGCGTCGCTGGCCGGCGCCACCTCGTCGGGGTCCTCGACGCCGCGGGGCTCGTCGTGGGTCTCGGGTTCGAGCGTCCACGCGAGCGCGAGCACGACGCCCGAGAAGATTCCCATCCCGACGAGCAGGTGGAGCCCCGACAGCAACGCCGGGGTGGCGGTCGTCGCCGCGAGCGCGCCCATCCCGATCTGGACCGGGTAGAGCGCGGTCGCGATGCCGACGCCGAGTTTGACGCGACGCGAGACGTCCGAGCGGCGCAGGCCGACGACCGCGGTGGCCGCCAGCAACAAGCCGACGCCGAGCGCGGCGACCCGGTGGCCCCACGCGATCGCGAGCTGGGGATCGCCGAGCGGGACGACCCACTGGCCGTGACACGCGGGCCACGTCGGACACGCCGCGGCGGCGTCGGTCAGCGCGGTCGTCGCGCCGACGACCACCAAGAGGTAGACGCCGATCGCGGTCGCTGCGAGCAGCGAGACGAGCCGGCGGGGAGAGCCTTGTTCGGTCACGCGAATCCTTGGTCGTATCTTCCATCTCGTCGTATTTAGTAGAACCGAAATCGGGGCCGGACGGCCGCCAAGTCAGTAGGTATTTATGGAAATCGTCCTAAGTTGGACCCAGTATGAAAGCCAAGCGGACAGCGCTCACAACGCTGCTGGGCGTCGGGGTGCTCGCCCTGTTCGCCGATCCGGTCCTCGCTCAGGGGTACGACTCCACGACCGAGGAGCTGATCCGGTCGCTCAACACCCAGTTGCTGTTCATGGCGATCCCCATCACGGTACTCGTCGAGGGGATCCTCATCTACACGGTGTTGAAGTACCGCAACAACGACGATCCCCAGCCCACCAAGGAGAACCGTCGGCTCGAGATCTCGTGGACCATCGCGACCGCGCTGGTGTTGCTGGTCGTCGGCTACGCCTCCTACGGCGTGATGGCCAACGACTACGTCTCGAACACGGGGGACCTCGAAGCACAGGGCGACGCGGTCGAGATCGAAGTCGTCGGCGAGAAGTACCTCTGGACGTACAACTACGAGGGCGAGAACGTCTCGACGACCGGGACGATGGTCGTCCCGAACAACACCGACCTGTATCTCCGGATCACCTCCTCGGACTGGATACACGCGTTCCACGTCCCGGAACTCGGGCTGAAGCAAGACGCCATGCCGGGCACGCACAACACACTCAAGACGAAGGTGACCAGCGAGGGGACCTACCAGCTCTACTGTGCGGAGTACTGTGGCGTCGGCCACTCCCAGATGCTCGGCGAGGTCGAGGTCGTCTCCCAAGAAGAGTACGAGGAGTGGCTCGACGAGCAGTAGCGCGGTTCTGACAGCGTCTCTGCGGTCGTCGGTTCTCCCGTTGCCGTACCCGTTCGACCATGACATCCGAGCGTGCGGACTCTTGTGTACGGCGACTGTCCCGTGACGGCGAGCCGAGGGCTCGCGACGCGTCGAAACGACTCCTCAATGGTGGCCGGGTCGCCGACCCCGTTCAGACCGCGCAGATGTCGTGGAGGTCTTCGAGCGAGTCGATGTCCCACGTCGGCCAGACGTTGAGGTACCAGTCGTCGCGGTGGGGTCGGCGGATGAACGCCGAGTCGATGCCCGCGTTCTCGGCGGCCCGGATGTCCGACTCGTTGTCGCCGACGAACAGGACGGAGTCGCCGTCGATGTCGGCGAGCGCCTTGTCGATGTAGTGGGGGTCGGGCTTGCACCGCCGGAGGCTCTCGACGATGGGCTCGCGGCCGTACGCCGTGTCGAAGATATCCGAGACCCCGAAGTGGTCGAGGACGAAGTCGACGGTCTCCTGTTGGTTCGAGCTCACGATCCCCATCGGGACGTCGAGGTCCCGGAGAGTGTCGAGGTCGTCGTAGAGGGTCTTTCGGCCCGCGCGGATCTCCTCTTGCTGGGCGCGCGAGAGCATCCGGTCGCGCTCGGCGAAGAACTCGGCGGCGTCGAGCCCGTACTCGGCGCAGACGTCGGCGACCTCGTTGGGGGTGGTTCCGACGGTCACGCCCTCGACGTGATCGGGGTCGGGATCGGCGATATCGAACTGTGCAAAGGTGTCCTGCACGGCCTCGCGGAGAACGTCGTAGCTCGTCCGGCCGACAAGGACACCGTCGTTGTCGAACACGACGGCGTCGTAGTGCATAGCGGATATGGGTGGTTCGCACTGATAAGCGTTTCCTGAACGCCGCGGCGGTCCCGGTCGCGAAAGCGACTGTGTTCGCGAGGTGAAAAGAGTGGG
This sequence comes from Halorussus marinus, assembly GCF_004521895.1. Taxonomy (NCBI): domain Archaea; kingdom Methanobacteriati; phylum Methanobacteriota; class Halobacteria; order Halobacteriales; family Haladaptataceae; genus Halorussus; species Halorussus marinus. The sequence goes on from NZ_SBIR01000002.1 coordinate 45,952, forward strand.
GCGTCTCAGAGCGTGATCGCCGCGCCGGCGTACAGCACGACCACGAGGAAGATCCACACCGCGTCGACGAAGTGCCAGTACATCGAGACCGTCGACACCGAGACGTGGCGGTCGGCGGTGTACTGTCCGTACAGCCCCCGGACGAACACGATACCGATGAGCACCGCGCCAAGCGAGACGTGGAGACCGTGGAGCCCCGTCAGCCCGAAGAAGGCGCTACTGTAGATGCCCGAGGTGAGATTGAACCCCTCGTGGACGATGAACTCGTAGTACTCGTATATCTGGCCGCCGATGAACACCACGCCGAGCAGGAGCGTCGCCCCGATGCCGACGACGAAGTTCTGCCGGTTGCCCTTCCGGAGTTCGACGTGGCCCCAGTGGAGCGTGATACTCGAAAGCACCAGCAGGGCGGTGTTAGCGAGCACCAGCGAGCTGAGCAACGGCGGGAGCTCGGCGCCCGTCGGGGGCCAGGTCCCCGCACGGATGAAGAAAAAGTACACGAACCCCGCCCCGAACGTCGCCAGCTCGGAGCCGAGGAACAGTATCATCCCCCATCGCAGTGAGCTGCCATCGCCGTGGCCGCCGCCGCTCCAGAAGGCCTTGACGAACGCGTGGTACACCCAGCCGTACAGCCCGACGAGGAACAGACCGACCGACCCCACGAACACCACCGAACCGTAGATGGCGTCGACGATCGGCTCCTCGCCCTGCGCGAGTACGAACAGCGCCGCGCCGATGTAGACGCCACCGGCGCCCAGCGCCGCGATGAACGGCCACCAACTGGCCTCGCCGAACCCGCGGGGCCAGTCCTCGACCGCCGGGAGGTGATGGCCGTGCTCTTCCGTTGAATCGTCCGCTACTGTCATACCGGTGGTTTGCGCGTCGAATAGTAAAAAGCCACCTGAACGCGTCCGCCCTGCCGGAGCCGACCGGCCGGGAGCGACCGCCGCGTCGGACGACCCTATCGGTCGACCTCGGGGTCGTCGACCACCCGCTCGCGCTGGCGGCGGAGTCGCTCGGGCGTCCGGGCGTAGACGTGCTCGAAGATGTCGTCGACGTCGAGGCCGGTCCGCTCCTCGGCGGCGACCACCGCCTCAGCGACCCGCTCGTCGGCCCACGCCCGGAGGTCGCGCTCGTCGGCGTCTGTCCAGCCGTGGGCGTCTTCGAGGTACTCGCGGGTGCGATCGAGCGGGTCCCGCTCGGCCCACCGCTCGACCTCCGAATCGTCGCGGTACTGCGAGGGGTCGTCGGTCGTGGTGTGGGCGCCCCGGCGGTAGGTGACCGCCTCGATGAGTCGGGGCCCCTCGCCGGCCTTCGCGGCGTCGAGGGCGTCGCTGACCGCGCCGTACACCGCCAGCACGTCGTTGCCGTCGACCCGGACGCCCTCGAAGCCGTAGGCCCGGGCCTTCTGGGCGATGGTGGCGCTCGCGGTCTGGCGCTCGCGGGGCACCGAGATCGCCCACTGGTTGTTCTGACAGAAGAACACCGTCGGCGCGTCGAACACGCCCGCGAAGTTCAGCCCCTCGTGGAAGTCGCCCTCGGAGGTGGCGCCGTCGCCGAAGCTGACAAGCGCCGCCCGGTTGTCGTCGCGGTAGTCGGCCGCCATGCTCACCCCGACGGCGTGGGGAATCTGTGTGGCGATCGGGATGGTGGGCGGGAACGTCCGGCGGCCCGGGCCGTCGGTGCCGTCGACGTAGTTGCCCTCGCCGAGGAGGTGGACCACCACGTTTTCGAGCGGGACGCCCCGACCGAGGTACAGCGCGTGGTCACGGTAGGTCGGAAAGCAAAAGTCCTCGGCGGTGAGCGCGGCCGCCGCGCCGACCTGCGCGGCCTCCTGTCCGCGGACCGGTGCGTACGTGCCGATCCGGCCCTGGCGGTGGAGCCCGACCGCCTTCTCGTCGAAGGTCCGGGCCAGCACCTGCTGGCGGTAGAGTTCCTCGACGGTCGAGGCAGGGAGGTCCGGGTCGGCCCGCTCGTCGACGGTGCCGTCGAGGTCGACGACGCGGTTCACGTCGGGTGTCTGGGTTGCCATAGCATCGATCACCGACTGTCCACCGGTGTAACGTCGCAGGACGTTATAAAAAGTCGGCATCATGAGAAAAGCTCGGTGGATAGACGACCGTATTGAAAAATCTAGTGAAGATTCGTAACCGATCCGCCGCCGAACCGGCGCCCGAGTAACGAACCGTCGGGTTTCGATTCGAAAAGCTTACCAGCGATCCACGAGCACGCGAACGTATGACACACTGGATCGGCGAGACGTTCACGAGCGACGCCGGCTGGAACCACCTCGAGGACCTCGTCGACATCGGCGACCGGATGGCGGGCAGTGAGGGCGAACGCGAGGGCGCCGAACTGACCCGCGACGCGCTCGAATCGGCCGGGGCCCGGAACGCCCGCCTCGACGAGTTCGACATTCAGGGTTGGACCCGCGGCGACAGCGAGATCCGGGCCGGCGGCGACAGCCTCTCGTGTATCGCGCTTCCGCGGAGCCCGGCGGGAACCGCCGCGGGCGAGCTCGTAGACCTCGGCTACGGGCTACCCGAGGACTTCGAGGACGCCGACGTCGAGGGCGACGTCGTGATGGTCGCGACCAACGTCCCGAGCCACTACGACCGGTTCGTCCACCGCCGCGAGAAGTACTACCACGCGGTCGAGGCGGGCGCGGCGGGCTTCGTGTTCAAGAACCACGTCGAGGGGTGTCTCCCGCCGACCGGGAGCGTCGGCACCGAGGACGACCCCATCGGGGACGTGCCCGCGGTCGGCGTCTCGAAGGAGGTCGGCGCGCGACTCGCCCGGCGTTACGACGGCGAGGAGGTCGCCGTCGAGGTCGAGGCCGACGCCCACGACGCGACGAGCCAGAACGTCCACGCCGAACTCGGCCCCGACACCGACGAGGAGGTGCTGGTCACCAGCCACGTCGACGCCCACGACATCGCGGAGGGCGCGGCGGACAACGGCGCCGGCACCGCGATGGTGGTCGAGATGGCGAAGGCGCTGGCGGCCCGCGAGGACGACCTCGACACGAAGGTCCACTTCGTCGCCTACGGCGCCGAGGAGGTCGGACTCGTCGGATCGGGGTACGACGCCGAGAAGCGCGACTTCGAGTCGGTCAAGGCGGTCCTCAACAACGACGGCGTGGTCCGGGGCCGCACCCTCTCGGTGTACACCCACGGCTTCGACGCGCTCGAGGAGGCCGCCAGCGAGGTCGGCGACGCGTTCGGCCACCCGATGACGACGATCCCCGAGCAGGGCCCCCACAGCGACCACTGGCCGTACGTCCAGTGGGGCGTCCCCGGCGTCCACCTCATGAGCGAGACCGGCGACGAGGGCCGCGGCTGGGGCCACACGTACGCCGACACCCTCGACAAGATCGAGGTCCGGGACCTCCGCGAGCAGGCGATCTTGCTGACCGAGCTCGCGGTCGCAGTCGCCGACGAGACGTTCGAGGTCGCGCCCAAAGACCCCGCCGAGATCGCGACCGCGCTCGAAGCCGAGGACAAGGCCGAGGGGATGAAGATCATCGGCGACTGGCCCTACGACGAGTAACGACGACTCCGTACGCTTTTCATGCACGCCGCGCAAGGGGCAAGGTGATGGTTAGGGCTCACGAGCGGGGAGTCGGGCGACTCGGCGTCGTCGGCGAGGGATCCGTGGCCGACAGCGTCGCGGCCGCGGCCGACACCAGCGACGCGACCGCCGTCCGGGGGTCGGCGGCCGAACTGGTCGGGACCGACCTCGACGCGATCGCCGCGGTCGGCGAACCGGCGGTGGTCGCGCTGGTCCGGGCCGGAGTCACGACGCCCGTCCTCCCGGTCGGGGCCGGAGACGGCTACGGCGCGGTCCCCGAACCGGACGCGGTCGCGGGGGTCGAGTCCCTGCTCGACGACGGGTTCGAGACCGACTCCCGGACGGTGCTCGGCGCGTCGGTCGACGGCGACCCCGTCGGGCGCGCGGTGGCCGACGCGATGCTGGTCACCAGCGAGCCGGCTCGCATCTCGGAGTACGCGATCCGGTCGGGCGGCGAGTCGGTCGCGAGCGTCCGGGCCGACGGCATCGTGGTCTCGACGCCGACCGGCAGTCCCGGCTACGGTCGGAACACGGGCGGCCCGCTGCTCGAACCCGGCGGGGGCGTCGTCGGCGTAGTCCCGATCGCCCCGTTCGCGGTGAACGTCGACCACTGGGTGCTCGACGTCGCGGAGCCGATCTCGCTGACGGTCGAACGCGACGACGGCGAAGTGGAGTTGCTCCTCGACGGCGAGCGCGCACGCGCTGTCGCTCCGAGCGCGCGGGTCGATATCGTCGCCGACGACGCGGTCCGACTGGCTCGGGTGCCCGAGTCACGGCGGTTCTTCGGGTGAGCGCCGCGATCGCTCGCGGCGATGGAAAGGATATAATACGCCGCCTTCACGAATATCTAGTATGCAATCGCTGTCGATGTTCGGACCGGTGGACGCCGTCGTCGCGCCCGTCATCGAGTACGTGGTGCTCGCGCTGGTGCTGGTCAACATGGGGACGCGGCTGTTCGCGTACCGCGGCTACCGAAAACAGGCCCAAACCGACGACCACGACGACGAACTGAGCCGCAACGTCGTCCACGAGGTGTCGAACGGCGTGCTCGTGCTGGCGTCGTTCTACCTCCTGACGGTACACCACCACGCGGGGATGGTGATGTCGGCGCTCGTGCTCGGGCTGTTCATCGCCGACTTCTTCGAGTTCGAGGCCCGGGAGGTCGAACTCAGGAAGGGCGAGCGGCTGAGCAGACCCAACGGCGCGCTCACCGCGTCCGCGCTCGTGTTGCTCTACGCCGGCTACCAGAGCTTCTTTTATCTCATCGAGCCGTACTGGAGCGCGATCGTCTAACCGGTTGGGTTCTCGACGCCGCCGACGCCGAACCGCGTCGGGGCGGCTCCGTTTCTACGTTCTCATCGGCGCTGTCTTTCGCCGAGCAGTCCTCGTTCTGACGAGACCGACTCGCTCGTCTCGCCGCCGTCTCGACGCCGACGCTCGGCGCGTGAGGGCGTCGGTGCGGACGCTCGCAAGTGGCTCGGTCGAGTGATCGTCGACAGCGCGAGGAGTACAGGGCCGGCACGCTCCGGAAGACCTGACCGGACCCTCGGGCCTCGCGCACACGACGGCGGGCCGAGACGACCACGCCGTCCGGCCTGAAGCCTACGGCCGTGAGCGTGGCTCGGGCCCGAAACGGCGACGCTACCGGGCGTCGAAATCGTCCGCCAGAACAGACCGCGACCTCACGTCGAGGCTTCTCGAAGCTGTTTGAACGCCGGGATCAGCACCCAGAAGGTCAACACGCCCAGAATGATGAACCAGAACAGTCCCGCGCGGAGCGCGATCGCGGCCTCGCCGTACGCCCCGAGCCCCTCGGGGATCTCCCCGACGAGCTGGGTGTCCTCGAACCCCGGCGTGGTGTACCAGCCCGACAGCACCATCCAGAGGAGCCCGCCACCCGTGAGGATGCCGAGTCCCTTGATGAATTCGTCAGCCATTGTTTGATGGTTCGTCGGAGCCGTCTTTAGGTTTTCCCATTCCCTCGGCGCGGAACCGGGTCGAGAAGGCGTACACCACCGCCCCTGCGGCGATCATCACCACTCCGAGGATGGCCAGCGGGACGTCGGCCTCCGCGATCGAGAGGCGCGCCCGCTGGGTCGCGGTGTCGAGGACGATGAATCCGCCGACCACGAATCCAACGGCGAACATCGTCGAGAAGACGGTCACGACCTTGTACAGCTGGAGCGGGACCACGACCTCGCGGGCGCTTGCCTCCGGGTCGGTGTCGGTGTCGGTGTCGGTGTCGTCGATACTGGAATCCATGAAAGGTGACCGAGTCCGTTACTTCGGCGGCCGAAGCCGGTAGTACCGGCGGTTGAGGTCGTACATGTACCCCTCCTGCATCGACTTCAACACCGCGTACGAGACCGCACCCGCCACGATGGGTAGCAAGAACGTGAGGTCGAACAGCAGGTGGGGGTCGATGAGGTCGCTGATGATGTTCTTGACCGACAGCACGCTGATGGTGAACGCGAACACGACGCCCGAGACGCCGACGCTCGCCCAGAACGGCTGTTCGACCGGGCGGCGCGCGCTCCCCTTGTTCAGGAACGGGACGATCGCGATGAACCCGACCACGACCACGTTGGCGAGCACGCCGTAGGTACGGTCGGCGAACAGCTTCTCGCCGCCGAGGATGGCGAGTTCGGGGTTGAGCGGGCCGAGCTTTAGCAGTCCGAACGACCAGTAGAGATACCAGTCGGGCAGGATGATCGCCGGCGTCGAACTCGGGTCGGCGGGCGGGCCCAAGTGGGGCGGGAGCGTCGCCGACAGGAACACGATCATGCCGACGAAGAAGCTCGTCAGCGAGAGGTTCCGGATCATCTCGTGGGGCCACGTCGGGAACGCCAACACGTCGCGCTCGACGTAGCTGGACTCCTGTCGGAGGTCCTGGTCCTCTCGGCGCGAGCGCTCGAAGTACTCGTAGGTCAGCCGCGAGAGACCCTGTCTGCGCTCTTTGCGCTCGCTCCACGTCGGCGTCTCGTCGTCGGGCGGGACGATGCCCGTGCCACCGTCTGTCTGTGCTTCGCCGCTTTCGTCGGTTTGTGATTGGTCGTCTGCCATGGTTGATTAGTGGGGTTCGGCGATGCCCTGAATCCACACGATCGCGATGTGGACCGCGATGATCGTAGTCACCACGAACGGGAGCAAGAAGACGTGGATGATGTACATCCGCTGGAGCGTCGACGCCCCGAGGCTGAAGCCGCCGAACAACAGCTTGGCGACCCACTCGCCCGCGAGGGGGATCGAGAGGCTCATCTCCACGCCGATCTGGCCCGCCCAGAACGCGAGCTGGTCCCACGGAAGCAGGTAGCCCGTGTACCCGAACACCATCGTGAGACTGATCAGGATGATCCCGATGATCCAGTTCAGCTCGCGCGGTTCCTTGTACGCCCCGGTGAAGTAGACCCGGAGCATGTGGAGGAACACGGCCGCGACCATGACCTGGGCCGACCACCGGTGGATCGACCGGAGCATGAACCCGAAGTTCAGGTCGGTCATGATGAACGCGAGCTGGTTGTACGCCAGTGACGGATCGCCCTCCGTGCCCGGTGCGTAGTAGAACCCGAGCAGCGCCCCGCTCAGGGCGGCCACCACGTACGCGATGGTCGAGAAGCTCCCGAGCGCGTACAGGGGGTACCAGTACCAGAACTTGTTGTCGAGGTTGTACTGCTCGGTGTGGCTTTTCGGCATCTGGAGGTTGACCCGGTAGTAGAGGGTCTCCAGGATCTCGAGGTAGTCGACGATCCGAAAGCGCCGGTCCATCCAGACGAGCGTCGTCAGGAACACCGACTCTACCGGCGTGAGATCCTTCTCTTTCATCCACTCGCCGTGGTCGTACTCGTCTTTGCGCTCGAGACTCATCTAGCTGTCCTCCGGGATCGGAAGCGCGGCGAACGATTTCTGGACGATGCTGAACGGGTCGTACGCCGACTGGTGACACTGACAGTAGATCTGGTTCTCGGCTTCGGCGCTGGCGGAGCCGGCGAGGCCCTTGAACGTCGGCACGCAACAGAAGTGCGTGCACTTGTTCAGGTTGGCGATGAAGCCTTCTTCGGTGCTGGCCGAGAGCCACTCGTTGTCCTGTGCCATCTCCTCGACGCGGGTCGAGCGGATGACCTGAACCGGCAGAATCTCCGAGGAGGAGACGTCCTCGGAGCGCCACTTCGCCTGCGCGGGCTTGCCGAGGCCGTCGTCGCCGATGCCGTTGCCCCACGTCTCGTAGTCGCTGAAGTCGTCGACGTGGATCTTAGCGCCTTCTTCCATCTCGCTGTTCTGCCAGTCGTACTTCGAGTTGCCGATGTACCGGAAGTAGTTGTCCTGATCGGCGTCGGGACGGACGCCCGCGTTCGTCTGGACCCCGCAGTACTGGTACCACGTTGAGGAGTAGGTGGTGCCGCCGAGTTCCATCTCCGCGACGGTGATCTCGGAGCCGTTCTCGAGCGTTATGGTCTCGGGTTCGGGCCAGATGCCCTTGAGATACCCCTCGGAGTCGACTTCCAGCGGGATCTGGGGCATCGCCCGCGGCGCGGGGCCGGCGGTGTTCTCGACGCCGTAGAAGTCGACGATCCCGCCGCCGCCGCCGGTCGGACCGGTGGCGGAGTCGATCCCCACAGCGGTCGCGGTGCCGACGCCCGCGAGCGCCGCGCTCCCGACGACTCCTTTCACGAAGCGACGCCGCCCTGTGCTCTCTGGATATTTATCGTCTGCTGACATGATTTATCGTTTGTAGTACGGATACACTGCGCGCTTGAACTGGTCCCACGCGTCGCCGACCGTGTCGACGCCGTCCTGCTGATCTTCCCGGATGTAGAGGTCTTCCCACTTGCGCCGGCGCTTCTTGACGATCATCACGTCGGGGAGGAACTCCTTGCGGTAGAGCAACAGGATGAACGCGAGGTCGATGAAGATGACCGCGAGGACCGACCCGAGATACATGTTGCCGATCCCGGTGTACCCCCAGCCGTCGATCAGGCCGTACGTGAACAGACCCACGAACACGATCTCGACCACCGTCAGCAAGACGATGGCGATCGCGGCGGCCGTGCTCTCTCGGGGCGGTTCGTAGCGGTGAATGTCGCCGTAGGTCGAGCCTGTGGATGACATCGTCAGTTACCTCCCTCGGTGTGTGGCGACTCGCCGTACTTCACCACGAAGAACGTGTAGACGAGCGATACGATGATCATCAGGATGGTCGCGATGCCGACGAAGTGAGCCTGAATCGGGACCCCCATGTGTTCGGGGTCCTGCTCGGCGGCCGCGCCGCCACCGCCGCCACCGCCGCCACCTTCTTGGACCGTGATACTCCCGACCATCCCCGCGCTCCGGTGGGGCGTACAGTAGTACTCGTAAGTGCCCTCGACGGTGAACGTGTGGCTGTACTCGTGGCCGGTGTTGTACGTCTCGCTGTCGCCGCCTTCGGTGCCGTCCCAGTCCGCGCCCTCGGGCTGGCTCGATCGGACCACGTTGTGGTTGTCCGAGTCCCAGACCCACCGGACGGTCGTCCCCGGCGCGATCGTCAGTTCGGCCGGTTCGAACACGAGGTCGCCGCCGGGGCCGACCGTGACCTCCTGGGTCGGTCCGCCGCCGGCCGCGCCCCCGCCGGACTGAGTCCCCTCCGCGGTCCCGTTGGCGGTCGTCGTCATCGTCTCGTTTCCGGAGGCAGTCGTGGTGTCACCGGCGGACGTGGTCGTCTCTTGTGCGCCCGCAGTCGCCGCTCCCGCGGCAGTTCCGCCAGCAACACCGCTGGCTGCCGTCAGAAAGTCCCGCCTCTTCATACAGTTCGAACTCAGGGCAGGACTTGCTTAAAGCCACCGATGCCGCCGGACGGGAGTTTCGGCCGCGAGCCCGGCCAGCGAGGGCTCAGTTGCCGTCTCGGGGTTCCGACGAGACGCCCGCGTCGTTCGGCCCGACCGGGGCGTCGCCGGTCGCCTCCTCGGCGTCCTCGTCGGGGAGGAACGCGGGGCGCTCGCCGTCTTCGACCCCGACCGCCCGGAGCCGGTTGCGGTACTCCTCGGATCGGAACCGATCGGAGAGACGCGCGTTCGCGACCAGCAGGAAGACGAACCCGCCGAACAGGAGGAAGCCGAATCCGGCGACCCCGGCGACGAGCGGGAGCGCGAGCGGAACCCAGGCGACCAGCAGTGCCACCCCCGCGAGGAGGTGGACCGCCGCGATGATCTGCATCAGTCTGTTGCCGAGTTCGCCCGATCCCTCCGGGACCTCGGTGGGCTCGGGAAGCGCGCCGCCCTCGGGCGGGTCGGGGACCTCGTAGCTCTCCATCGACGCGAGCGCGATTGACGGCTTCACGTCTCGGAGGACGGTCCCGCTGCCCTCGACGGTGCCGTCGGGGTAGACCACCGCGTACCCCTCGTCGGAGTATGCGAGCAGTTGGTCCTCGCCGTCGCGCTCGATGCGTTCGGTGACCGCGAACACGTCTCGCTTGGCGACCCGGGTTTCGAGGTCGGCCGCCACGCGGTCGAGGAGCCGTTCGCCGGTGATCCACGAGTCGTGGTCGAACGCCGCCTCCCACTCCTCGTAGGACATCTCGGCCATGTCGCGGGGGCCGAACTCCTCGAAATCGTACTTCTGCTCGACCTCGTCGCGGAGTTCGGCGCGGTCGTCGGTCTCGGGGACCGATCGGTCGCCCGCGCTCTCGCCGGGCGGGTCCTCGCGCGACGACTCGCTCTCGGGGTCGGCCATCGGTCGATGGTTGGGTTTCGAGCGGCTAAACGCTTCTGTCTCGGCGAGGCTGGTCGGGACGGTCGATCAGAACTCGGTCCACGTCGCGGGCTGGCCGCCGAGCCCCCTGACGCGGAGTTCGGACGTGCCGTCGGTCTCGCGGACGTCGATTCGGCCGTCACACAGTTGCGTGATCGTGTTGACCACGCGCTCGTCCTGCGTGGTCGAGTCGATGAGAAACACGCCGAGGCCGTCGCTGGCGGCGATGCGGCCGCCGAGAGTGTGGACGAACCGCGAGACCGTCTGGAGGTCCGAGTACATCAACAGGGTCGAGACCGAGTACAGTCCCGCCCGGACGCGGTCGGTCGCCTCCTGGTACAGCGACTCGTAGAGCCCCGAGAACTCGATCCCGATCCCGGTGAGGTCGCTGGGGTTCGACACCGTCGCCATCCGGACCGGGAGGTCTTTCGGGCCGTGCTGGTCGCTCAGGCAGTCGAGGAGCCCGAACTTGCTTCGGTCCAGATCGGGACACAGCCGATCGCAGTCGCCCAGCAGTTTCTCGCAGTGTCTGTTGGTCGAGACCATCAACATCCCCTCGGCCGCGTCGTTGCCCCGGGTGACCAGTCGGAGCGCGAGGTCGCGGGCGCCGCCCATCGTCGACCCGGCCACGAGGATGTTGGTCCCGGGGTCGACCGCCGCGAGCGGGAGGTCGGGGCCGAACTCGTAGGGTCGATCCGAACTGCGACTCATCGCGTGTCACCTCCCGCGTCGTCGTCGTGAAGTTCGATCAGTCGCATCGCGACGGTCGAGAGCGTCCGGAGGTACGCCCGATCGTCGTCGTCGAAGCTCCGGGGCTCGTCGTGGTAGACACAGAAGGTCCCGATCGTCTCGCCCGACGGCGTCGTCAGGTCCGCGCCCATGTACGACCGGATCCCCATGGATTCGAGCGTCTCGTTGTCCGCGAACCGCGGGTCCTCGGCGACGTTCTCGATGACCGTCACCGAGCCGTCGTCGACGATGGTGTAGGTGCAGATGGCGTCCTCGCGGTCGGTGGGCGTCCAGTCGGCGCCGTGACAGACGAGAAAGTCCTGTTGGCTCTCGTCGATGATGTTGATCGACGCCGTCGAGACGCCGTAGTGGCGCGCGGCGAGCGAGGTGAGTCGCTCGACGTCGGCCCGCAGGTCGTCGGCGTCGAGGTCGTAGCTGTCGAGCGCGGCGAGCCGAGCAGACTCGTCTTTCGGGAGCGGGTAGGCGGTCTGGGTTCGGAACCGCGCGGTCGCGTCAACGAGTCGCGCGAGCCGCACGCTCGCGGTCTCGGCGCTCTTGTCGACGTACTCCACGACGACGTCGTCGGGGGCGTTCGCCACGACCGTCTCGCGGTCGACGGCGGTGTGAAGCACACACCCCGTGTCGGGGGCGATCTCTCGGATCCGCGAGACGAGCTCTAGCCCGGTGCCGTCGGGGAGGTCGTACTCGGTCACGACGCAGTCGGGAGCGTGGTTCCGACACGCCGCGACGGCCGCCTCGATCGAACCGGCGGCCACGAGCGCGGCGTCGTCGATAGCCGCCCCGAGGCGTTCGAGCGTGGCCGCACGCTCCGACTCGTCGGGGTCGACGCAGATCGCGGTGAGTTCCGGCATGTCAGTCGGTCGTACGTGACGACTGGGTGGAAGGGAATTAACTCTGTCGCCGCGAGCCCGCCGGAACCGCTTTCGGGTCGCTTAACCGCGCTCGCTCCTAACCGCCGCGCATGGTCAGCGACGCGATAGTTGCGAGCGCCGTCGCCATCCTCGTCACCGCGAGTCTCCCGTTTTACCTCTACGGCGCGTGGTACATCCTGAATCAGGAGACGGTGACGTGGGACGTGCTGGTCCACCACCTCAAGTACATCGCGGTGGGCCTGACGCTGACGACGGTCCCCGTCGTGACCTGGATGGCGCCCCGCTTTCTGAATCAGGTCGGGGGGTTGACCGCGCTCCACGTCTTCCTCGGCCTCCAGGCGTACGCGATGCTCGTCCTCGCGCTGACCGGCATCGTCCGCATCTTTCAGGTCAAACACCGCCACGACCTCTACGAGGACCCCGAGACGGACGTCGACATCGACGAACTCCACGAGAACATGGGCGCGTGGCGCGCCCGCCTCCGGATGGGCGTCGCCGGCTACGTGGTGTTCTGGTTGCTGGCGTGGGTCGTGGGCGTGGCCCGCTACCTCAACGAGTACGTGCTGTACGGGTGAGAGCTCCTCGCCCCGCCTTTCTCGTCGTCCGCGAGCGACCGCGGCGTCAGGACGGAGTCGGGCCGCCGGTGCGACCGTTCAGGTACGCGCCCACGAAGGCGACCCCGACGAGCGCGAACGCGCCGACGATCCACGGCCCGATCGCGCCCGGCCACTCGCCGGTGACCTCGCGGACGACGACCGCGAGCCCCGCCGAAGCGAACGACAGGACGCCGACGACGAGATACTCCCGGATCGTTGTCTTCCCCATTGGTGTCTCTCCGGTAACGGGACGACGGCACAAGTAACGTGTGCCCGACGAGGGGCCAAGTCGAGCGAGACGGCCCGGGCGGCCTACGCCCACTTCTCGCCGCTGGCGAGGTCGACGTCGCCGTCGAGCTTCGAGGACGGACAGACGTCTTCGAGGACGCAGTCGGCGCAGTCGGGGTTGCGCGCGGTGCAGGTCGCCCGGCCGTGGCTGATGAACAGGTGGGTGTACTGTTGCCAGTCGTCTTCCGGGACGATCTCCATCAGGTCCCGCTCGATGGCCTCCGGTCGTTCTTCGTCGGTGATGCCGAGCCGTCGGGAGATACGCTGGACGTGGGTGTCGACCACGACGCCCTCGACGACGTCGTGGCCGTGCTGGAGGACGACGTTGGCGGTCTTGCGCCCGACGCCCTTGAGGTCGGTGAGCTCGTCCATCGTGTCCGGGACCTCGCCGTCGTGCTCGTCGAGCATCAGCTGGGCCGAGGTCTTGATGTAGTCGGCCTTGCTGTTGTGGTAGGTGATCGAATTGAGGTCTTCCGAGAGCTCGTCGACGTCGGCGTTCGCGTAGTCCTCGACCATCTCGTACTTCTCGAACAGATGGGCGGTCTCCTTGTTCACGCGCTCGTCTGTACACTGCGCCGAAAGGATCACGGCGACGAGGAGTTCGAGCCGGTTCGAGAAGTTCAGCGAGATGGTCGAGTCGGGGTAGGCGTCGTAGAGGCGGTCGAGGACCTCCTCGACCTGCGCCTCGCGCGTGTCGAGTTGCGTTCCCATACTGTCGTGGTGGGGTGGGCGCGGTTTGAATCTTGTTCGTCGGCCCCGAGACGCGGCGTCGAGAGGTCCGTTTGGAACGCCGAGCGACCGGGTCCGTCTCGAACGTCGAACGATCGTTCCGAACGCGAGGAAACGAGCCGAGCGTCACTTCGACCGGAGTGTGAGAATAACAACACCAACCGCCATTCGAACACGCTCACTAACCGCCGTTCGCTCCCGACCGACGTTCCGAGAGTTTTAACCGCCGACCCCACACCTGTCCACGCATGAAGGCGACCGCGAAGGCCCACCCGATCCAGGGCCTCGTCAAGTACCACGGGATGCGCGACGAGCAGCTCAGGCTCCCGTACCACGACTCGATCAGCGTCTGCACCGCACCGAGCCACACGAAGACCACCGTCGAGTTCGACCCCGACCTCGAGGGCGACACCTTCGTCGTCGGCGGCGAGCAACTGGCCGACCACGAGGCCGACCGGGTCGCGAGCGTCGTCGCTCGGGTTCGCGAGCTCGCCGAGGCCGACCACGCCGACTACCCGGTCCGGCTGGAGAGCGAAAACTCCTTCCCGTCGAACGTCGGGCTCGGCTCGTCGTCGTCGGGGTTCGCGGCCGCGGCGCGGGCGCTCGCCGAGGCGGCCGACCTCGATCTCACGCTCCCCGAGATCTCGACCATCGCGCGCCGGGGGTCGTCGTCGGCGGCCCGCGCGGTCACCGGCGGGTTCTCGGACCTCCACGCCGGGCTCAACGACGAGGACTGCCGGTCCGAGCGCCTCGACTCGCCGCTCGAAGACGACCTCCGCATCGTCGCGGGGCTGGTGCCGGCGTACAAAGAGACCGAACACGCCCACCGCGAGGCCGCCGACAGCCACATGTTCGAGGCCCGACTCGCCCACATCCACGACCAGCTCGCGACGGTCCGGGACGCGCTCCGGGCCGGCGACTTCGACCGGGTGTTCGAGACCGCCGAGCACGACTCGCTGTCGCTGGCGGCGACCACGATGACCGGGCCCTCCGGGTGGGTGTACTGGAAGCCCGAGACCATCGAGATCTTCGACGCCGTGCGCGAACTCCGAGAAGAGGGCGTGCCGGTGTACTTCTCGACCGACACGGGCGCGAGCGTCTACGTCAACACGACCGCCGACCACGTCGACCGCGTCGAGGACGTCGTCGCCGACTGCGGCGTCGAGACGATGGTCTGGGAGGCCGGCGGTCCCGCCGAGATACTCCCCGAAGACGACGCGCTGTTCTGAGATCGGCCCCGTTCTCCGTCCGCCGCCGGGTCCCGCCTGCCGGTGGGCGAACGCTTTTGTCGACGCTCGGACAGAGCTAACGCATGCCAAAGCGAGAGCTGTTCGAGACGATCGAATCCGAACGCGAGCGACTCCGTTCGGTCTCCCGAGAGATCTGGGAGACTCCGGAGGTCGCCCTGCAGGAGACCGAGTCGAGCGAGCGCCTCCAGTCGGTGCTCCGCGAGGAGGGCTTCGACGTCGAGGCGGGCGTCGGCGGCATCGAGACCGCGTTCGTCGCCCGCTACGGCGACGAGGACCCCGTGGTGGGGACGATGGGCGAGTTCGACGCGCTCCCCGGTCTGAGCCAGCGGCCGACCGCCGAGCGCGAGCCGATCGAGGAGGGCGAGCCGGGCCACGGCTGTGGTCACAACCTCTTCGGCGTCGGGAGCCTCGGCGGCGCGCTCGCGGTCAAGCGCGCCATCGAGCGCGGGGACCTCTCGGGGAGCGTCGTCTTCTTCGGCACGCCAGCCGAGGAGGCCGGCGGCGGCAAGGTGTACATGGTCCGGGACGGCGCGTTCGACGACGTCGACGCGGTCGTCTCGTGGCACCCCGGCTGGTACAATGCCCCCGGGAAGGGGTCGTGTCTCGCGGTCGACTCCTTCGAGTTCGCCTTCGAGGGCGAGTCCTCCCACGCCGCGGCCGCCCCGGAGGCGGGCCGGTCGGCGCTCGACGCGGTCCAGTTGCTCAACACGGGCGTCGAGTACATGCGCGAACACGTCCCCGACGCCGCCCGGATCCACTACGTGATCACCGAGGGCGGCGACGCCGCGAACGTGGTCCCGCCCCAGGCCAGCGTCGAGTATCTGGTCCGGGCGCCCGAGCGCGAACAGGTCGAACGCATCAGCGAGTGGGTTCGGGACGTCGCCGAGGGCGCGGCCCTGATGACCCAGACCGACCTCGACACCACCAAGACCAGCGGGATGTACGGCGTCCTCCCCAATCACGCGCTCGGGGACGCCATCCGGGAGAACATGGCGGACGCGGAGTTTCCCCTCGACGACGAGCAGGCCGCGTTCGCCGCGGAGCTCCGGGAGACGCTCGGCGACGTCGACGGCGCGCTCGCACAGCTCCCCGAAGACCGCCGCGAGGAGGCCGACGACGCCGCGATGTTCACCCAACCGATCGACGCCGTCGACGAGGGCGTGACGGGGTCGTACTCGACCGACTCGGGCGACGTGTCGTGGAACGTCCCGCTCGGTCGGTTCCAGGCGGCGACGTGGCCGGTCGGCACGCCGGCTCACTCGTGGCAGGCGGTCGCGGCGGGCGCGGATCTGGGCACCGGCGGGATGGAGTTCGCCGCGAAGGTGATCGCCGGAACGCTGTACGACCTGCTCGACGACGACGAACTGCTGGCCGAGGCCCGGGCGGAGTTCGAGGACCGCACCGCCGACGCGGAGTACGACTCTCCGCTCCCCGAGGGGGCCGACCCCTACGAGCTCGTGAACCGATAGCCCGCTCGACCGCGCCGTCCGTGCGACGCGCCAGCGAGCCGGCCCCCTCCTTTATGCGCTCGCTGGTCCAATGGGCCGGTATGGCGCACGTCACCGTACACGATGAGGACGTCGATCTCGACAGCCCGACGATGGTCGAAGGACTGCCGGGCGTCGGGCTGGTCGGCAAGCTCGCGACCGACCACCTCGTCGAGACGCTCGATATGACCTACTACGCCAGTCTGGAGTGTGAGGGCCTGCCGCGCATCTCGGTCTACGAGTCGGGGAGCCGCGAGGTCCGCCCGCCGGTCCGGGTGTACGCCGACGCCGACCGGGACCTGCTCGCGCTCCAGAGCGACGTGCCGGTCTCGGCCTCGGCGGCCGCGGACTTCGCGAACTGCGTCACGGAGTGGCTCGACGACAACGACGCCACGCCGATCTACATGAGCGGGCTCCCCCGCGAGAAGGAGGCCGACCGCGTTCCGTCGCTGTACGGGGTCGCCACCGGCGACGGGGCCGGACGGCTCGACGACAACGACATCGGCCGCCCGAGCGAGCGCGGCGCCGTCAGCGGCCCGACCGGCGCGCTCCTCCACGAGGCCGGCGTCCGCGGGTTCGACGCGGTGGGACTGGTCGTCGAGAGCGATCCGCAGTTCCCGGATCCGGAGGCCGCCCACATCCTGATCGAGAACGGCATCGCGCCGCTGACCGGCGTCGAGGTCGCGACCGAGGACCTCGTCGACCGCGCCGAGGAGATCAGCGACCAGAAAGAGCAACTCGCCCAGCGGATGCAGGAGGCCGACCCCGACGAGAGCTCGCAGGCCCAGCCGCTTCGGATGTTCCAGTAGAACCTTTTGCTGTGGGCGCGGCACGAGCGCCGCGCCCTTGCAAAACGTTCATGAAAACCGCCGGGAGAGCGAAGCTCTCCCGAGCCTGCGTTCGCTTTGCTCACGCAGACGCCGTCACCGCCTCACGAGCGCCTGCGGCGCTCGTTCGACGGTTCCTTGGTCCGCTCGCTCACCGTTCGCTCGCGGTGTGACCTCTACGTCCCCATAGAGTTTCGAATCTGCGCTGGCTGGTGAAAAATACCAGTCGATAGTATTACATTTTTTTATTCAGAACTTCCAGTGTAACCCCGGATAGATGCAGAGGGTGTATCGGTCACGTCGAACTCTCGTTTGGTGTGAATAGCCGCTGGATTCCGAAGTAAAAAACAGGTATCAATACTCCAGTCAGAACGACTCCTACGACGACTGGGAGAATACCTGTTGGGTCGGGGCCAACGACAAAGGAGACGGTGAATCCGAGGAAAAGAGCCACAATGATGGATATAGCCGTTAGTACAATAGAGTTCATATCTCCACTTTCTATTGGAGAATCAATAAGAGTGGTGTCCCTTGATTCTCTCTGAACAAGTCGTGACCGACTCGCACCACGTATCGAGCAAAACCACGGAGTCATTCACGAACTGCAAACTGAATAAAACCGTATCACCAACTGCTGTTACACTCGATCGAGCACTTCCGGGACCTCACGGAGCGACTCGACGACGGCGTCGGCTCGATCTGCGCCGTCCGCGGGGTCCTCGGCGAGGTAGATGCCGGCGAAGCCGGCGGCCTGCGCCGGGAGCACGTCGCGTTCGAGGTCGTCGGCGACGAAGGCGTACTCGTCGGCCGACAGTTCGTCTCTGGCCGCCGCGAAGATCTCGGGGTCGGGCTTGGCCGCGCCAACGTCGCCCGAAACCACGACCGCGTCGAGCCGATCGGCGAGGCCGTACCGGTCGAGCTTCCGGCGCTGGACCCGCTCGGAGCCGTTGGTCAGCACGGCCGTCGGGCAGTCGAGGGCGTCGAGCGCCTCGCGGGCGCCCGGCCGGGGCTGGGCGGCGTCGACCTCCCGATCGACGTAGGCCGACGCGAGCTCGTCGAAGTCGGCCACGAAGTTGAACTCCTCGCAGAGGTCGGCCATCGCCGCCCGGGTGGGTTCGGGGTGACACTCCTCGAGGTACTCGAAGAACACCTCGGTGTAGTACTCGTGGTAGTCGGAGTCGGGACTCACGCCCGCGTCCGAGAGGGCGGTTTCGAAGACCGACTCGAAGTCCGCCGGGAGTTCGACGAGCGTTCCGTCGAGGTCGAAACAGACTGCGCGCATGGCAGGGACCTCACACCCCACCGACAAAAGTCTCAGGACTGCCGATACACGAGGTTTCGCTGGATCTCGTTTGCGCCCTCGTAGATAACCGGGATGCGAACGTCCCGATACACCCGTGCGATCCGCCGGTCTGTCAGGATCGAGCGCCCGCCGTGGAACTGCATCCCCTGCTCGGCGCAGTCGGTCGCGGTCTCGGTCGCCTTCACCTTGCTCATCGCGGCCCACCGACCGGCGTTCTCGCCGTCCCGGACCTTCTGGGCGGCCCGGTAGGCCAGCGCGCGGGCGGACTCGAACTCGATCTGCATGTCGGCGAGGCCGTGCTGGACCGCCTGGAAGTCAGCGATGGTGCGGCCGAACTGCTCGCGGTCGTGGACGAACGACCACGCCTCCTCGATGGCGGCCGCCGCGAGCCCGAGCCCGTGGCCCGAGACGACCACGCGACCGAAGTTGAAGAACTCGGCGAGCATCATGAACCCGGCGCCCTCGTGGCCGACGAGGTTGTCGGCCGGGATCCGGCAGTCGTCGAAGACGATGTGGGCCTGCTTGCTCGCGCGCATCCCCATCTTCTCGGGGATGTGCTCGGCGTCGTACCCGTCGGCGTCGGTCGGGACGATGAAAAGCGAGTGGTTGCCGTAGCGGTTGTCGGGGTCCTCGCCGGTCCGGGCGTAGACGGTGAGCCAGTCGCCCTCGACGCCGTTGCCGATCCAGTACTTCTCGCCGTTCAGGACCCACTCGTCGGCGTCCTCGTCTTTCTCGGCGGTCGTCTCCATCCCCGAGAGGTCGCTCCCGGTTTCGGGCTCGGAGACCGCCAGTCCCGTGAGCTGGTCGCCCTCTGCGACCGGCCGGAGGTACGCCTCTTTTTGCTCGTCGGTGCCGTACTTCTCGACGATCTCGGCGCCGAAGCTCGCGAGCTGGAGCGACAGCGCGATCCCCGCGTCGGCCCGGAACCACTCCTCGGCGACCGCGAGCATCTCGACGACGTCGAGGCCCCGGCCGCCGTACTCCTCGCCGATGTCCTGTGCGACGAGGCCGGCGTCCCGGCCGGCCTCCAGCACGTCCCACGGGTACTCGCCCGCCCGGAAGCACTCCTCGGCGTTGGGCGCGACGTGTTCGTCGGCGAACTCGCGGGCCTCCTGTTTGACGTCTCGGGCGTACTCCGGAACGACGTCCGCGGAGAGCAACTCCATACCGGACGAAGGGACCGCGACGTGAAATAGCTCGGGGCTACTCGGACTCCTCGTCGGGGGCCGCCTCCTCGGGGACCGCCCCGTCGACGAGCGAGTGGTCGTCGTACTGGTCGCGCAACACCTTCTTGTCGAACTTGCCGGTCGCGGTCTTGGGGACCTCCTCGATGAACACGACCTCGTCGGGCGCCCACCACCGGGGGTACTCCTCGCTGATCGCGGCCAGTAGCTCGTCTTTGAGCGTCTCCTGATCGGTGCCCGCGGTCGGGACGACGAACGCGACCGGCCGCTCCTGCCAGCGCTCGTGGGGGACGCCGACGACGGTCGCCTCCGCCACGTCGTCGTGGGCCATCAGCGCGTTCTCGAGTTCGAGCGAGGAGATCCACTCGCCGCCGCTCTTGATCACGTCTTTGGCGCGGTCGACGATGTTGATGTAACCGTCCTCGTCGACGGTCACGACGTCACCGGTCTTGAGCCACTCGCCCTCGAAGTCCTCCTCGTTGGCCTCGGGCCGTTTGAAGTACGACTGGGTGACCCACGGCCCCTTGATGTAGAGTTCGCCGAAGTCCTCGCCGTTCCACGGCACCTCCGTGCCGTCGTCGTCGACGACTTTGAACTCGAGGCCGGGCACGATGAGCCCCTGTTTGCCCTGCTTGTCGTACCGGCTGTCGGCGTCCCACTCCTCCATGCCGTCTTTGAGGTGGGAGACGCTGCCGATCGGCGCGGTCTCGGTCATCCCCCACGCGTGGAGCACCTCGACGTCGTACTCCTCGTCGAACCGCCGGATGACCGACTTCGGGGCGGCGCTCCCGCCGATGACGATGGTTTCGAGCGACGAGATGTCGGCGTCGTTGTCTTCGAGGTACTCCAGCAGTCCGAGCCACACCGTCGGGACGCCCGCGGTGAAGGTGACCCCTTCGGACTCGATGAGGTCGGCCAGATCGGCGGGGTCCGGCGACGGGCCGGGGTAGACGTGGGTGGCGCCGGCGGCGGTCGCCGAGTACGGCATCCCCCACGCGTTGACGTGGAACATCGGGACGACCGGCATGATGACGTCCGACTCGTCGAACTGGAGTCCCTGCGGGGTCAGCGACGCCATCGTGTGGCCCCACAGCATCTGCTGGGTGTACTCGACGCCCTTCGGGTCGCCGGTGGTGCCGGAGGTGTAACACATCCCGGCGGGCGTGTCGCCCGACAGGCTCGGCCAGTCGTAGTCGGTCGACTCGTCGCCGACGAACGACTCGTAGTCGGTCACGGGCGCGAGGTCGGTGTCGGGCACCTCCTCGTCCATCACGACGAACTGCTCGACGCCGTCGAACGCCGCCGAGTCGGCCGCGCCTTCGAGCTTTTCGACCAGCGAGGCGTCGACGAAGATGAGTCGGTCGTCGGCGTTCTCGACGATGTGCTCGATGTGGTGGTCGGGAAGCAGGGGGTTGATCGTGTGGAGCTGTCGGCCCGAGTTCGGCACGCCGAAGTACGTCTCGAAGTGGCGGTGGTGGTTCCAGCAGAAGGTCGCGACCCGTTCGCCGGACTCGATCCCGGCGGCGTCGAGGGCGTTCGCCAGGCGGGCGGTGCGGTCCTCGAAGGTCGCGTAGTCGTAGCGCTCGATCCCGCGGTTGGTGCGCGAGACGATCTCGGTGTCGGGGTAGAGGTTGGCCGCGCGCCACAGGAACGGTCGGAGCGTCGTGTCTGCGCCTCCCATACCGTCGAGTTGGTGCCCGGATTGATAGGGCTTGCTACCACAGTCGACTACCGGCGGGGAGTTTACTCCACGAATCAGAATCGTTATCACCGAAGTGTCGAAACGAGATGACGTGACGGAGGCCGACCCGTTTCGGGTGGACTTGCACGTCAAGGTGCTCGACGAAGGCGTCGTCGAGCGGGCGAAAGCCCGCGGGCTCGACGCGATAGCGTACGCGCCACACTTCACCCGGCTCCCCGACGTCCGCGAGCGCGCCCGGCGGTTCTCCGACGAGGACCTGCTCGTCGTCCCGGGCCGGGAGGTCTTTACCGGGTCGTGGCGCAACCGCAAGCACGTCCTCGCGCTCGGGCTCGAGGAGCCGGTGCCCGACTTCATCTCGCTCGGCGACGCGATGGCGGAGTTCGACCGTCAGGACGCCGCGGTGCTGGTCCCGCACCCGGAGTTTCTCACGGTTGGTCTCGACGCCGGTGATCTGGCGGCCTACCGCGACCGGATCGACGCGGTCGAGGCGTACAACCCCAAACACTGGCGACACCACGACCGGCGGGCCCGCGGGCTGGCTCGGGAGTACGACCTCCCGGCGTACACCTCCTCGTACGCCCACCTCCGGCGGACGATCGGCGAGGCGTGGGTCGAGTTCGACCGCCGGGTCGACTCGGCGCGGGCGCTCGTCGACGCGCTCAGAGACGGCGTCGAACGCCGGGTGGTCCACCGGACGGGATTGGGCCACCGGCTCCGGTGTGCCGCGGAGTTCGCCCACCTCGGGTGGGAGAACTCCTGGAAGAAGATCGATCGGCTGTTCCTCTCGGGGACCGAACCCACCCACCCCGATCACATCGTGTACGACGGTCGCTTCGAGGGCGTCTACTGAGCCGCCGCGGGTCCGTCGCGGCGGTCAGACGAGTCCGGCGACGACGGTCGTGATGTCCTGAACCGGCACGTCGAGGTGGACGACCGCCGCGATGGCCGCGAGTTCGAGACCGGTGACCGCGACGGTCACCGCGGTCGCCCGGTCGCTGGAGACCGCGACGCCGACCGGGAGGTTGTACTCCTTCGAGTACGGGTAAAAGAGGGCGATACCGCGCTTGCTCCCGATCACGTCGAGGACGTAGTGGGTGGCGACGCCGATCCAGACGTAGTGGAGATTACCGAAGTAGACGGGGTAGGCCGCGATGACCGCCAACACCGGGAGGTTGTGGAGCGTCTTGCGGTGCTTGCCGAACGCGGTGTCGACGTCCGGGAACAGCGCGCCGAGCACGACTGGCACCGACACCTCGGCGATCATCCGGAACGTCGGCACGTCGCCCGCCGGGTAGATGATGTACCCGAGTCCGATGCTCAAAAGCACCGCGTTCAGGACGTGTCCCTCCTTGTTCATGGTCGGACCTCCGTCGCCTCGTCGTCGCGTCGCGGGGGCATGTCCGATGCCTTCGCCGGAGGGGTGACAAGGTTTTCCCTATCGGAGTTCGGCGCGGAGGTCCTCGAGCGCCCGGCGAGCGATCTGTTCTTTGATCGCCCGGCGGTCGCCGTCGAACTCGTAGCGCGAGACGGTCGCGTACGACTCCTGGGTGCCCCAGTCGGCGGCGTACGCCACGCCGACGAACACGGTCCCGACCGGCTTCTCGTCGGTCCCGCCGGTCGGCCCGGCGATCCCGGTGGTGGCGACGCCCCACGTCGCGTCGGCCACGTCCCGGACCCCGCGGGCCATCTGGCGGGCGACCGGTTCGCTGACCGCCCCGGACTCGTCGAGGCTCTCACGAGAGACGCCGAGGTGCTGGCGCTTGGCGTCGTACGAGTAGGTGACGAGACTCCGGTCGAAGTAGTCGCTCGATCCGGCCACGTCGGTCAACAGCGAGCCGATCAGGCCGCCGGTACACGACTCCGCGACCGCGACGGTCTGGTCGGCCTCCCGGAGCGGGTTCCCGATCCGTTCCTCGATCGGCGGGTCGTCGGCGTGTTCGCGCATGGCCGGACCGAGGGACGCGGACAGAAAGAATGTGTGGGCTCCGGCGGGGCGGTCACCCGCCGGTGTCGTACTTGTAGGTCGCGGAGTCGGGGTCGATGCCGAAGTCCTCGGCCGACTCCTCGGGCTCGCCGTCGTCGTCGGTCGGCTGGGCGCCTTTGAACCGCTCGCGGAGCCGGTCGGGCATCTCGAACTCCGCGACGGCGAGACGCATCCCGACTGCGTCGGGGTCGAGGTTCTCGCGTTTGGTTTCGAGGCGCTCGACGAGCCGTTCGGGCAGGTCGGCGGCATCGGCGCCCTCGAAGCCGAACTGCGCGAGGTAGTCGGTCGCGCTCGTCAGCGAGTAGACGGTCTCGAACGACTGATCGCGGGCGTGTTCGACCAGTCGCTCGACGACGTGGGCGCCGACGCCCTGCCGGCGCCACGAGTCCAGCACGCCGATGCTGGTGAGCTCACAGAACTCGCCCTCGTCGGTCTTGTGGATGCGGATGCGGCCGAACCCGGCCTTCTCGCCCGACGCCTCGTCGATGGCGACCACGTAGTCTCGCGAGCGGAACGCGGTTTCGTCCAGCCCCATCTCCTCGATGTGGTCGAGCAGCCAGACCTCCTCCCTGTTTTTCGCGTCCCGGACGTACATGGGTGTCCGTTCGCCGCCGTACGGTAAAAAGGGTGGCGCTCGCCCGAGTCGGGCGCGGCCGGAGCCGACCGGAGTCAGAGCCCGCCGGTCACCTCGTCGAGGCGGTTTACGACCTGCTGGAGGTCGGCCGCGTCTTCGATGGCGTCGCGTGCGCGCTCGCGCTGGCGGACCTCCGCCGCGCTCGCGCCGTAGGCCCGGACGTACTCCGCTCGCGAGTGCTCGTTGAACGCGTGCCGGATCGCGAAGTAGCCGTCGGGGACGACCGACCCGCACACCTTGCACTCGCGGCGCTTGTGGTCGGTCGTCTGGTGGACGATGGCTTCCTCGACGTCGTCGAATTCCTCGCCGCAACCGTCGATGGCGCACTCCCAGTCGCTCATGAGCGGGTGGTCGAACTCCCCCGGTAAATCTCTTTCCGCCCGACCTTTTGCTGCGGGCGCGGCACGAGCGCCGCGCCCTTGCAAAAGCTCGATCAAAAACACTGCGTCACCCCCTTCGGGGGTTCCTTGGTCCGCTCGCTCGGGCTTCGCCCTCGCTCGCGGTGCGATTGCTGGAGTAACTGTGGACTGTCGAGGCGGCGCGACTTCATCAGACCTTTCTCGGCGACTCGCCTTCGTGGATGTATGAGCGACATCGAAGACGCAGTAGACGAGTTCCTCCGCGAGACGGATACGGTGTTTAGCGAGTACGAACAGGGGTATATGGACGCGGACGCGGCCCTAGAGCGTATCGAGAACCATATCGGGACGCTGCGAGAGCAGCGGGAGTAGCGACTCTCGAAGCAGCCTGACTAACCGCCGTTGAGTACCTGCAGTCGCACCGCGAGCGAACGGAGTGAGCGAGCGGACCAAGGAACCGTCGACCGAACGCCCGAGCGAAGCGAGGGCGGGAGGGAGGCGGTGACGCCGTGTTTTTGATCGAGCTTTTGCAAGGGCGGCGTGTTCAGGCGCCGCCCGCAGCAAAAGGTCGTTAGTATTTAGGCTCGGCGCCGGTCGTCGCGTAGATGTCGTCCATGATCGCGTCCCGGCGGGCCTGCCACGCCGAGAGCCGGTCCGGCGAGGAGGGGTAGTCCCGATAGTGGTCGATGAGGTCGTCGGCGTGGCGCTTGGTCTTGTAGAGGTCGTAGATCAGGTCCCAGTGGCCGATGGACTTGATCGCGGTCTGGACCTTGAGCCACCAGCCGACGTTGGCGCTCCCCGAGTAGAGCGCCTCGGCGAGCTTGTCGGAGGGGAGCGCGCCGAGCAGTCCCATGAGGTCGTCGACGTCGACCGCGGTCGAGAAGACGTTGTACACGTCGAGGCCGGCGTAGCGCGCGCCGAAGTGGTCCATGACGCGCTCGTTGTACTCCCAGAGGGCGTCCTCGCCGACGTCGCCGTCCTCGATCGCGTCGATCGCGGCCTCGGCGGCGTACTTGCCGGCGTAGGCCGCGCCCGCGATCCCGCCGCCGGTAGTGGGGTTGACGTGGCCGGCCGCGTCGCCGACCGCCACGAACCCGGGCGCGACCGCCGAGTCGTAGGGCCGGCGGGTCGGGAGCGCCGCCCCGAGTTTGTCCTCGACCGTCGCGCCCGCGAACTCCGGCCGATTGCGGAGGTCGCGCTTGAGGTCGTCGACGAGGTGCATCGGCTCCTCGTTCATCTGGAAGCCGAGCCCGGCGTTGATCTCGGTCTCGGTCCGCGGGAAGTACCAGAGGTAGCCCGCCGCCCGTTCGGTCGGCTTGAACACCAGCGCGTCCGACCACTCGACCGGCTCCTCGACTTCGACGATCTCGCGGTAGGCCGAGCAGAACTGCGAGTAGGTGACGTTGGTGTCGAACGTGCTCTGGTCGAGGTCGGCCTTGTCCTGGAGGATCGACAGCGAGCCGGCGGCGTCGACCACCACGTCGGCGTTGTACCGCTGGACGCTCCCGTCGCGTTTGCCCCGGACGCCCGTGACCCGACCGTCCTCGCGCTGGGTCACGTCTTTGACGACCGTGTCGTAGTGGAACTCGACGCCGGCGCGTTCGGCACCCTCGATGATCGACCGACCGTACTCCCACCGGTCGATGACCGCGAGTTCGCCCGGCACCGGGATCTCGAGGACGGTGTCCTCCTGTGGGATCTCGAACCGGCCGTGGTCGACGTCGGTGTTGGTGAACGACGACGCCAACTGGGACTTCGGGATGGCCTCGGGAAAGGCGTCGGCGCCCTTGAGCGCGTCGCCGCAGGCGATGTGGCCCGCCTCCTCCTCGTCCTTCCGCTCGACGACGACGACATCGTAGCCCGCGTCGCTGGCGGTGGCGGCGGCGTAACAGCCGGCCGTTCCCGCGCCGACGACGACGACGTCGTGCTCGTGAGTAGCCATACCTTCGGGTACGAGACGCAGGGGGCAAAACTCTTTATACGCGGAATTTGGAATCTGTCGGGCGCGAGCCGACGCGACGCGGTCGCCGGGAATAAAGAGTGAAGTGTCGGAGTTGTCTACTCCGGAGTATGGCCGACTATACCGTCGAGTTCGCCGGGACGGGCGAGACCGTCGAGGTCTCGGACACCGAGACGATCCTGAGCCGCTGTATCGAGGAGGGCATCGCCCAGGAGTACTCCTGTCGGGTCGGGATGTGTCTGGCGTGTTCGGCCGAGATCGTCGAGGGAGAGGTGACCCAGCCCGCGGCCCGGGGACTGACCGACGAGGAGGCCGAGTCGTACGCGCTGACCTGCATGGCCCGCCCGCAGAGCGATCTGGTGCTCGACCGCGGGAAGTACCCGCCGAGCATCGACGACGAGGCGGCGGCCAGCGAGGCGCCCGCGGCCGACGACGACTGATCACCGACGAGTTCTCTCGAACCACTCGACCGCGTACTCGACCAGCGGGCGCTGGTCGAGAAGTCGCGCCTCGGCGTGGCCCACTCGCCCGCGAGCGACCGCGTCCGGCCGATCGCGCTCGAACGCCCGACCGAGGTCCGCGAAGTCGCCGCCGTCGTAGTCGGGGCGCTCGAACTCGATCCACGCTCGCTCGCCGTCGAGCAGGACGGGCGCGCCGTCGCTCAACACCGTCTGGTCGAACCGCGCGCGGTGCTCGGCGAGGTGGAGCGAGGTGTCGCTGTCGTGACCGACCCCGAGCAGTAGCACCGACCCACCGCGGTCGTACACCGCCGCGAGCGGCGATTTTTCCCCGAGTCCGCCGTCGTAGGCGTGGTCGGCGACGACGGCGTCTGCGTCCGCGCCTCGCGCCGCGAACGAGTAGATGGGGTGGCGACTCCGGACGACGCCGGGCGACGACCGGAACGTCTCGGGGATCGCGCCCATCCCGCGGGTCGGCGACACGTCGGGGCGGTACGGCGCCATCGAGGTCCGGATCCCGCCGGACGCGCCGTCGGGAGCCGTCGAGTTCTCCCAGTCGGTCGGGTCCGCGTACTGGGGCGAGTGAGTCGGCATCACCAGCGTCCCCGCCGCTGAGACGGCGTCAAACAGCGCGTCGACGACCGCCCGAGCGCCCCCGGGGACCCACCCGAGCGAGGACAGCGACGAGTGGACCAGCAGGGTGTCGTCCTCACGAACACCGAGCGACCGGAGGTCGTCGGCGAGGCGCGAGACGGTCACGGGGTCGGATCGGTCGACGGCGTCGGCTCCGATCATGCTTACGGGGGTCGCTCCAGCGCGAACTGGTCCTCGATCGTCGTGTAGCGGCTCCCCGAGAGCCGCCCCACCGCGTCGAGCTTCGTGGTGTCGAGTTTGCCGTCGGTCGTCACCTCGTCGGCGACGTGGACCCACTCGACTTCGCCGAGAATCATCGTCGAGTCGCCCACGGCGACCATCTCGTACAGCGAACACTCGAAGGCCACGTCAGTTTCGGCCACCCGCGGGGGCGTCACCGTTCGGGAGTCGGCCCGCGCGAGGCCGGTGTCGTCGAACTCGCTCTCGCCGGCGGGGAGGGTCGCGCTCGTGGCGTTCATCGACTCGGCGAGCGGTTCGGTGACGACGTTGACGACGAACTCCTCGGTCGCCCGGACGTTCCGGGGCGTGTCTTTGAGCCCCTCCGGGGCGTCGTCGTCGTTCACCGGAGCGAACATCACCACCGGCGGCGCGACCGACACGACGTTGAAGAAGCTGTACGGCGCGAGGTTGTCGACGCCGTCGGAGGTGGTCGTGCTGACCCACGCGATCGGGCGCGGGACCACCGCACCGGCCAGCGTCCGGTAGAGCGAGGACAGCTCGTCCGGGTCGAGTTCCATACCTCCGGAACGGCCCGCGAGAATGAAGGGATTGCGGTCGCGGTTCGCCGGTCTCAGTCCGGGGTGACCGCGCAGTTGTTGGGCCCGAGTTCGAGTTCGAACGCCGCCTCGTCGTCGACGCGCTCGGTCCCGAGGTTCGCCGGAATGATCCGCTCGTAGTTGGCGGGTCGGGGCGGAAGCGAGTCGGTCACCCGCGAGACGAACGCCTCGCGGTCGGCGGCCAGCGAGATCCGCTCCCGAACCGTCGAGAGCGCCGCGGCGTGGGCCTCCCCAGAACCGACCGGCGCGTCGGGCGATCGGTGGCCCGGCGCGACCACCGTCTCGTCGGGGAGCGCGAACAGTCGATCCCGGAGGGTGTCGTACAGCGATTCGGCGAGGTCGGCGGCGCCGTCGGCGCCGCGTTCGAGGTCCGGGCGGCCGAACCCGTCGAGAAACAGCGCGTCGCCGGTGAAGATCGCGTCGCCGAGTCTGAGCGCGGTGAGCTCAGTGGTGTGGCCCGGGGCGTGGAGCGCGGTGAGGGTCGCGTCGCCGACCCGGAGCTCGTCGCCCTCAGCCAGCAAGCGCGCGTCGAACGCCAGCCCCCGGTCGCGGGCGCCCGCCGGGAGAACCGCCTCGACGCCGTCGCGTTCGGCGAGCGTCCGAACGCCCGAGAGGTGGTCGGCGTGGACGTGGGTGTCGACGGCGTGGGTCACCGCGGCGCCCCGAGCCTCGGCGTCGGCGACGTACCGGTCGGCGAACGCCCGGAGCGGGTCGACGACCGCGGCCGCCCCGCCGGAGACGACGAGGTACGACAGACAGCCGCTCGCCGGTCGGTCGTACTGGACGACCGTCGCATCCGCGGACGCCGCCGGGAGTTCGCTGGCGACGTACACCCGGGCCCAGCCGTGCATCCCGCCGGCGAGGTTCCGGGCGTCGATCCCCGCCGCCCGGAGGTGGTCGGCGACGGTCGCGCTGACCTCGCCGCGGGGACAGACCGCGATCATCGGCGAGTCGAGGTCGAGGTCGGCCGCGAACTCGTCGATCTCGCCGCGGGCCTTCGCGGCGGCGAACTCCGAGTAGGGGACCTGCGTCGCCGTGACGGTCTCGCCCGCGATCCGCCACGCCTCGAACTCGTCGCGATTTCGGACGTCGAGCAGGTGGACGGGATCGCCGCGAGCGAGCGTGTCGTACAGCTCCTCGGGCGACAGCGAAGGGGTGTCGTCGGTCACGCCCGGCGATACGGGCCGCGCGGTCAAAACGCTGTGGCAGACCGGGGTCGGCTCGGAGCCGCCCGCTCGCTCCCGTAGCCTTTTAACGCTCACACCCCGAACGGCCGGGTAATGACTGCTCAGGCTGTCCAGCAGGAGGACCTCGCGGTCGTCATCGGACTGGAGGTCCACGTCCAGCTGGAGACCGACACGAAGATCTTCTGTGGCTGTTCGACCGACGTGGCCGACGACGAGCCCAACACCCACACCTGTCCGGTGTGTCTCGGCCTGCCGGGAGCGCTCCCCGTCCTGAACGAGGCGGCCGTCGAGTCGGCGGTGAAGGTCGGGAAGGCCATCGACGCCGACGTCCCCGCGGAGACGGCGTTCCACCGGAAGAACTACTTCTACCCCGACCTCCCGAAGGGGTTCCAGATCACCCAGTACGACGCGCCGATCTGTCAGGACGGCGAGCTCGAAGTCGAGGTCGAGGGCGAGCGCAGGACCGTCGGCATCCGGCGCGCCCACCTCGAAGAGGACCCCGGGAGCCTCCAGCACGAGGGCGGGAGCATCGACACCGCCGATTACACGCTGGTCGACTACAACCGCGCGGGCGTCCCGCTGATGGAGATCGTGACCGAGCCCGACTTCCGGGGCGCGGCCGAGGTCCGGGCGTTCCTCGCGAAGCTCGAAGAGGTGCTCGAGTACCTCGGCGTGTTCGACAGCCAGCGCGACGGGAGCCTCCGGATCGACGCCAACCTCAGCGTGGTGCCCGGCGAGGAGATCGACGACGGCGCGATCAGCGACGAGGCCCTCGAAGACGCAAACCGCACCGAGGTCAAGAACATCTCCAGCCACAAGGGCGCCGAGAAGGCGCTGTCCTACGAGGCGACCCGCCAGAAGAACGCGGTCAAGCGCGGCCGCGAGGTCGCCCAGGAGACCCGCCACTGGGACGAGTCGCGAGGCATCACCGTCTCGATGCGCTCGAAGGAAGAGGAGAAAGACTACCGGTACTTCCGGGAGGCCGACCTGCCGCCCCTGCGGGTCAGCGACTGGAAGGAACAACTGGAGATTCCCGAACTCCCCGACGCCCGCCGCGAGCGGTTCCGCGAGGAGTACGGCCTGAGCGCGGAGGCCGCGAGCAAGCTCACCTCGACGAAGCAGGTCGCGGACTTCTACGAGGACGTGGCCGGCGAGTACGACCCCGACCTCGCGGCGACGTGGGTCGCGGACAACCTGCTCGGCGAACTCAACTACCGCGACATGGCGATCACCGACGTCGCCGACCGGCTCGGGGAGTTCAAGCGACTCGTCGAACTGGTCGCCGACGGGGAGATAACGACGAAGAACGCCGAGGAGGTCGTCCTCCGCGAGATGCTCGACGAGGGCGACGACCCCGAGACCGTCATCGACCGCGAGGGGCTCGGGAAGGCCGACGAGGGCGCCGTCGAGGGAGCCGTCGCGGCCGCGATCGAGGAGAACCCCGACGCGGTCGAGGACTACCACGCCGGCGAGGACGGCGCGCTCAACTTCCTCGTCGGGCAGGTGATGCAGAAGACCGGCGGGAGCGCCGACCCCGGGTCGGTCAACGGGCTGTTGCGCGAGCGCCTCGACGAGTAGCGGACGGGCGACGCGTCGGTTCTCGGACCGCGAGGGGCGCGCCGCGCTCCCGTCTCGACCCTGTCGCGGCGTGCTGTCAGATCACGCGACGAGGTGGCCGCGCCTTCCGATTTAAGTCCTCAGTCGCCGGGCGTGGCCGCCGGCTCCTTCTCCACGACGCCGCGTTTCCACCGGCCGAGCGCGAACCACAGGACGCCGACCACGAACGACCCGATCGCCGACGCCGCCCACGACCACCAGAGGCCGGTGACCCCCCAGCCGAACCCCGAGAGGGTGAGCCCCGCGACGGTGACCGTCCCGCCGTAGGCGAACAGCACCGCGAGCGGGATCCGGAGCACCCACCGCGAGAGGAACGATAGGGCCATCGCGACCAGCGTGTCGCCCGCGCCCCGGAACCCGCCCTGTACGACCATCAGCCCGCCGAAGAAGGCGAGGAACGGGCCGATGATGCGCAGAAACCGCACGCCCTCGGCGACGACCGCCGGGTCGCCGATGAAGATCCGCATCGCCGCCCCGGGGAAGGCGAACATGAGCCCGCCGGCCCCGAACAGCACCGCCATCGTCCCCGCGGTCGCCTTCCAGGTCACCTCAGCGGCCCGGTCGGGGGTGTCGGCGCCGAGGTTCTGGCCGACGCCGGTCGCGGCCGCCTGTCCGACCGCGCCCGAGACGGTCCACGACACCGACATCAGCCGGACGCCGACCCCGTAGGCCGCGGTCGGGATGGGCCCGAACCGGGCGACCAGCGCCGCCATCGCGACCGCGGCGAAGCTCCGGGCCGCGCCGTCGACGGTCGCGGGCGAGCCGACGGTGACGAGCTTCTTGAGCACCGGCCAGTCGGGCCGGAGATCCGCCAGCCGGAGCCGGACGCCCCACTCGCCTTTGACGAGGATGTAGACGCCCACGATCGCGACGAGGACCCGCGAAATCAGGGTCGCCACCGCCGCGCCGCGAGTGCCCCACGCCGGGAACGGGCCGTACCCGAGGATCAGGAAGGGGTCGAGCACGACGTTGAGCCCCGCCGAAAACACCATCAGCCACATCGCGGTCTTGGTGTCGCCGGCGCCCCGGAGCACCGCCCGGAAGACGAAAAAGAGGAAGGTGAACGGGATCGCGACGAAAAGCACCTCGATGTAGGCGAGCGCCGCGGTGTAGACCTCCCCGCGCGCGCCGACGAGCGTGACGAGGGGCTCGCGGAACGTGTAGCCGGCCGTCGCCAGCGTCACCGACACCGCGACCGTGAGCAACAGCGTCTGAGCGACGACGTTGTCGGCCTGTCGGTCGTTGCCCGCGCCGACGTGCTGGGAGACCAGCGCGACCGAGGCCGCGGTCAGTCCCATCGCCACCGAGACGAACATCCACGAGGTCGGGAACATCAGCGAGACCGCCGCGACCGCCTCGGGGCTGACTCGGCCGACCCAGAACATGTCCGCGAGGTTGTAGAACGTCTGGAGGAGGTTGCCCGCGACCAGCGGCCACGCGAGGCTCGTCAGTTTCGGCGTGATCGCTCCGGTCGTCATGTCGACGCGGCTGTCGGTGCTCTCGGACACTACTCAGTGGTCAATCGGGCGATCAGTTCTTAAACGCGCGGGTTCCCCGTCGGACCTGCCGGGAGTCGCGGTCGGCGTCGCGGGGGTCGCGAGCGGCCGGTCGCCACGCGTCAGGCGCCCGCGGCGGACCCGCGCGTGAGCGCGTCTGTCCCGCCGCCCGCTTGCGATTTCTCGCGGCGAAAGCTTTAGGCGGTCTGTTGTCCTACCGGGAACACGATGACCGACCAGCGACCCCCGGCGGGCCTTCGCGCCGGGCGACGCGAGCCGACCGGAGGTGGGGCATGGAGCTGATAATCACCGAGAAGGACAACGCCGCCCGGCGCATCGCCGCGATTTTGAGCGGCGAGTCGGCGGAGGCCGAGCGGCGAAACGGCGTCAACGTCTACAAGTGGGGCGGCAAGCGATGCATCGGGCTGTCGGGCCACGTCGTGGGGGTCGACTTCCCCGACGAGTACAACGACTGGCGCGACGTCGAACCGGTCGAGCTCATCGACGCGCCAATCGAGAAGAAAGCCACCAAGGAGAACATCGTCCGCACCCTCCGACTGCTGGCCCGGGACGCCGATCAGGTCACCATCGCGACCGACTACGACCGCGAGGGCGAACTCATCGGCAAGGAGGCCTGGGAGCTCGTCCGGGAGGCCAACGACGACGTGCCGATCCGGCGGGTCCGGTTCTCCTCGATCACCGAAAACGAGGTCGTCGACGCGTTCGCCGACCCCGACGAGCTCGATTTCGACCTCGCGGCCGCGGGCGAGGCCCGCCAGGAGATCGACCTCATCTGGGGCGCGGCCCTGACCCGATTTCTCTCGCTTTCGGCCCGCCAGCTCGGCGAGGACTTCATCTCCGTCGGGCGCGTCCAGAGCCCGACCCTCAAGCTCATCGTGGACCGAGAGCGCGAGATCGAGGCGTTCGACCCCGAGGACTACTGGGAGCTGTTCGCCGACCTCCTGAAAGAGACCGACGAGGAGACCGCCGAGTTCGAGTCCCAGTACTTCTATCTCGACGAGGACGACAACGAGGCCGAGCGCGTCTGGGACGAGGCGGCCGCCGAGACCGCCTTCGAGGCGCTCGAAGCCGCGACCGAGGCGATCGTCGAGCGCGTCTCGCGGCGGACCCGGACCGACGACCCGCCCGCGCCGTTCAACACCACCCAGTTCATCCGGGCGGCCGGGAGCCTCGGCTACTCGGCCCAGCGCGCGATGAGCATCGCCGAGGATCTCTACACCGCGGGGTACGTCACCTACCCCCGGACCGACAACACGGTGTACCCCGACGATCTGGACCCCGAGGAGTTGCTCGACGCCTTCGCCGGGGACTACCACTTCGGCGACGACGCCGAGGACCTGCTTGGGGCCGACGAGATCGAACCGACCGAGGGCGACGAGGAGACCACCGACCACCCGCCGATCCACCCGACCGAGGACGTCCCGACGAAGGGCGAACTCGACGACGACGAGTGGGAGGTGTACGAGCTGGTCGTCCGGCGGTTCTTCGCCACGGTGGCCGAGTCGGCGACGTGGGAACACCTCAAGGTCGTCGCGGGCGTCGAGGCCGACGGCGACACCCACCGGCTCAAGGCCAACGGCAAGCGCCTGCTCGAAGAGGGCTACCACGCGGTCTACCCCTACTTCAACAGCACCGAGAACTACGTCCCGGACGTGACCGAGGGCGAGTCCCTCGCGATCACCGACGCCCGCATCGAGGACAAACAGACCCAGCCGCCCCGGCGGTACGGCCAGTCGCGGCTCATCGAGACCATGGAGGAGCTTGGGGTGGGGACGAAGTCGACCCGCCACAACACCGTCGAGAAACTCTACGACCGGGGCTACGTCGAGGGCGACCCGCCGCGCCCGACCCAGCTGGCGAAGGCGGTCGTGGAGGCCGCCGAGGAGTACGCCGAGTTGGTGGTCAGCGAGGAGATGACCAGCGACCTCGAAGCCGACATGACCGCCATCGCGGAGGGCGAGGCCGACCTGAACGAGGTGGCCGACGAGTCCCGCGAGTACCTCCAGCAGGTGTTCGACGAGCTTCGGGACTCCCGCGAGGAGGTCGGCGACCTGCTCCAGAAGTCGCTGAAGGCCGACAAGACCCTCGGGCCGTGTCCCGACTGCGGCGAGGAGCTACTGGTGCGCCAGAGTCGTCGGGGGTCGTACTTCGTCGGCTGTGACGGCTACCCCGACTGTGAGTACACCCTGCCGTTGCCAAACACCGGCAAGCCGCTGATCCTCGACGAGACCTGCGACGACCACGACCTCCACCACGTCAAGATGCTCGCGGGCCGCCAGACGTTCGTCCACGGCTGTCCACTCTGCAAGGCCGAAGAGGCCGACGAGGCCGACGACGAGGTCATCGGCGAGTGTCCGGACTGCGCCGACGAACACGGCGGCGAACTCGCCATCAAGCACCTCCAGAACGGCTCGCGGCTGGTGGGCTGTACGCGCTATCCCGACTGCGACTACTCGCTGCCGCTCCCCCGTCGGGGCGACATCGAGGTCACCGACGAGCGGTGCGAGGAACACGACCTGCCCGAGCTGGTGGTCCACAACGGCGACGAGCCGTGGGAACTGGGCTGTCCGATCTGCAACTACCGGGAGTTTCAGGCCCGCGACAGCGAGTCGGGCACCGACCTCGAGAGCCTCGACGGCATCGGCGCGAAGACCGCCGAGAAGCTCGAAGCCGCGGGCATCGAGAGCGTCGACGACCTGAAAGACGCCGAGGTCGAGACGGTGGCGTCGGAAGTGCAGGGCGTGAGCGAAGACCGGCTCCGGAGCTGGCAGGCGAAAGCCGACTAGGTGTAAGGGAGTCCGGAGTCGCTGTCTGGAAGCGAGACCGGACCCGAGACACCCGGTTCGGTAGGGTCGTGGTGTTTGCTCTCCGGCGCGGCACCTATCAGAATCAGACCGGTTTGGAGGAGAGTTGTAGAATGCATTACTATTATGTTCGAGCCTCGGATCTCTCCGGTATGTCCCTCGCCGACAGCGGACGGCCCGAAATCGAGCGCTGGACTGGGCGACTACTGGGGGTCGCTGGCGCGATCCTCTTGGTCGAGGCCGCCAGTGGCCTCTACAGTGAGAGTCTGGCCGGCGTTCCGTTTTCGTGGGCGCTCTCTGCGATTCCGTTCGGCATCGGATTCGCCCTCGCACCGCTCGTGTTGCTCAGGTCGTATCAGTCTCTCGCCGACCGCACCCCGATGACAGCGATCGTCGGGGTTGCGTTCGTGGCGTCACTACCGGTGGGGACCATCGTCTTGGTTGGGTGGGCGAGCCTGGCGCGTGCCAGCGATCTCGTACCCAACGTGACTGTCCTGCCGGTCACGATCAGTACCGCCTTTTTCACGCTTTTGGGCCTGTTTGCGATTGGTATCGCGGCGTTCGGAGTCGTTTTCCTCCGGGACGACCGAACCCGGTTGCTCGGTGGATCGCTGGTGCTGTTTGCGTCCGGGTGGGCCATCCCGCTGGCTGTGGCAAAACTGTCGGGCGCATATCCATCGTGGCTCGCGGATGTGCTGGTCGTCTCGGTGGCGACGAGCATGCTCGTCGTCGGCTACGCCTTTCCACCGACCGAACCCGATCGTGGTTGGCACAACTAATCGCGCCACAGTGCGGGCGGGAGGAAGTGACAAGCGAGATTCCGTGACGGCGTCTGGCCGGGAAAAGCGAACGCAGGCTCGGGGACTCTGCTCTTTCGGCGGTTTTCGATCGAGCGTTTGCAAGGGCGACGCGTTCAGGCACCGCCCGCAACGAAAGGTCGTTCCGAAGGGGTTTTAGCCCGCCTCGAGGTTAACTCGAACAATGACTGCACCGTGGGACGACTGGGACCACGTCCTGAAGATCGACCCCGACAAGCGTCTCGTGGAGGGCGAGACCTTCGAGGACGTCTGTCGGACCGGAACCGACGCGCTCGAAATCGGCGGCACGCTCGACGTGACCAGCGAGAAGATGGAGCAGGTCATCGACGCCTGCGCGAAGTACGACGTCCCCCTGTATCAGGAGCCGAGCAACCCCGCGGTCGTCGTCGAGGACGAGGCGCTCGACGGCTACCTCGTGCCGGTCGTGCTCAACGCGGGCGGCGTCTCGTGGGTGACGGGCGCACACAAAGAGTGGGTCCGGATCACCGACGTCGACTGGGACCGGACGACGACCGAAGCCTACATCATCATGAACCCCGACGCGAGCGTGGCCGAACTCACCGGCGCCGACTGCGACCAGTCGGTCGAGGACGTGGCGGCCTACGCCGAACTGGCCGAACAGATGCTCGGCCAGGAGATCGTCTACGTCGAGTACTCGGGCACCTTCGGCGACCCGGAGGTCGTCGCGGCGGCTCAGGAGGCGCTCGACGCGGCCACGCTCTTCTACGGCGGCGGCATCCACGACTACGACTCGGCGTACGCGATGGCCCGGCACGCCGACACCGTGGTCGTCGGCGACCTCGTCCACGAGGAGGGCGTCGACGCGGTCGCAGAGACCGTCGACGCCGCGAAAGACGCCTAGAAGGCGAGTCGTTCGAGGAGTTTTCCGACCGGCCCCGGACGCCGCGACCGGTGGGGGTACACCTGGATCGAGGGCGTCTCGGACTCGTCGACGATCTGTTCGTGCGAGCGACTCCACAGGGTCCGGCGGACCTGTCCGCCGTCGTCGCCCACGACCGCGATGTCGACCGCGTGGGTCGCGTCGGCCAGATCCGCCAGCGCGTCGCCGTCGGTCTCGACGAGTCGAGACTCGACCGGCACCGAACAGACCGATTCGAGTTCGGCGTGGTAGTCCCGGAGCGTCTCGCGGCGTTCGGGCGTGGCCGACGGCGAAACCGGGTAGAGCAGTTCGATCTCCGCGCCCACTTGCGCCGCGAGCGCGTTCGCGACTTCGACCTTCAGCGGGTCGTAGGGGCCCCGATCAGTGACGATGCCGAGCACGCCGACGGCGTCGAACCCCCGGTCGTCGACCGCGAGCACGTCGCAGGGCGCGTGGTCGAGGACCCACTCGAAGTCGTTGCGCAACAGACCGAACCGGCGCGGCGTCGAGTCGCGTTCGAGCACGATCACGTCGGTATCGTGGTGGTCGGCGAAGTTGACGACCGCGTGCTTGGTGTCGTGGCTCACGATCTCGCCGTACTCGACGGGCACGTCGACGTCGGCCGCGAGCCGGTCGGTCCGTTCTTCGAACCGGATGTCGGCCGGCGACTGGGTCGCCGAGGCCTGTTCGAGGGGCGTCTGGTCGGGCACCTCGTCGAACTGGACCACCCGGACCGTCCCCGAGCCCTGCCTGACGAGGTCGGCCGCGACGCCGAGGAGCGCGGCCTCACGCTCCTCTGAGGTGTCCTCGGTGACGGGGACGAGCACCTCGTAGCCGCCGGCGCCGTCGACCGCCGAGCGGGTCCGTTCGACGACGCGCCGGCCCATCGACCGCCGGACGGCGTCTCTGGCGACGCCCTCGCGGTCGATGCGGTCGCGGACGTAGACGACGTACCACACCGCCGACCCCGCGATGATAGCCGCCGACCCGAGCAGCGCCACGGTCCCCATCTGGGTGAGGAGCGCGAGGCCGCCGACCGCGCCGAACGCCTGCGTCCACGGGTAGAGCGGCGACTCGAACGCCGGGTCGTAGTCCTCGACGTCGCCCTCGCGGAACGCCACGACGGCGACGTTGATGAACACGAACACGAGGATCTGGAACGCGCTGGCGAGCTTCGCGATGTCGAGGATCGGGACGAACGCGATCAGCGCGAGCATCACCACGCCGGTGAGCGAGATGGCGCGCGTCGGCGTGTTGAACCGATCGCTGACGGTGCTGAGCGAGTCGGGCATCAGCTTGTCGCGGCTCATCGCGAGGGGGTACCGCGACGACGAGAGGATGCCGGCGTTGGCGGTGCTCACGAGCGCCAGCACCGCCGCGACGACGACGATGACGACCCCGGGCTGGGCGAGCGCGACTTCCGCGGCGTCGGCCATCGGCGTCAGCGACCCGGACAGCGCCTCGCCGGGCACGATCCCGACGACGACGAACACGATGAGAACGTACAGCAACGTCGTGAAGCCCAGCGAGCCGAGGATCCCGAGCGGGATGTTTCGGTCGGGGTTCTCGACTTCCTCGGCGACGCTGGCGATCTTCGTCACACCCGCGTAGGAGACGAACACGAGTCCTGTCGCGGCGAACAGTCCGCCGGCGCCCTTCGCGAAAAAGCCCTCGTACTGGGCGGCCTCGATCGACCCGGCCCCGCCGCCGACGAACCAGACGAGCGCGGCGAGCATCGCGGCGACGATGCCGACCTGGAGCCGGCCGGTCTGCTTGGCGCCGAGCATGTTCACCGCGACGAGGAAGGCGGCGAGTCCGAGCGCCACCGGCTTCACCGGGAGGTCGAACAGTACGACGAGGTACGGAACCCCACCGACGAGCGCGAGCGCGCCCTTGAACGACAGCGAAAACCAGGTTCCGAGCCCGGCGATGGTGCCCAGTAGCGGGCCCATCCCGCGTTCGATGAAGATGTAGGTCCCGCCGGCTTCGGGCATCGCAGTCGCCATCTCGGCCTTGCTCAACGCCGCGGGGAGCACGAGGAGGCCCGCCGCCAGATACGCGAGGATGACCGCCGGACCCGCCATCTTGAGCGCGAGCGCGGGGAGGATGAAGATACCGCTGCCGATCATCGCGCCGATGCTGATAGCGATCACCGCGAACAGTCCGAGGTCTCGTTCGAGTTCCTTTCCCATGGTCAACTCTCCCCGGAAGAGCGTTTGAGGCGGTCGTTAACACTCGACGCGACCAGATCGGAAGCACACACCGCGTCGACGTCGAGGGTTTCGAGCGAGTCGACGCGGTCGGGGTCGTTGACCAGCATGAGGATCCTGTCGACGCCGAACCGGGTCCGGAGCAACTGCGCGGCGAGGAGGTTACTGCCGTCGGTCCGCGACGCGACGACCGCGAGCGACGCCTCCCCGGCGCCGATCCGGTCGAGCGTTTCTGCGCTGATCTCTTCGACGTGTCTGGCGGTCACGGTCGATTCGTCGGCTCGTTGGGCCGCCTCCGGTGCCGTGGCGAGAAACGTCACCTCGTAGTCGGTTGCGAGACGCTCGGCGAGCAGGCGCCCGACGTGACCGCCCCCGACGACGAGGGCACGACGCCGACGGGCGGACCCGGCGGCGGTCCCCGATCCGACGGCCGACATCAGCCCGGCGGTCGGTCCGTTTCGGGACATTCGAACTCACCTCCTCCGAAGGAAACGGCAGGGATTCTCGGCCGTGAGTCTAACGTGGTCGGTCCGCGAGCGTCTCTCGACGAACGGTCGAGTCGTAACGATTGCATGGTTCCGTCACCCGACCGTAGATCACGGATAGCAATAAATGGATCGGATTAATGCCCGGTCCGTGAATATATTTAGAATATATTGTCGTTCCGGGGATAAGGAATGAGATCGCGACGGCCGTGGCTACCGCGGCTGGGAATCCGGGGAGAAACGCTCCTCAGGCGTCGTCGGCTTCGAACGTCCGGAAGCCCTCGTAGGGGTTCTCGTACTCGTTGCGGATCAGATCCTCGTCCTCGATTTCGAGCCCGAGCTCGTCGAGCTCCTGGCCGATCCGGCTCAGATCGTCGCCGTCGGTGCCGACGACCTCGATGTGGATGTTCTCGTGGCCGGTCATCACCTCGCGGACCGCCACCACGCCCTCGACCTCTTTGGCCCTCTGGGCGAGCGCCTCGCGGTCGGGTATCGGGGCCGAACAGACGATGAGCGTCCGGAGCTGGAGCCCGGCCGCCTCGTAGTCGACCGCCGGATGGTAGCCGGTGATGACACCGTCGTCCTCGAGCTGGCGGATCCGGTGGCGGACGGTGCTGGCCGACACGTCGGCGTGTTCGGCGATGGTGCTCGTCGACGCCTTCCGGGCGTCGCGCTGGAGCATGTGGATGATGTACTTGTCGAGGTCGTCGAGGCGTTCGTCGCTCATACGTTCGGTGTCGTAGGGCGGCCTCAAAAGAACTGTTCCGTTTTCGCTACCCGGGGATACAGCGACGCCGGTGGCGGCCGGCACGCGGCGGTTCCGGTGTCGGGACGCCGTGCCCACCGCGAGCGCGGCGACCGGTCGCGCGGAAAATGACCGCGTTTAAGACCGGGCCGCGTGAATCGAGAGGTATGCAAGACCGAACGTACACCGCGGACGCCGAACCCGGCGACACGGTCACCGTGGCCGGGTGGGCACACGAGATCCGCGACCTCGGCGGCATCGCCTTTCTCATCGTCCGGGACACCACCGGCAAGATTCAGGTCAAGTTCGAGAAAGACGAGATGGACGACGACCTGGTCGAGACCGGGACGGACGTCAACCGCGAGAGCGTGGTGAAAGTCTCGGGCGACGTCGAGGAAGAGCCCCGGGCTCCGACCGACGTCGAGATCGTGCCAGACTCGGTCGAGGTCATCGCCGCCGCCGAGCCCGAGCTCCCGCTCGACCCCTCGGGCAAGGTCGACGCCGACCTCTCGACCCGACTCGACAACCGGACCCTCGACCTCCGCAAGGACGAGCAGAAGGCCATCTTCGAGATCCGCGCGGAGATCCTGCGGTCGGTCCGCGAGGCGTTCCGCGAGCTGGGTTCGACCGAGATCAACACGCCGAAAATCGTCGCGACCGGCACCGAGGGCGGCACCGAGCTGTTCCCGATCACCTACTTCGGCCAAGAGGCGTTCATGAACCAGTCGCCCCAGCTGTTCAAGCAGCTGATGGTCGGCTCCGGGCTCGAACGCGTCTTCGAGATCGGGCCGATCTTCCGGGCCGAAGAGCACAACACGCCCCGCCACCTCAACGAGGCGACCTCGATCGACTTCGAGAGCGCTTTCTTCGACTACGAGGACGCGATGGACGCCTGCGAGACGGTGGTGAAGGCCGCCTACGAGGGCGTCGCCGAGAACTGTCAGGCCGAGCTCGAAGCGCTGGGCTACGAGGAGTTCGAGGCGCCGTCGGGCGAGTTCCCCCGGCTGACCTACGAGGAGGCCATCGAGCGCATCAACGCCACCGGCGCGCTCGACGACCAGCTCGTGTGGGGCGACGACCTGCCGACCGAGGGCGAGACCGCGCTCGGCGACGACGTCGGCTCGCACTACTTCATCACCGACTGGCCCAGCGAGATCAAGCCGTTCTACATCAAAGACCACGACGACGATCCGGAGCTGTCGACCGGCTTCGACCTGATGCACCCCTCGATGGAGCTGGTCTCTGGCGGCCAGCGTGAGCACCGCTACGACCGGCTCGTGGAGGGCTTCGAACAGCAGGGTCTCGACCCCGAGGCGTTCGACTACTACACCAAGATGTTCAAGTACGGCATGCCGCCCCACGCCGGCTGGGGGCTCGGCGGCGAACGGCTCGTCATGACGATGCTCGGGCTGGAGAACATCCGGGAGGCCGTCCTCTTCCCGCGCGATCGCCAACGGCTGAGCCCGTAGGACTCGTTCTGAGCTGACGTCCGTTTCTGTGGCGTCGCGCCCGAGTCTGCGCTCGGTCGGGGGTCCGCGGTCCGGCTCGAAACGGGCCACCGCGGCCCGAGATTGTAACCGTTAAACGTGACCGCTCCCGAGATGCGGGCGATGACTGACGACCGAGAGTCGGCGCGGGCGTTCGTGCCGGGCCACGTCACGGGCTTTTTCAGCGTCCACGACGCCGACGACCCCGAGCAGGCCGGGTCGCGCGGCGCGGGGGTGACCCTCTCGGAGGGCGTGACCGTCGACGTCGAGCCCGCCGCGGAGACCGCGATGCAACTGAACGACGAGCCCGCCGCGATCGAGGCGGTGACGCGAGTGCTCGACGCGCTCGACGCCGAGGCGC
This sequence comes from Halorussus marinus, assembly GCF_004521895.1. Lineage (NCBI taxonomy): Archaea > Methanobacteriati > Methanobacteriota > Halobacteria > Halobacteriales > Haladaptataceae > Halorussus > Halorussus marinus. The sequence goes on from NZ_SBIR01000002.1 coordinate 88,166, forward strand.
GCGTGACCGCCCGGACCGACCTGCCCGTCGGCGCCGGCTTCGGCGTCTCGGGGGCGACCGCGCTCGGGACCGCGCTCGCCGCGAACCGGGCGTTCGACTGCGAGCGCTCGGCGAACGAACTGATCGCGCTCGCCCACGCCGCCGAAGTCGAGTCGGGCACCGGGCTCGGCGACGTGGTCGCGCAGGCCCGCGGGGGCGTCCCGATTCGACTCGACCCCGGCGCGCCCGAGTACAACCGGCTCGACGGCGTGCCCGCCGCGGGTCGGATCGAGTATCTCACCCTCGGCGAACGCTCGACCGAGGCGGTGCTGTCGGGCAACACCCAACGGCTCTCGTCGGTCGGGGTCGACATGCTGGTCCGACTGGTCGAGACGCCGACCCTGCCGATGCTGATGGACGCCTCCCGGGAGTTCGCCGAATCGGCCGACCTCCTCACGCCGGAGGTCGAGGGCGTTCTGGCCGACGTGACCGCCGCCGGCGGCGAGGCCGCGATGGCGATGCTCGGCGAGACCGTGTTCGCGCTCGGGACCGGCCTGACCGACGCGGGCTACGACGCCGACGCCTGCGAGGTCCATCCCGCGGGCGCGACGCTCCGAAAGTAGCGATAGCTTTTCGGTGATCGCGGGCGCGAAATCGCGTATGGGCGACCGCAGTCCCGACACCCGCTCCGGGTACGGCGAGGACCCCGACGGCGCGCTCGAAACCATCGCCGTCGGCGCGAGCATGGTACTCATGGGGGTGCTTGCGGTCGCGTTGCTCGCCGCGGGCGTCTCGTGGTGGTGGATGGCGTTCCCGATCGGCGGCGGACTGATCCCGCTGGCGGTCGGTCTCGCTCAGTGGTACCGCGACCGCGGGGTCGACGAGAGCGACGAGCAGGACGCGCTCGACGCGCTTCGGGCGCGGTACGCCCGCGGCGAACTCACCGAGGCGGAGTTCGAGAGCCGGCTCGAACGCCTGCTCGAAACCGAGACCCCCGAGAGCGCCCGGGCGTCGCTCGACCGCGAGCCCGCGGCCGACGAGCGCGACCGGACGCCCGAACGCGACCCCGAAATCGAGTGACGGCGATCGTCCGCCCCGCGGTCGGACGTAACGACGCCTTTTCGGTGATATGGGGCAAGCCACGAGTATGACCGAGATTCCCGAGGATCACCCCCGACAGGAGTCGTTGCTCACCCGCCACCGCATCGAGGAGGGCGTCGAGAAGGGCATCACCAGCAGACAGGGGCTCATCGCGGAGGGTCGCGGCGAGGCGTTCGACTACCTGCTGGGCGAGCGCACCCTGCCCAGCGCCGACGACGCCGCGCGGGCGGCCGCGGCCCACCTCCTGCTGGCCGACCGGCCGGTGCTGTCGGTCAACGGCAACGTCGCGGCGCTCGTCCCGGGAGAGATCGTCGAACTCGCCGAGGCGGTCGAGGCGGACATCGAGGTCAATCTGTTCAACCGGACCGACGAACGGATGCGAGCCATCGCCGACCACCTCCGCGAGCACGGCGCCGAGTCGGTGAAGGGACTGGCGGCCGACGCCCGGATTCCGGGGCTCGACCACGAGCGCGCGAAGGTCGACGCCGACGGCATCCACGCCGCCGACGTGGTCGTCGTGCCGCTCGAAGACGGCGACCGGGCCGAGGCGCTCGCCGAGATGGGCAAGACCGAGATCGTGATCGATCTGAATCCCCTCTCGCGGTCGGCGCGGTCGGTCGCGGTCCCGATCGTGGACAACATCCTGCGGGCGGTGCCGAACGTGACCGAGCACGCCCGCGACCTGCGGGACGCAGACGAGGCCGCCTTAGAGCGAATCGTCGCCGAGTTCGACCCCAAGGACGCGCTCCGGGAGGCCGAGCGCGCGATTCGGCAGGGCGACCTCGAGTGACGGCGGCGTCGCTCTCGGCCGGATCGGTCCGTAAAAATCGCTATATCGCGTCCCGTGCGGGACGTTGTGTTCCGACTTACGCGCGGACGACGTTCGTCGCGCGCGGGCCCTTGGGGGCCTGTTCGATGTCGAATTCGATGTCCGTTCCCTCTTCGAGGTCGGGGCCGCCAACGTCCTCCATGTGGAAGAATACGTCGTCGCCGTCCGCGTCGTCCGTCGAGATGAAACCGTAGCCGCCAGTGTCGTTGAAGAAATCAACAGTTCCGTTTGCCATTGCAAGTATAGGGAGGCGCCAGCCACGCATAACTGTTCCGAGAGTCGAGATATCACGGTTTTCGGCGCCTCAAAGCGGTGATTTGCTCGTCCGGGCGGGCCCGAAGCCGCACCGCAACGACTTTCACCACGGAATAATACTACTAGGTTGTATGCGCGAATTCGACCAGTTCAGCGACGTCGGCGAGGCGGAAGTGACCCGCGCGATCGGACAGGAGTGGACCGAGGAGTTCATGGACTTCACCGACTCGGACGTGATCATCGTCGGCGGCGGCCCGTCGGGGCTGATGGCCGCGAAGGAACTCTCAGACCGGGGCGTCCAGGCGATGGTCGTCGAGAAGAACAACTACCTCGGCGGCGGGTTCTGGCTCGGCGGCTTCCTGATGAACAAGGTGACCGTCCGGGACCCGGCCCAGCAGATCCTCGACGAACTCGAGGTCGACTACAAGCCCGCCCAAGACAGCGAGGGGCTGTTCGTCGCGAACGGTCCCGAGGCGTGTTCCGGTCTCATCAAGGCGGCCTGCGACGCGGGCGCGAAGATGCAGAACATGACCGAGTTCACCGACATCGTGATCCGAGAGGACCACCGGGTGGGCGGCATCGTGATGAACTGGACGCCGGTCCACGCCCTGCCCCGGGAGATCACCTGCGTCGACCCGATCGCCGTCGAGTCCGACCTCGTCATCGACGCGACCGGCCACGACGCGATGGCGGTCTCGAAGCTCGACGAACGGGGCGTACTCGACGCGCCCGGCATCGGCGACGCGAAGGAAAACGCCACCGGGATGGACCAGACCGGCGACGACTCGTACGGCGCGCCCGGCCACGACTCGCCCGGCCACGACTCGATGTGGGTCGGCGAGAGCGAGGACGCGGTCGTCGACCACACGGGGGTCGTCCACGACGGCCTGATCGCGACCGGGATGGCGACCGCGACGACCTACGGCCTCCCGCGGATGGGCCCGACCTTCGGCGCGATGCTGGTGTCGGGCAAGCGTGCGGCTCAGTGTGCCCTCGACGAACTCGGCGTCGACGCCGACCCCGTCGAGATGTCCCCGCCGACCGCGCCCGCCGACGACTGAGCCCCGACCTCGACGGCCCAGAACCGACCCCGCTGACGACCGACCCTCGACCGGCCGACCGCGCGATCGCCCCGCGCTCGCCGCAAGCCCCACCGTTTTTGCCCCGCGGTCCGAGCCGAGACTATGGACGTACTCGTCACCGGCGCGACCGGCGCCATCGGGAGTTGGATCGTCGAGCGCCTCGCCGCGGACGGCCACGACGTGGTCGGCGTCGACCTCGAACGCCCGCCCGGCGACCGGGAGAACGCCCGCTTTTACGCGGCGGATCTGACCGACCAGGGGCAGGCGTGGGAGCTGATCCAGAGCGAGGACCCCGATCAGGTCGTCCACTGCGCGTCGATCCCGGTCGCGGGCACCCACCCGGGCACCGAGACGTTCCGCAACAACGTCGAGTGTACGTACAACGTGCTCGTCGCCGCCGGGACGGTCGGCGCCGACGTGGTCTGGACCTCCAGCGAGAGCCTCTACGGGATGCCGTTCGCCCGCGAGCCGTCGCTGCCCGACTACCTGCCGATCGACGAGGCCCACCCCAAGCGCCCCGAGGACCCCTACGGCACCTCGAAGCTCGTCGGCGAGGAGGTCGCCGAGATGGTCGTCCGGCGGTACGGGATCGCGGTCACCTCCCTGCGCCCGTCGTGGGTGAACTACCCCGGCCGCTACGAGGTGTCCGAGGTTCGGGAGGACTTCGACCCCGAGACCGCCGATCGGTCGGGCAACTTCTGGTCGTACGTCGACGTCCGGGACGTGGTCTCGCTTGTCGCGGCGGCGCTGGCGGCCGATCGGTCCGGCCACGAGGCGTACCTCGCGGTCGCCGACGACAACTACCTCGGTCGGCCCACCGCCGAGACCGTCGCGGCGGTGTTCGGCGGCCTGCCCGACGACTGCGATCTCGACGGCGAGCAGTCGGCGTTCTCGACCGCGAAGGCCCGCGAGCGGTTCGGCTGGACCCCCGACCACTCCTGGCGGACGGCCGAAGACGAGTCGGTTCCGGGGCCATCGTTTCGCTGAGACCCGGACGCGGAAGTTGGGTCCGTCACCGAAACGAGCGACCGGTTCCGGACTGGTTCCGCATATCTGTCCGATAGTTAGTTTTATTGTTCATTGACCCCTGTGACCGATTGACAGACACGGAACACGCCTGTCAAGGAGTGTCTGTCATCCCGGGCTGACACCCCGAAACCACTGTTTCGATCCCTCCGGATCCGACAGCCCCCGAGCGACTGCTACGGGATCCGTCCGCCGGTCACCCGAACCACGCCCAGCGCGTGTTCGGTGTGGGTCGTCTCGTCTGCGCGCGCCCGGAGCGCTCGCCGGGCGGCGTCGACGCGGTTGTCGAGTACCGTCCACGGCGCGCGCTCGTAGCCGTCCGTGCCGGTCGGCGACGACGCGACGACCAGCCCCCGGAACGCCCGGTTGACGGGCCAGCCGAACCACCGCGCGGTCTGGGCGGCGTCGAGCAACGCGATCCGGCCGCCGGGCGCCAGCAGGTCCGCCCACCGGTCGACGGCCGCGCCGGGGTCCGCGAGCATCCCGACGACGAACGTGGCGAGGACGGCGTCGACCGCCTCGCGAAACTCGACCTCGGCGGCGTCGGCCCGCACGAGGTGGACGTTCGCCCACCCCTCGCGCTCGATCCGGTCGCGGGCCCGGGCCAACATCCCCCGCGTGAAGTCCACGCCCACGACTCGCCCCTCGGGACCGACCCGCTCGCGGAGGTGCGGGAGGTTCGCGCCCGTGCCACAGCCCATCTCGACCACGGTGTCACCGGGTTCGAGCGCCAGCGCGTCGGCCGCCCGCCCGCGGAGCCGTCCGAGGCCGGGCGTCGAGCGCGCCAGCACGTCGTAGAGATCCGCCCATCTGGCGTAGAACTGCTGGGCCGCCGCTTCGCGTGACATGGAGAGTCATACGGCGCCCGACAGGTAAAGCGTACGGGCCAAACGGGACGCGAGCGGTCCCGCCTTCGGGCGGCGAAAGGGGAGAAATATATTCCCGTACATTACCTATATATTCTTAGGTTTTATACGGTCGTGAAATCGAGGTCCGCGCGATGACGGACTCCGACAGGCGGTTCCGGCAGGTCGACGCGTCGTCGCTCGTTCCCGACGCGATTCGGCGTCGATACGCTCGCAAGTTCTTCGTGGGCGTTCTGGTGGTGATACTCGTGACCGGGACCGTCGGTGCGTTCAGTTACGCGAACACCCAAGAGCGGTTGGAGTCGCAGGTCCGGAATCAGCTCACCTCGACCGCGGAACTGCAGGCCGACGGCCTGAACGGGTGGATCGAGGGGCTCTCGCGCCAGACTGAGACCCTCTCGCAGGCCAAGCAGTTCCAGAACGGGAACGTCGAGGAGATCGGCCTCTATCTGCTGGACCGACAGCGGTCGCTCGACGGGAGCCTCGTCGCGGTCCACTACGTCAGAGTGCGTTCGGGCGAGATACTCGCCAGTACCTCGCGGGAAACGGTCGGCGGGAATCTGTCCGAACTCGCCGGCTGGGACACCGCCACCATCGACAACAGAACGAACCAGCCGTCGTACGTCCACGTCACCGGCGATCCGTACGAGAGCCCGGTCTCCGGGAATCGGTCCATCGCGTTCGTGAGCGCGCCGCCGAAAAACACCGAGCACGCCGTGGTCGCGGTCGCCAGTCTGGGCGCGCGAGCGAGCGACTTCCATCAGACCGTCGACGCCGGCGAGACGATGGTCGTGGACGGCGGGGGCGAGACGGTGCTCGACACCGACGACACCGAGACCGAGTCGTTCGACGCGGCGGCGCTGGCCCGGCGGGCAGAGGGGAACGCCGATGGGTCGGCGACGCGGAACGCGACCGGATTCGCCGCGACGGAGTCGTCGGTCGTCGGATACGCGCCCGTGACGGGAACCAACTGGATCGTGTTGACCCACGCGCCGAAGGCCAGCGCCTACGCGATGCGCGACAGCGTCGGGACGAGCCTCGCGGCGATGGTCGTCGCGACCATCGCCATCCTGGGCGTCGCGGCGATCTGGTTCGGTCGGCGACAGACCGAGACGCTCGAATCGCTCACGGAGTCGGCGGCGGAGATAGAACGCGGGAACCTCGACGTTCCGCTGGAAACCGGGCGTATCGACGAGTTCGGCCGGCTCTACGACGGCTTCGACGCGATGCGCGACTCGTTGCGCGACGAGATCCGAGCCGCCGAGTCCGCCGAGTCCGAAGCCGAGCGCGCCCGCGAGGAGGTCGAGCGAGAGCGCCGGGAGGCCGAGCGCGCCCGCGCCGAGGCCGAGCGCCTGAGCGATCGACTCGAGGCGACCGCCGCCGATTTCGGCGACGCGATGGCGGACTGCGCCGACGGCGATCTGACGCGTCGGCTCGACGAGGACGTCGACAGCGAGGCGATGGCGGCGGTCGCGCGCGCCTTCAACGAGATGCTCGACGAGTGGGACCAGACCCTGCGGTCGGTTCGCGCGTTCGGCGAGGCGGTCGCCGACGAGAGCGACCTCGTGAACGAGACGGTCTCGCAGGTGACCGAGACCAGCGCCGAGGTGAGCGACTCCGTCCGGCAGATCTCCGACGGCGCGGCCGAACAGAGCGACCACCTCGAGACGGCCGTCGCCGACATAAACGACTTTTCGACGACCGTCGAGGAGGTGTCGGCCGCCGCCGACGAGGCCGCCGAACGGGCCGAGCGCGTCGCCGAACGCGGCGAGGACGGGCGCGAGTCGGCGGCCTCCGCGGTCCGGGACCTCGACGCCATCGAGGCCCGGACCCAAGACACCGTCGAGGCGATCGAGGAACTGCGCGATCTGGTCGCGGACATCGAAGACGTGACGGAGTTCATCACCGAAATCGCCGAGCAGACCAACTTGCTCGCGCTCAACGCCTCCATCGAGGCGGCCCGCGCGGGCGACGCCGGAGACGGGTTCGGCGTCGTCGCCGAGGAGATACAGGAATTGGCCGACCAGACCCGCGACGCGACCGAGGACATCACGGCCTCTATCGACCGGGTCCGCGACCAGACCGACGACGCGGCGGCGGGAATTCACGAGACCCGGCGGGCGGTCTCGGACGGCGCCGAGACGGTCACCGAGGCGGTCGAGGCCTTCGAGGCGGTCGTCGACGGGGTCGCGGAGACGAACCGGGACATCCAAGCGATGAGCGACGCGACCGAGCGACAGGCCGAGTCGGCTCGCGAGGTCGTCGAGACGGTCGAAGCGGTCTCGGCGATCAGCGAGGAGACCGCCGCCGAAGCCCAGACCGTCGCGGCGGCGGCGACCGAGCAGACGACCGCGCTGGACGACGCCGCCGACGGCGTGGCCGCGCTGGCCGATCGGGCCGAGGACCTGAACGCCCTGCTCGAATCCTTCGAGACGGCCGGGGACCGAGAGATCGATCGAATCCCGGACGCCGCGAGCGCCGAGCGTTCGGACGACCGGGACGCGAACGGCCGCGGGGCGAGCGACGGCCGCGATCACGGGAACGACGAGGCCCGGAACGGCGACGAGGACGGTACGGGACCGCGACGGAACGACGAAAGCGGCGAAGCCGTGACGCCGCCGTAGGGGCGACCGACTGCGTCCGCGGTCGGGCGCCGTAGCTGTCGACCGGCGTGCGGTCGTCCCGCCGACGCCGTCACGGCGCCCGGCCGCGTCTCACAGCAGGTCGCGGGCGGTCTCGGCCACCGATTCGGCGTCGTCGCCGAGGACGTAGGTGATCGGCTCGATCCCGTAGCCGCCGGTGTGATAGAGGACGGTCGCGCCGGGCGTCTCGCGCAGGGCGGCGCCGACCGCGGCGTCGAGGTCGTCGTACTCGGCGTCGAACGCCGCGGTCTCGCGGCCGAGGTCGCGCAGGGCCGCGACCAGATCGGGGTCGTAGCGGAGGTTCATCGCCGCCCGCGCGTCGCTGCCGTTGGCCCGTGCCGCCAGCAGGACGGAGGCGACGTGTTCGCTCACGCCGAACTCCGGTTCGGAGGGGATCGTCGCCCGGCCCTTCACGTCGAAGATCCGGCCCGGGACGCCGGCCACGTCGTCGATGCCGTCGGCGTCGGGCGTACACTCACAGAGGTTCGATCCGACCGCCGGGATGAGCGACGCGAACCCGCTGGCGCTCTCGACGATGGTCAGCCCGCGCCTCAGAGACGACCGGACGCGTTCGGTCACCCGGAGGTCGCCCTCCGGATCGTGGACGTTGAAGTCGCCGCCGTAGCCCGACAGTTCGGGCATCTGGAGCTCGTGGATCTCCGCGAGCAGGTCGCGGTCTTCGAGCCGACGGACCAGCACCTCGATCTCGACCAGCGCCTCGACTCGGCTCATCGTCCCCTCGGCGAGCCCTTCGCCGACCCGGGCGACGAGGGACTCGACCCGGTCGTCCCGGAGCACCCGGTCGTTGCGTTCGACCTCGCCGTTGGCGTACTTCGAGACCGCGCTCTGGGAGATGCCGAGCAGGTCCGCGACTTCGCTCTGGGTGAGCCCGCGCTCGCGGAGGTCCTCGGCCAGCATCGACCGCACCGTCGGAAGCAACTCCTCGACGACGATCTCCTCGACGAACCTCATCGGGAGTCACCCGACCCGTCGGGGGCCTTCTGGTCGCCGCCGAACTCGTGGTCGCCGCCGATCCGGGAGGCCTGCGGGCCCGACTGGTCCTGATACTTCGAGCCCCGCTCTTCGCCGTAGGGGCGGTCGGCGGCGGTCCGGAGCTCGGTGAAGATGAGCTGGGAGATCCGAGTGCCCGGTTTGAGCGCCACGGGCGCGGTGCCGAGGTTCGAGAGTTCGAGGGTGATCTGACCGCAGTAGCCCGGGTCGACGACCCCGGCGGTGGCGTGGATGACGACCGCGAGCCGGCCGAACGACGACCGGCCCTCGACGTGGGCGATGAGGTCGGCCGGGATCTCGACGCGTTCTTTGGTGGTGCCGAGCACGAAGTCCCCGGGGTGGAGGATGAACTCCTCGCCCTCCTCGACGACCGTCTCGGAGACGTACTCGGAGATCTCCTGCTCGCTGTCGGGGTGGATGCAGGAGATGTTAGTACGTTGGAACTCCAGGAACTCCCGACCCAGTCGGAGGTCGACGCTGGCGGGCTGGATCTGGAGGTCCGGGTCGTCGAGGGGGTCGACGACGAGATCGCCGGCCTCCATCCGGTCGAGGATGTCCGCGTCCGAGAGTATCATACCCGGCAGTTAGTGCGAGGGTGCCTAAATAATCCGGTCTCTCAGGCGAGCGAGACGAGCAGGCCGGCGAGCGCGACGGTCCCCCCGGCGAACGCCGCCGGGCGCGTCGGGAGGTCGCGGGCGTGTTTCAGCCCGAACGCCACCGCCGGTTCGAGTAGTCACCGATTTAACGGCCGACCGCGTTCGAGCGGACATGAAACAGGCCATCGTCGCCCGAACGGACATCGGCATGGGACAGGGAAAGCTCGCCGCGCAGGTCGCCCACGCCTCGCTGTCGGCCTACGAGGAGACCGGAACCAAGGCCCGCAAAGAGTGGAAAGGCGGCGGCCAGAAGAAGATCGTCCTGCAGGCCGACGGCGAAGACCGGATCTTCGAGCTCGCCGAGAAAGCGCGAGCCGAAGGGCTCGCCCACGCCGTGGTCCGGGACGCGGGCCACACCCAACTCGACCCGGGCACCGTCACCGCGCTCGCGGTCGGTCCCGCCGACGAGGAGCTCGTCGACAAGGTGACGGGCGACCTCTCGCTGTACTAATCCGGGCAGTCGGACTCGTCGACGAGCACGTCCAGAAGCTCGTCGAGCGGATCGGTCCCGCGATAGCGGACGACGTCGGTTCGGGGGTCGAAATCGACGACGCCCTCGTCGGCCAGCCGCGGTAGGGTGCTGTGGTGGAGCCCGACCAGTGCGCGCTCCCGATCGGAGCCGTCGGGACCGCGGGCGAGGACACCGGCGAGGTCCTCGATCGAGCGGGCCGGCTCGTCGGCCGCGTACAGCGTTTCGAGGACCGTGCGCCGGCGCCGATCACCGAGCACGTCGAACGCCTGGTTCAGCGCGGCGTCGTCGGCCGTCTCAGTGGTTCGAAGCCCGTTCTCGGCGTCGGTCGCTCCGGGTCGGTTTGTATCGGACATCAGCTCTATTTGTGACTCGAGACGGAAACCCTTGCGAGCTTTTCACGATCGAGCGGGTATTGATTAACCGAGTGAACGCGATCGCGGTCGAACACCGACGCGGCGACGCGTTCGCCGACCCGCGACTCGGAGCGGGATCGTCGGCCGTCGGCGGAAGCCAGATACAAGCGGTTCCTCGACCAAGGGCCGACGAATGCGCGAGGCGTACCCAGTCGAGCGGGCGGTCGGGATCGAGCACTTCGTCAGCGACGCCGACGGCGTCGGCGGCCACATCCGCGAAGAGGACGCCGACTTCCGGGTCCGGGAGGTCGAACGGTTCGACGCCGAACCGGTCGGCGCCGACCCGGGCGCCTACCCCTACCTCGTGGTCCGGGCGACTCTCCGTGGGTGGGACACCAACGACTTCGCGAGACGGCTCTCGGACGCGCTGGGGATCAGCCGCGAGCGCGTCTCGTGGGCCGGCACCAAGGACAAGCACGCGGTGACGACCCAGCTGTTCAGCCTCCGGAAGGTCGACGCGGAGGACCTCGACGGCCTCGACGTCCGGGACGTCGACCTCGACGTCGTCGGGCGCGCGGGCCGCGGGCTGGAGTTCGGCGACCTCGCGGGCAACGCCTTCGAGATCACCGTCCGGGACGCCGATCGCCCCGCCAACGCCCCGGCGGTCCGCGAGCAACTCGAAGCGTTCGGCGGGGGCGACCCCGGGACCGTCGGCGTCCCGGACTTCTTCGGCCAACAGCGGTTCGGGAGCCACCGGCCGGTCACCCACGAGGTCGGGCTCGCCGTCGTCCGCGGCGAGTGGGAGGCGGCGGTCCGGGCGTACGTCGTCGAACCCTACGAGACCGAGCCCGAAGACACCCGGCGGGCGCGCCGGGAGGCCGCAGACGCCTTCGCGGCCCGCGACTGGCGGGGCGTGGTCGAGGCGCTCCCGCGGCGGCTCGGCTTCGAGCGCGCGATGGCGAACCGGCTGGCCGAGCGCGGCGGCGACGCCCCCGAGGACTTCCGGGCGGCGCTCGAAGCGGTGCCATCGAACCTCCAGCGGCTGTTCGTCAACGCCGCCCAGTCGTACGCGTTCAACCGCATCCTGAGCGAGCGCCTCGAACGCGGGCTCCCGTTCGACCGGCCGGTCGCCGGCGACGTGGTCTGCTTCTCGGAGACCGTCTCGGGGCTGACGGTGCCCGACACCGACCGCGAACAGCGCGTGACCGAGAGCCGGGTCGAGACGGTCGCGCGCCACTGCGAGCGCGGCCGGGCGTTCGTGACCGCGCCGCTGGTCGGGACCGCGACCGAACTCGGGGCGGGCGAGCCCGGCGAGATCGAGCGCGAGGTGCTCGATGATCTCGATCTGAGTCCCGGGGACTTCGACCTGCCGGGAGAGTTCGACTCGACCGGGACCCGTCGGCCCGTCCTCGTGCGGACCGACCTCGACGTCGCGATCGAAGACGAGGCGGTGACCTTCGAGTTCTCGCTCCCGAAGGGCTCGTACGCGACCGTCGTGCTCCGGGAGTTTCTGAAGACCGATCCCGCCGACGAGTGAGCGACCGCCGGCTGGGTCGCCGAGGCGAGCCGCGCGTCGGGGCGCCCGACGGGAGTCGATCGGCGCGACGCGAAACACCGGGGTTAAATCCCGCCCGCGGCTAGGACCCGACTATGGAGTGTCGGCAGTGTGCGTCCCCGCTGGAACGACCGGGCGACTACTGTCTGGTCTGTCGGACGCCCAACGCCGACGCCGTGGTGCTGGACCTCGACCGCGACCGGGCGACGCTCACGATGCTCGACGGCGAGGAAGTAGTCGGCGAGACCATCGTCACGACCACCCCCGAGGACGGCGGCGAGGAGGGCGTCGTCGAACTCCGGAACTTCGCCGGGCGGGTCGCCGACGAGGTCCGGCGAAAGCGCCCCGAGGAGGTGTACGCGGCGGGCGACCGCGACGTGCTCCGGGCGACCCGCGGGCAGTTGCGCTACTCGTTCTACCGGGTCGAGGACGACGACCCCGTGGCGGCGGTCCAGTCCCGCCGGGGCGACCGCGCGCTGGAGGTGGTCGAGACCCCGCCGGCCGAGAAGATCGGCGGGAGCCACTCGACGCTGATCGGGGGCCGCACCGGCCGGAAGGTCGTCCACACGGTCGCGGGCCACCCGCACGTCAAGAAGGTGATCCCGGGACCGATCGAGGCCGGCGGTTCGGGGAGCCGGACCGGCATCCGCGCGAAGGCGACCCGGGCCGGCGAGAACGGCAACGTCCGACTCTTGCTCCGGGACGGCTCCAGCGTGCAGGAAAACCGGATCGTCACGACCGCGAAAGACCGCGAGACCGGCGAGCGCGTCAGGGCCGACCTCAACGACGTGTTGACCGAGGCGGAGTTGCAGTAGGCGATCCCGGGTCGAGTTCTCCGTTCGAAAAACGGGTTCCGAAGGCGTTCAGCGCACGCTACGTCGGCGGCGGTCCGCATCGAGCGCCGCAAGCTTCTTGTGGGAAGTAATTATATCTAATTACGCGATGGTCAGCTACTACGACGCGGTCCTCGCGGCGATACCGCTGCTCTCCGGGGGCGGGTATCTGGTGGGACAGCTCACGGGGCTTCCGGGCGCGATCGCGGGGCTGGTGGCGTCGCTCGCGGTCATCGGTCACGAACTGTTCGATCCGCCGGGCGCGGCCGACTGAGCGCCGCCTCGACTCAAAGGCTTTATGAGCGCGCCCGGATAAATTCGCAGTACTATGGCCGAAGACACTCAGAGCCGTACCGGCAGCGCCGGGCGGTTCGGAGCGCGATACGGGCGCGTCGCTCGCAGGCGCGTCGCCGACATCGAGAGCGACATGAACGACGACCACGCCTGCCCCGAGTGCGGCTCGGACGCCGTCGACCGGAAGGGCACCGGCATCTGGCAGTGTGGCAAGTGCGACTACAAGTTCGCCGGCGGCACCTACCGCCCCGAGACGCCCGCCGGTCGCACCGTCACCCGATCCATCCGGGCCGCGCTCGGCGACGACGAAAGCGACGAATGAGCTACAAGTGTTCGCGGTGCAAGCGCGACGTCGAACTCGACGAGTACGGCGGCGTCCGCTGTCCGTACTGTGGCCACCGCGTGCTACTGAAAGAGCGGAGCCGCGACGTCAAGGAAGTCAGCGTCAACTGAGCGTCCGCGCCCCCGCATGAGCGACCGCCCGCACGACGCCGTTCTCCGCTTTTCGTACGAATCGACCAGCCGCGCCCGGACCGTCGCCCGCGCGGTCTCCCGGGAGGTCGGCGAGATCGACGGCGACCGGTCGGCCGCGAGCGTCTCCCGAGAGGGCGCGACCGTCGCGGTCCGCGTGGTCGCCGACGACCTCGTGGCGCTCCGAGCGGGGCTGAACTCGTGGGGGTCGCTGGTCGAGGTGGCCGAGCGGACGACCGCGGCCGCGTGAGTTCGGGCTCGATCGGCGGCCACTCCCGACGGCGTACGAGCGCCCGCGCGCCGGATCGCCGAGTCCGGGACGACCGCCGGTCAGCGCCGCCGGACCCGAAAGCGGGGGTTTTTCAGTCCGGGGAGCATCCATCGACGTATGCAGGGTAATCTGCCACCGGAAGCACAAGAGAAACTCGAAGATCTGCAGGACCTTCAGGAGACGGCCCAGCAGGTCGCCGCCCAGAAGAACCAGGCCGAGACCCAGCTCACCGAGGCCCAGACCGCCCTCGACGAGCTCGAGGACATCGACGAGGAGACGACGATGTACCGCGAGGTCGGCGAACTGCTCGTCAAGACCGGCTACGACGAGGCCCAGGACGACCTCGAAGAGAAGGTCGACAGCCTCGAAATCCGCGTCGAGACCCTCCAGAAACAGGAAGAGCGCGTTCAAGAGCAGTTCGAGAGCCTCCAGCAGGAGCTCCAGCAGATGCTGGGCGGCGGTGGCGGCCCCGGCGGCCCGCAGGGCCCCGGCATGGGCGGCGGCGCCGGCGGCGCATAGATGCCCAGCGACGACGAGGTCGTCCAGACCGCCGCCGAGGCCGCCGAAGGCGTCATCTTCGCCCGGTTCAAGCAGTCGGCGGTGAAAGACTTCGACGTGACGGTCACGTTCGAAGACGGGATCCTCGACGTGGACGTGTATCTCAACGTTCCCGACGCCCGCGACGAGGAAGACCAGGTCGCCGAGGACGCCGCCCTCGCGGCGCGTTCGGCGGTCGACGACCTATTCGCCGACGCCGACGGCTGACCGCCGTCGCCTTCCGGCGACGTTTCTCGCTCCAGAGCGCCGGCTGTGGTCGCGGCCACCGAGACCACAAAGTATATTCTCCTGCCTCGGACTCAGTTCGAACACCGCGGGTAGGGGTACTCGCGGCGTTTTTTCGGCGTCGGGTCGGAGCGTCTCGAGATCGCCAGCGGCGGCGTCGAGAGCCCGCCGCGATCAGGTCAAAAAGAAGATCACGAGGCTGATCGCCATCGCGGCGACGATGACGGCGCCCGCCAGCGCCCCGCCCATCGAGACGACGGCGTTGGCGTGGCTCGCCAGCGTCTCGGTTCGGTCGTTGCCAAAGACCGTGACCGCGGCGCGCTCGGTCGCCATCCCGGCCTCGACGGGCTCGCAGTCCGCGCGGGCCTCCGCGACGAGGTCGGCGATCAGCGCCACCAGTTCGTCCTGGGAGATCGACGATCCGACCTGATTCTCGGCCTCGACCGTGTTGACGACGTGGTTGTCTGTGGTCAACACCTCCGCGTCGTCGACGCCCTCGATGGCGGCGATGATGCGATCGCGAAGCCCCGGCTCCATGTTGTTGCCGTCGACCAGCACGTAGGCGGCGGTCCGGTCGCCGATCTCGAACACCGCGACCCGGACCCCGAGCGGTCCGATCCCCTCGCGGGGCTCCCACTCGGTGGGGTCCCACGCGGTGCCGAGTCGGATCGGGCGCTGGGTCGTCTCGTCGAGTTCGGTCGCGGCCTCGCGGGCGGCCGCCATCAGGTCGAACGATCGCTCGCTCCCGGGGTAGACGTGGCCGAGGTCCTCCACGTCGCTGAGCCCGTCGTTGGAGTTGTGTGCGTCCGCCAACAGCACGTCGTCGAAGCCGCTCGATCGGGCCTCCGCGGCGGCCGAGAGGCCGACCGCGTACATGATGTCGTCGGCGAACCCCGGGGCGTAGGTCGCGGTCAACAGGAGGTCGTCGCCGAACGCCTGTCCGAACACCTTCGCGTCCCCGACCTGCGATCGGACC
Source organism: Halorussus marinus (assembly GCF_004521895.1). Lineage (NCBI taxonomy): Archaea > Methanobacteriati > Methanobacteriota > Halobacteria > Halobacteriales > Haladaptataceae > Halorussus > Halorussus marinus. The sequence goes on from NZ_SBIR01000002.1 coordinate 103,621, forward strand.
GGCGGCGTCGCCGTCTCGCCGTACTCGATGTCGTCGTAGGCCGATTCGGCGGTCTCGATCACCGATTCGAGCTCGCGCTGGGTGACGAGGTTGAAGTCGTGGCCGGCGGTCGCGTGGGGCGGGAACCCGAGCCCGTCCGCGGTCTCGGCCACTCGTTTGGGGAGGTTGCCGCCCCCGATCTCGCCCATCGGCCCCGGGTGGATCATCGGTAACACGAACCGGGCCTTCTCGGTGTGGTCTCGTCGGCGGAACGCCAGTACCGTGACCGGCACGACCGCCTCCTCGCCGATCTGTTCGAAGAAGTCCTCGAGCTCGTCGGTCCCCTCCGCGAGGTGGCCGACGAACCCGCGGAGGAAATCGAGCATGCTCACCCCGAGACTGCGCTCCCACGGCCGGTCGATGAACCGGACGAACGCCCAGACCGCCACCCCGTAGAGCAGACAGAGCAGACCCAACAGCACGAAGTCGACCGCGACGATGGCGCCGAGCTCCGGCGGCGCCTCGGCGGCCCGTGTCATCGTGATGTCGATGAACGTCTCGACCAGCGGGCCGCCGCCGACGTAGAGGTACTGCATGGTGCCGCTGTAGATGAACACGAGCACCGCGGCCGCGGCGGTCTGGACGCTCGCCGGGATCGCGGCGACGACGACCGACGTCCCGGAGATGGCGAGGACGACCAGCAGTCGGAGCGCGAACACCGACGCGAGCGCGACGATGAGCGCGTCGAAGACGAACCCCTGATCGAGCCCCTCGAACAGGACCGTGGCCGCGCCCGCGGCCGCCATCACCGCGACGACGACGCCCTCGCAGGTCAGCGCGAGCAACGACGATCGGTTGTAGGTGAGTTGGCCGCCGAGCCGTCGGTCGACCGGCGTGGTGAGCAGGCTGGCGACCACGGTCGGAACGCCGATGAAGAACACGCCCTGCCAGGCGTCCTCCAGCACGTAGCCGGCGTCGAACGCGCCGACGCCCGCGACCGCGGCGACGAGGAGCGCGAAGCCCACGCTGGCGTACCAGCGAGGCGCGCGGAAGATGTACCGCGACAGGCTCGCCAGATCGCCCTGCGTCGCTGACATACGCGGAGGATACGCGACCGAACGGTTAAAAGATGCTACTCGCAGATCGCTTCGAAGTTCTCGAACACTTCCTCGCCCTCGTCGGTGTGGGCGACCTCCGGATGCCACTGGACGCCGTAGAGGTCCCGGTCGGGGTCGCTCATCGCCTCGACGCCGCAGACGTCGCTTTCGGCGGTCCGGGCGAAGCCGTCGGGGACCGCTTTGACCTCGTCGGCGTGGCTGGCCCAGACCCGGGTCTCGGGCGCGAGCGACCCGACCAGCGGGTCGTCGTCGTCCAGAACGTCGACGGTCACGTCGGCGTAGCCGCCGTAGTCGCCCTCGCCGACCGCGCCGCCGAGCGCGTCGGCGATGAGTTGCATCCCGAGACAGATGCCCAGCACGGGCACGTCGAGTTCGAGGTAGTCGGCGCAGTTGCCGGCGTCGTCGATGTCGGGACCGCCCGAGAGGACAAGCCCGTCGGCGTCGATCTCCTCCGGGGGCGTGGTGTTGTCGATTATCTCGGTGTCGACCCCCATGTCGCGAAGCGTCCGGTGTTCGAGGTGGGTGAACTGCCCGTGGTTGTCGACCACGACGATACGCGTCATTGGAGAGAGGTAGTGAGGCGGCCTACAAAAGCGGTTCGAAGACCACAGCCGGCGAACCGCGGTCGCCGAGTCGGAGCGATCACCGCGCCTTCGCGCGGTCGATCCACGTCACGATTCGCTTCTCGGAGACGCCGGTCTCGGCCGCGAGCTGTTCGGGGTCGGCCCTCGCGAGCTCGGCGATGTCGCCGACGCCGGCGTCGTTGAGCCGCTCGGCGTACGCCGAGCCGATCCCCTTGATGTCGTCGAGGGGTTCGCCCTCGCCGAGCTGTTCGTCGGAGGCGGCCGGCTCGTCGTCGGCTTCCGCCTCGTCGTCCGTTTTTTCGTCGGCGGGCGCCTGTTCGTCGGCTGTTTCTTCGTGGTCGTCTGGTTCCTCGCCGGCCCCGTCGATCGTTTCGTCCTCGTCGTCGGCGACTTCCTCGTCTTCGGTGTCGTCGGTCGCTTCTTCGTCGAGCCCGTCGTCGGTCGCTTCGTCCTCGTCGTCGCCGTCGACGTCCGGCTCCGGCGTCGGCTCGGGCTCGGTCCCCGCCGTCTGTGTCGGCTGTGCGGCCTCCGTGGACGGCTGGACCGCTTCGGCCGGCTCGGCGGCGTCGTCGGTCTGGCTCTCCGTGCTCTGGGCCGCCGGCGCCGTGGTCACGTCCTCGGTCGAGATGCCGGTCTCCGCGCTGTCCGCATCGGTCTCGGACTCGTCGGTCGCCTCGAAGGACTCCTCGGCTCCCGCGTCGACGCCTTTGACCGCGCTCTCGGTCTCGGTGTCGGGCGACGCCTCCGGTTCGCGCTCGATGGTGACGCCCGAGTCGGTGCGGCGCACCTGCGAGCGGTCATCGTCGAGTCCGAGCAACGACTTCAGCTTGGTGAGCAGTCCCATTTGCGTGACAGTAGACGACCGGACTACTTAAAGTCGTGCCCGGAGCGCCGCGTTCATCGCGTCGACGGGCGCGTCCAGTCCGGTCCAGCGTTCGAAGGCCTCGACGCCCTGATAGAGGAGCATCCACGCCCCGTCGACGGTGGTCGCGCCCCGCTCGCGGGCCTCCCGGAGCAGTCTGGTGTCGAGCGGCCGGTACACCGCATCGAGCACCGCCAGATCGGCGTGGAGCGCGTCGGCCGGGACCGGCGATCGGTCTTCTTCCATCCCGACGCTGGTGGCGTTGACCACCACGTCGGCCGCCGCCACCCGGTCGTCGAGGTCGTCGAGTCCGCCGGCGGTCGGCGCGGTCGACGCCGAGGGGGTCGCCCGCCCCACGTCTGCCGCGAGCGCCTCGGCGCGGTCGGCGGTCCGATTGGCGACGTGGAGGGTCGCGCCCGCGTCGGCGAGCGCGAACGCGGTCGCCCGCGCCGCCCCGCCGGCGCCCACGACGACCGCGTGCCGGTCTGCGAGTCGGACGTCGTGGTGGGCGAACGCCCGCCGGACGCCCGCGGCGTCGGTGTTGTGACCGGTCGGGGGGTCGCCCGGCCCGGCGTCGGAGAAATCGAGGGTGTTGACCGCGCCGATCCGGGCCGCGAGGTCGTCGGGCTCTACCCGATCGAGGGCCGCCTCCTTGAACGGGATGGTGACGTTGAGTCCCGCGATCCCGAGCGCGCGCGCGCCCTCGATCGCGGCCCCGAGGTCGTCGGGGTCGGGCTCGAAGGTGACGTAGCGGGCGTCGAGGCCGAGTTCGTCGTAGGCCGCCTCGTGCATCGGCGGCGACAGCGAGTGGCCGACGGGGTTGCCGAGCAGGCCGAACACGTCCATGTCTGGGCCGAGCGCGCCGAGCCCGATAGTTCCCCCGGTTGGTTCGGTCGCGGCGTTTCGATGAACTTTAACCACCCCCACAGAAAGAAGCGCTAAATGTCACTGGCTCCACTCGCGATCGCCACCGGCCCGCTACTCGATCTCGGGCTCCTCCTCGGGGGCATCCTGTTTCTGTACCTCGGCGCGGAACTGCTGGTCAACAGCGCCTCGAAGCTCGCTGTCGGCTTCGGCATCAACCCCGCGACCGTCGGGGTCACGATCGTCGCGTTCGCCACGACCGCCCCGGAGCTGTTCGTCAGCACCGTCGGCTCGATCGGCATCGGCGACGACATCGGGCTGGGGAACATCCTCGGGTCGAACATCGCCAACATCGGACTGGTGCTGGGCGCGTCGGCGCTCGTCCGGCCGATGAACGTCAACAGGGACGTGCTGATGAAACACGGGCCGTTCATGTTCGCCGCCGCGGCGCTGCTCGTGGTGCTCGGGCTCGACGGCTCGCTCGGCGCGCTCGACGGCGCGCTGTTGCTGGCGCTTCTGGCGGGGTTCACCGGCTACCTGTTTTACACTTCCCAGCAGGGCGAGGTCGCGGTCACCGAGGAGGTCGAGATCGACGACAGCGCCTCGGCTACCGTGCGGGACGGCGTGGTCTTGCTCGGCGCGGGCGTGTGCCTGCTCGGGGGGTCGATGGGACTGCTCGAAGGCTCGACGAACCTCCTGCGTGCCTACGGGTTCAGCAACCTCTTCATCGGCCTGACCGTCATCGCGTTCGGCACGTCGCTCCCGGAACTCGCCACCTCGGTCGTGAGCGCGTTCCGGGGCGAGGCCGAGTTCAGCATCGGCAACGTCATCGGGAGCAACATCTACAACGTGCTCGCGGTTATCGGCGTCCTCGCGGTCGTCGACCCCCTCAGAGTCGCCCCGAGCGTCCAGTCGTTTCACTTCCCGGTCCTGATCGGGTTCACCGTCGGCGCGATCGCGCTGATGGCCGCCAGCCGGCGGATCTCCCGACCGAACGGCGTCGCGTTGCTCGGCGGCTACGCGGTGTTCGTCTACTTCCTGCTCCCCTGAGCCGGCCGGGGCGAGCGCGCACCGTCGTCGGTTCGGAGCGCAAAACCTACCTTTCCGCCCGGTCTATCCACGCGGAACGCTATGTCTGCTCGACTCCGCCATCCGCTGACCGCAGTCGCGGCCACGGTTCTACTGACGGTGCCGTGGCTGGGGATCTACGCCACGGGCTCGGCCGAGGCGGTCGGCACGCTCGGCACGGTCGCGATCTCGGGCGTGGCGGTGCTCGGCGCCTCGTTTCTGCTCGCGTGGGGCGCCGAGACCGCGGAGAAAGACGTCCCGCGGGCGTTCGCGATCGCGATCCTCGCCGTGCTGGCGGTCGCCCCGGAGTACGCGGTCGACGCCCTCTACGCGTGGACCGCCGGGGCCAACGTCGGCACCGAGCGCGGGATCGAGGCCGCCAACCTCGCGGTCGCGAACATGACCGGCGCGAACCGGATCCTCATCGGCCTCGGCTGGTCGGGGATCGCGCTGTTCACCGTCTACCGCACGCTGAGCTCGGCGGACCCCGCGGTCGTCCGCAAGCCCGGCTTCCTGCGGAGCACGGTCCAGCTCGACCGCAACCTCGCGACCGAGATCGCCTTCCTGCTGGCCGCGACCGCCTACGCCTTCGTGGTTCCGTTCGGCGCGGGCATCGGCATCGTCGACACGATCGTTCTCGTCGGCATCTACGCGGTCTACATCGGCATCATCATCCGGGGTGACGTCGAGGACCACGACGAGCAGGTCGGCATCCCGGCGTACCTCCAGTCGTTCCCCAAGGGGCGCCGGATCGCGAGCGTCCTCCTGCTGTTTGGCTACTCGGGCGCGATGATCTACACCGCAGTCCACCCGTTCGCCCACGGGCTGGAGGAGATCGGACTGGCGCTCGGGATCCCGCCGTTCTTCATGATCCAGTGGATCGCGCCGCTGGCGTCTGAGTCGCCCGAGCTCATCGTCGTCGCCTACCTCGTCAACAAGGCCCGGTCGACCGCGGGGTTCAACGCGCTCATCTCCTCGAAGCTCAACCAGTGGACCCTGCTCATCGGGACCTTGGCGGTCGTCTACAGCATCGCGGCGGGGTCGGTCGGCGCGCTCCCGTTCGACGAGAAACAGCAGGCCGAGATCTGGATCACGGCGGCCCAGAGCTTCTTCGCGCTCGGCGTGCTCGCCAACTTCGAGATCAGCGTCCGGGAGGCGGTGGTGGTGCTCGTGCTGTTCGCCTCGCAGGTGCTCGCGGAGTTCTACGTGATCCGGACTACGGCCGAGCCGGCGGCCACCGAGCTCAGTATCCTCATTCTCTACGCGTACACCGCGGTGTACCTCGCGATCGGTGCGGCGCTGTTCGTCGTGCGTCGCGACGAGGTCCGGGGAATCTTCGGTCGCACCGCCGCGAACGCCCGGAGCGCCCTGCCGGGTCGCTCGAAATCGCCCGAGCACGCCGACTGAGCCGGTCGTTCGGGCCCGGAGAGATGGCTCCGCGACCGATTCCATCTTCGAGACGTCGAGGCGGGGACGTGCTCGCACGCGATCCCGTAGCGCCTTCCGACGCGCTTTTCCCCGGCTCGGACCCTACGTGTGGCCGTGATAGCCATCGTCGTCAGCAGAGCCGACTCGGCGTCCGAGCACATCGGCGACCGCCTGCTCGAACTCGCCGACTGGGAGCCCCGGGAGGACGACGCCCGGCCCGACGGCGCGGGCGGCGGGACCTACTACCGACGCGACGGGTTCGAACTCCGGACGTTCGACGACCTCCACCTCGAAATCGAGGACGTCGCCGACGCCTTCGGCGAGCCGGCGGGCTCGCGAGCGACCCCGGATCTGCTGGTGTTCGTCTCCCGACACTCGGGGGAGACCGGCCCGCTTCTCACCGCTCACTTCACGGGGAACTTCGGACCGGCGGAGTTCGGGGGCACCGCGGGCGGACTCGCCGAGGCGTGCCCGAACGCCCACGCCGAACTGCTCGCGGCGTTCGACGAGCACGCGCCCGGCGGCTACGAGGTCGGCACCGAGTGCACCCACCACGGCCCGTCGTCGGTCGGCGTCCCCTCGATGTTCGTCGAGTTGGGTAGCGACGAGCCCCAGTGGGACGACCCCGAGGGCGCGCGAGCGGTCGCCCGTGCGGTGCTGGACCTGGAGGGAGTCGAGCCCCACCGCGACCGACAGGTCGTCGCGTTCGGCGGCGGCCACTACGCACCCCGGGTCGAGCGGATCGTCCGGGAGACCGACTGGGCGGTCGGCCACGTCGCGGCCGACTGGGTGCTCGACGCGATGGGCGCGCCCGAGGCGAACCGCGACGTGCTCGGGCGGGCCTTCGCGGCGAGCGGGGCCGACCGGGCGGTGGTCGACGGCGACCGCCCGGAACTGGCGGCCGCGATCGCGGATCTGGGCTACGACGTGGTGAGCGAGACGTGGCTCCGCGAGACGACCGGCGTCGCCCTCGGGCTGGTCGAGGCCCTCGAAGCCGACCTCGCGTCGGTCGCCGAGGGGCTTCGGTTCGGCGACCCGGCGACCGGGGCGGGCCCGGACGCCGACTACGAGGTGGTCGGGCTCCCCGGGAAACTGCTCGCGGAGGCCCAGGGGATCGACCCCGACGCGGTCCGGGAGGCGGTCGCGTCCCGGGCGCTCGCGTTCGAGACCGAGCAGGGCGCCAGCCGCGCGGCGGGCCCGGTCGCGGTCCGGGCGACCGCCCACCGCGACGCGATCGTCGATGCGCTGGCCGACGTGCTAGCCCGGAAGTACGACTCGATCGAACGATCGGACGGGGCGATCCTCGCGCGCGAGGTCGCCTTCGATCCCGAGAAGGCCGAGACGCTGGGCGTCCCCGAGGGTCCCGCGTTCGGGAAACTGTCCGCCGGCGAGACGGTGACGCTCGGCGACCGGGAGATCGACCCCGAGGCGGTCCGGACCGAGCGCGTTCACGAATTCCCGGTTTGACCTCCCGGCGGGCCGGAAATATCAGAAATCGTCAGACATTCGTCCGACGAAGAGGGGAAAGATAATTAAGCTCCGTTCTCAAGCCAACTTCAGCATGGACTCGCTAGTCGAAGACGCCATCGAGGAAGCCGAGGAGGACGAGGAGCCCTCCCGGCAGCCCACTTCGGGGGGAGCCGCCCAAGACGTGACCCCGTCGGGAACGATGACCGACGAGGAGCTGAAAGACGTTCTGCAGGACCTCCAGACCGACATCACGGTGGTCGGCTGTGGCGGCGCCGGCGGCAACACGGTCAACCGCATGGCCGAGGAGGGCATCCACGGCGCGAAGCTCGTGGCCGCAAACACCGACGTACAGCACCTCGTCGAGATCGAGGCCGACACCAAGATCCTGATGGGCGAACAGAAGACCCAGGGCCGGGGCGCCGGATCGCTCCCGCAGGTCGGCGAGGAGGCCGCCCTCGAGAGCCAAGACGAGGTCTACGACGCCATCGACGGCTCGGACATGGTGTTCGTCACCGCGGGTCTGGGCGGGGGGACCGGTACGGGGTCGGCCCCGGTCGTCGCGAAGGCCGCCCGCGAGTCGGGCGCGCTCACCATCTCCATCGTGACGACGCCGTTCACCGCCGAGGGGGAGGTCAGACGGACCAACGCCGAGGCCGGCCTCGAACGGCTCCGGGACGTCTCTGACACCGTCATCGTCGTCCCCAACGACCGACTGCTCGACTCGGTGGGCAAGCTCCCCGTCCGCCAAGCGTTCAAGGTCGCCGACGAGGTGCTGATGCGGTCGGTCAAGGGCATCACCGAACTCATCACCAAGCCCGGACTCGTCAACCTCGACTTCGCCGACGTCCGGACCGTCATGGAGAAAGGCGGCGTCGCGATGATCGGGCTCGGAGAGAGCGACTCGGACGCCAAGGCCCAGGACTCGGTGAAGTCGGCGCTCCGCTCTCCCCTGCTCGACGTCGACATCTCCGGGGCGAACTCCGCGCTGGTGAACGTCACGGGCGGCAACGACATGTCGATCGAGGAGGCCGAGGGCGTCGTCGAGGAGATCTACGACCGGATCGACCCCGACGCCCGCATCATCTGGGGGACCTCCATCGACGAGGAACTCGACGGCGAGATGCGCACGATGATCGTCGTCACGGGCGTCGAGTCGCCCCAGATCTACGGCCGCAACGAGGCCCAGCAGGCCAAGGCCGACCAGAAGCTCCAGGACATCGACTACGTCGAGTAGCGCTCCCCCCGATCGCCCTGCCCCGCGTCTCTCCCGCTCTGTCGATCGCCGCCCCCGCCCCAGAACAATAGATAGAAAACCCTCGCTCTCTAACCCCCGATAACATGGATGTCAAGCTAGACCTCTCGTCGTACGTCCGCGTGCTGAAGCTCGCCAGCACGCCGTCGTGGGAGGAGTTCTCGAAGATCTCGAAGATCGCCGGCGCCGGAATCGTGCTGGTCGGCCTGCTCGGATTCCTCATCTTCGCGGTCATGAGCTTCCTCCCCTCGTAGGTGATCTCGGATGCCAATGTACGCCGTCAAGACGACCGCGAGCCAGGAACGCACCGTCGCAGATATGATCATCAACCGCGAGGAGCCCGAGATCCACGCCGCGCTCGCGCCCGACTCGCTCACGAGCTACGTGATGGTCGAGGCCGACGACGACGCCGCCATCAGCCGGGTCCTCGAAGAGATCCCCCACGCCCAGAGCATCGTGCCGGGCAAGAGCGACATCTCGGAGGTCGAACACTTCCTGTCGCCGACCCCGGACGTCGAGGGGATCGCCGAGAGCGACATCGTCGAACTCATCGCCGGCCCGTTCAAGGGCGAGAAGGCCCAGGTCCAGCGCATCGACGAGGGCAAAGACCAGGTGACCGTCGAACTGTACGAGGCCACGGTCCCGATTCCGGTGACGGTCCGGGGCGACCAGATCCGGGTGCTGGACTCCGAAGAGCGGTAGTCGCCGGCGTACGCCGAACGGAGTGTGGCGTTTCACCGACCGCGTTCGCGGTCGGTCTTTTTGGTCCAGATTTTTGCGCCGAGGTGCCCACAGCGAACGGCGTGAGCGAGGACACCCGAGGCCCAAAAAGGTGTCTTACAGCCCCTCCAGCGACCGGAGCTTCTGCTCGACGCTCGGGGGCGCGGCGCTCGGCCCGTCGCGCACCCGGTGGTCCGGGATCACCAGCGGCGCGGGGTTCTCGGCGAGCGCGGTCCGGACCGCGTCGAGGTCCGCCTCGTCGGTGTGGTCGACGCCGCTGGTCATCCGCGCCAGCGTCTCGACGGTGATCTGGTCGCCGTACGGGACCCGGCGGACGCGCTCTAGCACGGCCCGCTGGGTCGTCGGCACGGTCAGCGCGACCTCCGCGTCCGAGAAGTCGTCCTCGACGCCCCCGAGATAGTCGGCGATCCGGTCGAGCAGGTCGTGGTCCTCGATCGCCTCCTCGTCGGGCGAGTCGGGAAACGAGACGCTGAGCACCCGCCCGCTCGCGATGCCGAGTTGGACGTATCGGTCGAGGTACGACGATTCTCGCGCGTAGATGCCGGCGACGTCGTCCATCTCGTCCATGCCCGCCGCTTCGAGCGGTTCGGACTTGAAGATTCCGCGGGCGGGCCCGGACAGACGCAAGCCTTATGTACAATTCCGTCCGTTAATGCACAATGATGGACGAAAACGACGCGCTCGCGCCCGCGGTCAGATCGATCCTGCGGGCCGCGGAGGACCGGGGCGACCCCGACGCCGACCGACTGTCTGTCGACGCTCGATCGTTCCCGGACGCGGTCGCGTCGGCGGAGGCCGACGGCCGCCTCCCGGTCGTCGCGGAGATCAAGCCGACGAGCCCGACCACGGCGGGCACCCGCGAGGCCGACCCCGTGGCGCTCGCCGAGCGGATGATCGACGGCGGTGCGGCCGCGCTCTCGGTGCTGACCGAGCCCGAACACTTCGGCGGCTCGCCCGAGACCCTCCGGCGGGTCCGAGCGGCGGTCGACGTGCCCGTGCTCCGGAAGGACTTTCTGCTCGAAGCGGCCCAACTCGACACCGTCGAAGCGGATCTGGTCTTGCTCATCGCGCGGTTCGTCGACGACCTCGACGGGCTGGTCGCCGCCGCGAAGGCCCGTGGCTTTCAGGTGCTCGTCGAGGTCCACGACCGCGCGGAGCTCAGACGGGCGATCGAGGCGGGCGCCGAGATCGTCGGCGTGAACAACCGCGATCTGGCGAAGCTCGCGGTCGACCTCGAAACGTTCGAGTCGGTCGCGCCCCACGTCCCGGACGGCGTGACGCTGGTCGCCGAGAGCGGGATCGCGACCCCCGACGACGCCCGGCGGATGCGAGCGGCCGGCGCCGACGCGCTGCTGGTCGGCTCGGCGATCATGGACGGCGTCGCGGACGGCGAAGGCGACGCCCTCGAAACGGTGACCGAGAACACACGGAGGCTGACACACGCATGAGTAGCGAACCCAAGTTCGGCGATTACGGCGGCCAGTACGTCCCCGAGGCGCTGATGCCCGCCGTCGAGGAACTGACCGACGCGTACGAGCGGTACGTGTTGAAAAACGAGGACGGCTTCGTCGACGAGTTCCGGCGCCGGCTGGCCGACTTCGGCGGCCGGCCCACGCCGCTCCAGCGCGCCGACGCCCTCTCCGAGCGGTACGATCGAGAGATCTACCTCAAGCGCGAGGACCTGCTCCACGGGGGCGCCCACAAGCTCAACAACGCGCTCGGGCAGGTCCTGCTCGCGAAGTACATGGGCAAAGACCGCATCGTGGCCGAGACCGGCGCCGGCCAGCACGGCACCGCGACCGCGATGGCGGCGGCCCACCTCGACATCGACTGCGAGATCTACATGGGCCGGACCGACATCAACCGCCAGCGCCCCAACGTCTTCCGGATGCGCATCCACGACGCGGCGGTCAACCCCGTCGAGATGGGGTCGGGCACGCTCAAGGAGGCGATCAACGAGACGATGCGCGACTGGGCGACCAACGTCGAGGACACCCACTACGTGATCGGCTCGATCGTCGGCCCGCACCCGTTCCCCCAGATGGTCCGGGACTTCCAGTCGGTCATCTCCGAGGAGGCCCGCGAGCAGATCCGCGAGAAAGCGGGCCGGCTCCCCGACAGCGTGGTCGCGTGCGCCGGCGGCGGCTCGAACACGATGGGCGCGTTCCACGAGTTCGTCGACGACGAGGCGGTCGACCTCTACGCGGTCGAGGCCGGCGGCTCGGGGCTGACAATCGACGAGGAGAACGACCTCGCGCCCCACTCGGCGTCGCTGTCGGCGGGCGAGGAGGGCGTCCTCCACGGCGCGCGCACCAAGCTCCTCCAGAACCCCGACGGCCAGATCCTCGAGTCCCACAGCGTGAGCGCGGGGCTCGACTACTCGGGGGTCGGCCCGGAGCTCGCACATCTGGTCGACGACGACCGGGTGACGCCGGTCAACGTCGGCGACGACGCCGCCCTCGAAGCGTTCCACCGGCTCTCGAAGTTAGAGGGAATCATCCCGGCGCTCGAATCGAGCCACGCGCTGGCCTATCTGGAGCGCGCGGCGCTACACACCGCCGACGGGTCGAGCGGCGAGCAAAGCGAGCCCGGAGACGACAGCGCCGACGAACTGGGCGACCTCGTGGTCGTCAACGTCTCGGGGCGGGGCGACAAGGACCTCGATACGGTCATCGAGGAGAGCGACGCCCGCGACATCGACGCCGCGCCGAGCATGGAGGTGTTCAACGGTGGCGAGTGAGATAGAAGCCGCCTTCGACGACGACCCCGCGCTCATCTCGTACGTCGCGGCGGGCGACCCCGACGCCGAGAGTACGAAGGAGTACGTCCGGGCGCTGGTCCGGGGCGGGGCCGACATCGTCGAGTTGGGCCTGCCGTTCTCCGAGCCGATCGCGGAGGGCTCGACGATTCAGGGCGCGATCCGGCGCGCGCTCGAGGCGGGCATGACGCCCCAGACGTATCTCGACCTCGTCGCGGACCTCGACGTCGACGTGCCGCTTGTCTGTATGACCTACTACAATCTGATCTACCAGTACGGCGACGACCGGGGCGTCGAGCCCTTCGTCGCGGCCGCCGCCGAGGCGGGCATCGCGGGGCTGATCGTCCCCGACCTCCCGGTCGACGAGAGCGACCCGCTGAAGGAGGCCTGCGACGCCCACGGCCTCGATCTGATCTTCATGGTCGCGCCGACCACGACCGACGACCGGCTCGACCGGATGCTCGCGCGGGCCTCCGGGTTCGTCTACGTGCAGGGACGGCTCGGGACGACGGGCGCGCGTTCGGACGTGAGCGACGAGACCCACGTCAGCCTCGACCGGCTGGACGCCGCCGACCTGCCGAAGGCGGTCGGGTTCGGGATCAGCGAGCACGAGCACGCCCGCGAGATCGTCGCGGGCGGCGCCGACGGCGTGATCGTCGGGAGCGCGTTCGTGGACATCGTGGCCTCCCAGGAAAACGTGGCCGACCGCCTCGAAGCCAAGGCCCGCGAACTCAAGGCGGGCGCGGTCGAGGGCGCGGAGAAAGTACCGGAACCAGAACGAACTTAACGGCCGCTTGCCACAGACTCACATACTATGGACGCCGGAACTGCGGCACGACTCGACCGGATCGGTACAGACGGAAACTACGTAATGGTCCCGATGGACCACGGCATCACGCTCGGAGCCGTCGACGGCCTCGTCGACATCGAATCGACCGTCGACGCGGTGACCCGCGGCGGCGCGGACTCGGTGCTCACCCAGAAGGGCATCGCGCCCCGCGTCCACCCGAACAAAAACGGGAAAGGCTACGTCGTCCACCTCAACGCCTCGACGACGATCGGTCCCCACAACAACGACAAGCGGCTCACCGGGAGCGTCAAGGAAGCGGTCCGGGCGGGCGCGGACGCGGTCTCGTTTCACATCAACGTCGGGAGCGACTACGAGCGCGACCAGCTCGAAACGCTCTCCCGGATCACCGACACCGCCGACGAGTACGGGATGCCCGTGCTCGCGATGGCCTACGCTCGCGGGCCGGGGGTCGACGAACACGACGCGGAGAGTCTGGGCCACGCGGTCCGACTCGCCGAGGAGGTCGGCGCGGACCTCGTGAAGACCGCCTACAGCGGCGACGCCGAGAGCTTCGAGCGGGTCACCGAGTCGACCGCCAAGCCGGTCATCATCGCGGGCGGCGAGCCCGAGGGCGACCGCGCGACGCTCCGAAACGTTCGGGGCGCGATGGACGCCGGAGCCTCGGGGGTGTCGATGGGCAGGACCATGTTCCAGCACGGCGACCCCGAGGCGCTCTCGAACGCCGTCGCGCTCGTGGTCCACGAGGGCTACTCGGCCGACGAGGCGCTCGGCGAGGCCGGGCTGGCGGTCGAGGCCTGACGCGGTTCCGGCAGACGCCGTTCTCGCGGTCTTCACGAGTGCAGTCGCGTTCTACGCCGGATCGCTCCGAATCGAAGGCCCAACGCCGGACCGAGCCCCGAGGCCGGTCGGGAACGGAACGGATAAACGAATCCCGGCAATTTTTACTCGCATGGAGCGCGAACCGCAGGACTTCGGGCGGGTCCTCTCGTCGATGTGTACCGAGCCCCACCCCGACGCCCGCGCGGCCGCCGACCGCTTCCTCGCGAGCAACCCCGGCGACCCAACCACCTACCCCGCGGTCGCCGACCTGGAACGGGAGGTGGTCGCGACGCTGGGAGAGATCACCGGCCTCTCGGACCCCCACGGCTACGTCGCCAGCGGGGGCACCGAGGCGAACCTCCAGGCGGTGCGGGCCGCCCGGAACCGCTCGGACGCCGACGCCCCGAACGTCGTGGCCCCCGAGAGCGTCCACTTCAGCTTCCGGAAGGCCGCGGACGTACTCGGCGTCGAACTGCGGCTCGCTCCGGTCGACGCCGACCGCCGGGCCGACCCCGCCGCGGTCCGGCGGCTCGCCGACCCCGACACCGCGCTCGTGGTCGGCGTCGCGGGGACCACCGAGTACGGGCGCGTGGACCCGATTCCCGACCTCGCCGCGGTCGCCGAGGAGGTCGGGGCGCTGGTGCACGTCGACGCGGCGTGGGGCGGGTTCGCCCTCCCGTTTACCGACCGCGATTGGAACTTCGCCGACGCCCCGGTCGACACGATGACGATAGACCCCCACAAGCTGGGCCGGGCGCCGGTTCCGGCGGGCGGGTTCCTCGCCCGCGAGCAGGCGGTCGTCGACGCGCTCGCGGTCGACACGCCCTACCTCGATTCGGCCTCCCAGGCCAGCCTGACCGGCACCCGGAGCGGCGCGGGGGTCGCGGGCGCCCGCGCGGCGCTCGACGCGCTGTGGCCCGACGGCTACCGCCGCAACTACGAGCGCGGGCTCGCGAACGCCGAGTGGCTCGCCGACGCCCTCGAATCGCGGGGCTACGACGCGATCGAGCCGGTGCTCCCGCTCGTCGCGGCCGACGTGCCGGCGGCGACCGTCGAGTCGCTACGGGCCGAGGGGTGGCGGGTCTCGCCGACGGGCGCGGGCGAGCTCCGGGTGGTCTGTATGCCCCACGTCACCCGCGAGATGCTCGAAGCGTTCGTGGCCGACCTCGACGCGGCGTGACCGCCGGGACGATCTGGGGACCGCGCTCGCGGCGTTTCTCGCGAGCGCCGTCACCGCCTCGGCCGGCGCCGGCCCGTCGCGCTCGCCACCGGGAGACACAACAACTAAGACCGCGGTTTCCCATCTACGAGCCGTGTTTAGTCTGGGTCTGCCGCTGCTGCTCGACATCCCCGCGCTCGGATCGTTCGAGTGGGTCCAACACGCAGTCGAGACCGCGACAGGGTGGGTCGGATTGGTCATCATCTTCGTCTACTCGTTTCTCATCGCCTTCGCGCTCCCCGGCGTGAGCGAGGTGGTGCTCGCGGCGCCGCTCGACCTCGGGCTCTCGCGGCCGGCCAAGCTCGCGGTCATCATCGTCATCAGCGGGCTCGGCAAGGCCGCCGGGAGCATGCTCGCGTTCCACATCGGACAGGAGGCCAAAGAGTCGGGGCCGATCATCGCCGCGCTCAGGCGATCGCGGTTCGACATCATCGAGTGGTCGGAGAAAAACACCGTCAAGCTCGCCCGCAAGTGGGGATACCTCGGGATGGCGCTGGCGCTCTCGGTGCCGTTCTTCCCGGACACCATCTCCATCTACGCGTTCGCGGTGCTCGAAGAGGACTACGGCAAGTTCGCGCTGGCGACGTTCGCGGGGAGCGTCGGTCGCCTGCTGGTGACGCTGTTTCTCGTCGGCTCGACGGTGCTCGTGTTCTGAGGCGGGCTACAGGTAGTCGAACTCGCGGTCGGTTCCGGTCTCGAACCCCTGTCGCTCGTGGGCCCACTCGAACGGGCGCTCGTCGGTTCGGTCGGCGAGGAACTCCACGATCCGGTCGCCGACGTCGCTCCCGTAGAGGGCCGGCCCCGCCGCCATGCGCTCGCGGGTCCGGTCGTCGTCGTAGACGTGCTCGATCATCTCGCGGACGAACTCGCCCGAGACGGGCGGGACGAGCAGGTTGGTGTTCGCGTCGAACACCGTCTCGGGGCGGTCGGTGTTGAATCGCGCGGTCAGACACAGCGCCTCGTCGATGTGGTTGAGCTCTTCCTGCATGCTCCCCGAGTCGGTGAACGCCGCGAAACACTGGCCCGATTCGAGGAACTCGTAGACGTGGGCGTGTTTCTTCCACAGACCGGTGAACAGGAAGTTGTCGCGCTCGTCGGCGAGCCCGACCAGCTTCTCGCGGAGCCCGTACTCGCGCAGGGCGCGTTCGGTCGCGGTGAGCTCGACGAAGTTGACGTTGTGGCCGTCCTCGACCAGTCCGATCACGGCGTCGACGACGCTCTCGAAGCGCTCGGGGAGCAGATTCGCGCGGCGGTGGATGTCAACCCGGATCCAGTCGTCGCGGTCTTCTAAGACCGGGTAAACGTCGAAGACGCTCTCGTCGAGGTCGGCGTCTTTCTTCGCCTCGATCGCGTCGACCACGGAGTTTCCGACCACCGGGATGCGCTCGCGGCCGTCGACCGCGCCGGGATAGCCCTCCTCGCGGAGGTGGCGGCGGTTCAGGTCGGTCGGCGCGAAGTGATAGAGCGCGGCCGCCGAGCCGACGAAGGTGTCGTACTGCTCGGGGAACGGCTCGGTCCGGTTGCGCTCCCACTCGCCGTCCCACTGGGCGGCGACGACCTCGGCGGGGTCGGCCGACGGCTCCAGTTCGACCGGCGCCATCCCCCGGAGCCCGGCCTCGTTGTGCGCGACCAGCTGGTTCGTCGCGAACAGCCACGCCTGCGGGACGATCCCCGCCGCGAGGGTGTCGCCGTGGACGATCGGCAACACCGTCGTGTCGGGGTACCGCTCGTCGAGCGTCTCGGCGAACCGCTCGACCTTCCGCATCAGCTGGGCGGTCTTCTCCGAGAGGTCGCCCCGGACCCGGAGGTCGGCCCCGACCCGGTCTTCGATGCCGTACTCGGTCAGTCCGTGGCCGAGCACGTCGTCGTAGTGCTGGCCGGTGTGGAGCACGAAACACGGGACGCCGCGCCGGTCGGCCGCGGTCACCAGCGGCGCCTGCTTGTAGAAGTCGGGCTTCGTCGCGGTCACGACCGCGAGTGCGCGGTCGGCTCGGTCCAACTGGGCCGCGAGTCGGTCGTGGTAGATCTCCATCTCGGGCATTCGGTACCGGAACCAGTGTGGCGAGCGACGAGTAGGTTCCCATTCACGAACGGAAGCGTTCAAACCGGGCGGGCGACAACCGACGAGCCGATGGACGACGAGAGCCGGATCGCCGACCTCGACGCGGTACCCGCAGACTCGACGCTACTGTTCACGGTCCGGGACGGCTTCGACGAGCGCGAGGCCGTCCTGACCCGGACCGACGACGGCGACGCGGTCGCCTACGAGAACTACTGCCAGCACTGGACCGACGTGCGCCTCGACAAGGGGAGCGGCGCGGCCAGACGCGACGGCGAACTCGTCTGTGGCAAGCACGGCGCGCTGTTCGCCGTCGACACCGGGACCTGTACCCACGGTCCCTGCGAGGGCGCGACCCTCCAGTCGGTCGAGGTGACGGTCGACGGCGACGGGGTGTATCTCACCGACGACGACTACGAGTTCGTCCAGACGGGGTCGGCGATGGAGTACGACCTCTCGTCGGACCGATCGCTCGGGTTCTGAGGCACCGGGAGACCAACTCGGAGTCAGGACTCCTCGGCGATCCGGAACTCGGGCTCGGCGACCGACTCGCTCTTGCACTCCGGGCACCGTGACGGGCGGTTCGCCCGGTCGTCGAACCGGTCGAAGCCACAGTCCCGACACTCCGGGGGCGCGACCAGCAACTCCTCGTCGCGGTCGGACAGCGACCGGGCGACGTGCCGGACGTGCTCGACCGCGACGTTCGCGGTCACGTCGAACTCGGCCGCGAGCGAACTCGGCGACGCGGCGGTCTCGCGGAGGTGGGCAGTGATGCGCTCGCGGGTGGTTGCGTCGGCTTCGCGCATGCCCGGTGGTCGCCCCCGCACGGACATAACCCTTCTCCCGGCGGGGGAGTTAAATACCGGACGTGCGACGTACCGCGGAACGACCGAGAGATGACCGAGACCCAACGCGACCTCGACGACCTCCGACGGCGCGTCCACCGGCTCGAGGCCGTCGTCGAGACCAGCCCCGACCCGATGGCCCTCAAAGACGACGCGGGCCGATACCGATTCGTCAACGCCGCGACCGCCGAGTACCTCGACCGCGAGCCCAGCGACGTCGTCGGCGCGACCGACGTCGACCTGTTCGGCGCGGAGATCGGCCGCCGGATCCGCCGACAGGAACGGGCCGTCCGCGAGATCGAACGCACCCAGACGTTCGAGGAGACGCTGAGGGTCGGCGGACGCGAGCGGGTGTTCGAGACCACTCGCTCGCCCTACTACGACCCGACCGGCGACCTCGCGGGGACGGTCACGGTCTGTCGGGACGTGACCGATCGGATCGCCCGCGAGCGGACCTTAGAGACCCAGCGCGACCAGTTGGCGACGCTGAACCGGATCAACGACGTGACCCGAGGCGTGATCCGGCGACTCATCGGCGAGCCGAGCCGCGAGGACATCGAGCGGTCGGTCTGCGAGCGGGTGCTCGAGTCGACGCTCTATCAGTTCGCGTGGATCGGCGCGCCCGAGCCCGCCGGCGAGCGCGTGACCGGCGTCGCCGGAGCGGGCCTCGACGACGACCTCCGGGAGATTATCGCCGACGCCGACGCGAGCGAGGACAGCGATCAACCGCTCGCGCTCGCCTACTACGACGCCGAACCGCAGGTCGTCGAGAACGTCTCGGACCACGAGTCGCTCGACGCCGACCGCCGGGAGGCGTTCGTCGAGCGCGGCGTCGAGTCGGGGATCGCAGTGCCGATCCGGTACGGCGACGCCACCTACGGCGTCCTCGCGGTCGGCTCGGAGCGGCCCGCGGCGTTCAGCCAGCCCGAGACCGACGCCTTCGAGCTACTGGGCGAGGTGGTCGGGTTCGCGATCGACGCGGTCAACCACCGGCGGCTGGCGCTGTCGCCGACGGTGACCGAGGTGGAGTTCCGGCTGACCGACACAGACTCGTTTTACCTCTCGCTCACCGAGGCGTTCGACTGCACCCTCGAGCTCGAAGGGATGACCCCGGGGCCGGACGGATCGCTGTTGTTCTACGACTCGGTGACCGACGTCGACCCCGACGCCGTGCTGGCGTTCGCGGCCGACTGGGACGGGATCGAGGACGCGAGGATCGTCAGCGACGGTCCCGAGCGCACGCTGTTCGAGTTCACCGCCACGGGCGCGTCGGTGGTGCTCGCACTCTCCGAGCACGGAGCACACACCACCGAGGCCGTGGCCGACCGCGGGGAGGGTCGGATCGTCGCCGAGCTCCCGGCCGACGCCGACCTCCGGGCGGTGATCGAGCGCGTCCGGGCCGCGTTCCCGGACGTAGAGTTGGTCGCCAAGCGCGACCGCGAGCGCGAGGTGCGAAGCGCACGGGAGTTCAGGCGAGAGCTGAGCGGCCGGCTGACCGAGGCCCAGCGGAGCGCGCTCCGGGCGACGTACTTCGCCGGCTACTACAACTGGCCCCGCGACAGCACCGCCGAGGAGGTCGCCGACTCGCTGGGGATCGCCTCGCCGACGCTCCACCAGCACCTCCGGAAGGCCGAACGCGAACTGCTCGGGGCGTTCTTCGACGACGAGCTGGGCGGACCCTAGACAGTTAGGCCGACCGTTCTTAACCGTCTGTACGAAACACCGTAGCGACGGGGATACATCATGAGCAAAGACGGGTTTCCGGACGGCGGCGGAGCGAACGGGCCGACCACTCCGCGAGAGGCGGTCTCGCAGTTCGCCCACGAACAGTCGATCGCGACGGCGAAACTCGACTCGCTGTTCGGGATTCTCGCGAACGGACAGCGTCGGCAGATACTCGCATATCTGGTCGAGACCGACGACGGCGTCGCGACGCTCCCCGAGCTCGCCGACCGGATCGCCGACGGCGAGGATCCCGAGCGCGCGACCCTCCGGCTCCACCACAATCACCTGCCGAAACTCGAAGACGAGGGCTTCGTCGAGTACGACGCCCGGAGCGAGACGGTCCGCTATCGCGGGTCACAAGCGGTGACGGCGTGGGTCGAGTTCGCCCGCCGGTAGCGACGGCGACGAGAGCGACCGCCCGAGGGGGTCGCCGGACCGACTTGCGAAATGAAAAAGGACTTATCGCGCCGAGTCGACTCTCGGGGCATGAAAGCCGTCGTTCTTGCGGGCGGGTACGCGACGCGACTGTGGCCCATAACCAAACATCGACCGAAGATGTTCCTCCCGGTCGGCGACTCGACCGTCATCGACCAGATATTCGGCGAGCTCGAGGCCGACGATCGGATCGACGAGGTGTTCGTCTCGACCAACGAGCGGTTCGCCGAGGACTTTCGCGACCACCTCGACGACAGCGAGTTCGACAAGCCGACGCTCACTATCGAGGACACCACCGAGGAAGACGAGAAGTTCGGGGTCGTGGGCGCGCTGGCCCAGCTTTTCGACCGCGAGAACGTGACCGACGACACCCTCGTCATCGCGGGGGACAACCTCATCAGCTTCGGGGTCAGCGACTTCGTCGACTTCTTCGAGGCGAAAGAGTCGCCGACGCTCGCGGCCTACGATGTCGGCTCCCGAGAGCGCGCGAAGTCCTACGGGCTGGTCGAACTCGACGACGACGAGGTCGTCGACTTCCAGGAGAAACCAGACGACCCCAAGAGCACGCTGGTCTCGATCGCCTGCTATGCCTTCACCGCCGAGACGATCCCGATGTTAGAGGAGTACCTCGAAGGCGGAAACAACCCCGACGAGCCCGGGTGGTTCCTCCAGTGGCTCCAGGCCCGCGAGTCGGTGTACGCCTACACCTTCGACGAGGCGTGGTTCGACATCGGGACTCCCGAGAGCTACCTCGACGCGGTCGCGTGGGAGCTCGACGGCGAGAACCGGATCGCCGACGACGCCACGGTCGAAAACACCACGTTCGGCGAGAACGTTCACGTCATGGCGGGCGCCGAACTGATAAACTCCAGCGTCAACAACTCCATCGTGTTCCCCTCGGCGACGATCCGGGACTGCGACATCCGCGACTCCATCATCGACGAGAAGACCCGGGTCGAGAACATGGACCTCGCCGGTGCCCTGATCGGCGCCCACACCCAGATCCTGAACGGCGAGTAGCCCCGAGGGTTACGGCTCTCGGGGGTCTTCTGGGGTGAACCACGTCGCGACGCCGCCGGGGTCGGGGTCGCGGCGGGCCCAGAACCGGGACCACTCGACGACGAGCATGGCGGCAGTCACGACGAGCGCGTAACAGACCGCGATGACCCGCCCGGTCAGCACGGTCTCGAACACCGCCGGGCCGAGCGCTTCTTGGATCCCGATCAGCAGGAGGATGCCCCCGACGTGCAGGACCAACAGCACCGAGCCCATGAACGCGATGATCCGAATCGGAATCTCGAGCACCATGTGGACCGACAGCTCCTCGTAACGGCGCTTCCCGAAGAACTCGCGGCGAAGCTCGACGAGCTGGGAGACGAGGATGCCGACGGCGGCCGCGAGGACCGCCGGCGACACCGCCGACGCGACGTCGACGAACGGGAAGTCCCCCCAGAGGGGAACGGCGATCCAGAAGACGCCGAAGACGAGCGACATGAACACCAGAAACGCGTTCCGGCGGTACACCGGCGGGAGCGGCCCCGGCAGGCCAACGGGATCGGGCTCCTCGCGCCACTTGGGGTCGAGTTCGGTGTTCTTGCCGACGCCGGGGAGGTAGACGCTCCGCCCTTCGAGTCGAATCGGTCGCTCGGCGAAGAGCGCCGCCACGCTGTAGGCGCCAAGCATGGCGGCCATCTCGATCCAGTAGGTCGCAAGCACCTGCACCACCGCCCAGTCGAGGACGACCACGCCCGCGAGCGGCAGGAGGTTCGAGAGGGCAACCGGGACGAACGCCCGGTAGTCGCCCGCTCCGTCGGTCTCTCGGTCGGGGGCCATACGGCGAGCATGGTGCCCCCGAGTCGATAAGCCCAACGCTCCGGCGACGGTCGGCGGTCAGTCGGCGAGCCGAGCGTCCGTGATCCGAAGCGTCCCCCGGGTCCCGTCCCACTCTGTCTCGGACTCCAATTCGATAGCGCGGTCCATGTGTGGCCCGTCGGTTACGAGCGTCTCGAACTCGCCGCCCTCGCCGAGTATGTGGACGCCCCGGCGCTCGTTGAGCGCTTCGAGTTCGTCGAGAGCCGCCGCATCGAGCCTGCGCCCGAGCCACGACTCGTCGAGCCCGTCGGCCGCCACTCGGATGATGGTGATCTCGAAGCCGGCGTCGAGCATCGCGTCGGCGAGCTCGCGGGGGTCTTCCTGCCAGAGGGGCGCGAACAGGTCGGCGTCGAGCCGGTCGCACATCGCCTCGATGCGGGAGGTCTGATACTCGCTCTCGACCGCGCCGGCGGTCACGCCCGCGACGCCGCCCTCGAGGTCGGCGTCGAGTTCCCCGAGCGCGGCTTCGAGGGGCCGGAGTTCGGCGTCGCCCTGCGCGCCCGACTCGGTCGCGGCCTCGGCCTCGAAGTCGTCGGGCGCGACCTCGACCAGTGGGATCCCGACGCTCTCGGCCGCGAGAGTCGCCAGCTCGGTCGCCGGGACGTGGTACATGTACGAGTCGCCCTCGGGGTGGACAGTGACCAGCCGGGCGACGTCCAGTCCCTCCTCGAGGGCCCGATACAGCGCCCACGAGGAGTCTTTGCCGCCCGAAAAGAGGCTCACCCAGTTGTCGGTCATGGTCGTCGATTCGGGCGCGAGCGAGTAAAGACCCCCCGGTCTCGGTCGCTTTGGTTCGGCGCCCCCGCCTAGAATCCGATGAGGTCGTCGAGTTCGACCTCGGCCACGCGGCCGCCACAGGCCGCACACTCGTCGACGTACTCGGGACCGGCGCCGCCCTGGAGGTGGAGGTTACCACAGTCGGTGCACACCTGCGGGTCTGCGTCGAGCATGCCCGGACGTTCAGACGCGAGTCAAATGTACCTTGTGCCTACTCGGCCAGTTCCTCGTCGAGGGTCGTCCCGGTGACGTACGACGAGAGCTGGACGCCGACCAGACTCACCACGACGCCGGCGACGACGAACACCGCGAGTCGGGTGCCCGGCGGGACCTGCATGCTCTCGATCACGAGGTTGCCGACTTCGATCCGGGGGACGACGATGGGCGCGACCAGCCCCGCGGGCTGGAGGAAGTACGCCGAGAACCCCCGGACGACCAGCCCGACCGCGAGCACGCCGAACGGGAGGTTGAGGTAGGCGTTTCGGACCCGGTCGTTACGGATGGCCTCGTCGAGCAGTCGGCCGGTCGAGGCCGCCATCGCGGCGCTCGCGAGCCACGGCACGCTCGCGAACGCGAACGCCATCGCGGGCATCAACACCCCCTCGTTCGAGATCGTCATATCCGAGACCCGGAGCGCGCCGGCGAACACCCCGACCAGCGACAGCCCCGCGGCGACGACGTAGGTGACGATCGAGACCCGCCCGGAGTAAAGGGCGTCCCGGACCTCCGCGGGGAGGTCTGCCACGTAGTCGTCGACGCCGAGCCCCTTGTAGAGGACGAAAAGCCCCATCACGGCGGTGATAGTCGAGACCGCGATCGCCTGCCCGAACCCCATCAGCAGGATGGGAAACGCGATCAGCGCGACCCCGACCGGGACCAGCACGGTCTGGCGGAGCTCCTCGTCGGCGAGAAACTGCTTGAGCAGGTAGTAGGTGGACTCGATGTCCCTGGCCTGCCGGACGACCACCCGGTCGACCGCGTCGACCTGCACCCGGCTCTCGATGATCGGGACCAGCCGCTCGTCTTGGGCGCTGTCGATGACGACGATCGCCGAGTCGGGGTCGTACTCCGCGATGAGGTCGTCGGTCTGGGCCGCGACCGCTCGGTCGCGGCCTACCATGGTGTCGGCCGCCCCCGAGATGACCGCGACGGTGACCTCCTCGTCGCCGTCCCTGAGATCGCGGGCGACCCGGAGCGATTCGAGCAAGCAGTTGACGCCGGCGTCCTCGGGGTCCGCGATCCCGACCTCGGTGACCAGCGACCGGACCGCCTCCCATCCGACGACCGGGGTTTCCAGCCCGGTCTTGGCACCGATGTCGTCGTCGCGGTCGACACAGACCACCAGCGTGCTCATGTCGTTCGACTGGGCCCAGACGCGCGAGGGATAAAAAGGCTCGCGTCGGGGCGGCCGACTCCGCGATCAGTCGGCGTCGGCGGGATCGACGACCTCGCCGAGTCGACCGATCAGAGAGTCGTCTGGTTCCGAACCGCCGAGAGCGCTTCGTCGTCTTTGTATCGTGAGTACGGATTTAGCTCGGGATCGAGATACACGCAGTCGAACCCCCAGAGCGCGTCGGCCGAGAACGTCGCCGTCTTGCCCGAGTCGCCCTCGGTATCGCTCTTGTTGAACTGGTCGGGGTCCATCTCGCCCATTCGGACTTCCCAGATCCACGCGGTGTCTTTCCGCGTTCCTCGCTCGTAGTTTCGGTCTCGATCCGCCAGAACGTACCGAAGCGTGACGTACAGGCCCGGTTTCGGGAGGTGTCCTTTCGGCATGTTGTTCTCCATCGCGACTTTGATCTCGATCCCCGGAACGCCACTCCGAGCGCCGGTGCTGATCAGATCGGGGAAATTCCCCGCGTTCACTTCGTAGAGCCCCTCAGACGCCTCGGCGACACCGGAGGCGAAAAACTCCCCGATCACGGTCGAGAGCGCAGAGTACTCGTCGAACTGTTCGGCGAGCGGTTCGACACCCCGCCGTTCGAACGCGAAGTCGATCGTATCCAGGTTCTCGTACGCTCTCTCGATCCCCATCAGAATCGCCGAGTTGTCGAAGGGAACGTCGTCGTAGATATCTGCGTCCTCGATCACGTACTCTTCTTTCGGTGTTCTGAACGATTCGGGGTTCACCAGTTCGGTGATGGTGACGTCTAATGCGTCTGCGATCCGCATCACGATCGAGATACCGGGCTCTCGTTCGCCCCGTTCGATCTTCCCGAGCGTGGTTCGGTGTATGTCAGCGGTCTCGGCGATCTCTTCGAGGGAGTTCCCGTGTAGCTCGCGGAGTTCCTTGATTCGCCGACCGAGATCCGATCTGAACTCGTCGCTCATGCGTTGGGACCAGACACCGTCGCTCGTTAAACATAATTGAGACAATTGTCTCATCGTGGGCGATCGATTAACTCTGCGCCGATCTGACAACGGTTCGATCGAATTCGAGGCTCCTACGAAGGGTATTAAGGCGGCGCGAAGATAGCTACGGATAATGCATCGCCCCAGTCAGACCGAGACGGCCGTAACTGGCGACGAAGCGATCGTCTCACCGTAATCTATGGTAGGTGTCATCGACCTGTTCTGTGGCACGGGCGGCTTCACGTACGGCTTCGAGACCCACCCCTCCGACCAGTTCGAAGTCCTGTTGGGACTCGATAAAAAGGACGTCGCCGCCGAGACGTTCGAACGAAACCATCCGGACGCGGAGGTCGTGAACGCGGACATTCGAGAGTGGCCCCCCGAGAAAACGGCCCGACAGACGGACGTCACTCCCGACGACGTCGACGTGATCGTGGGCGGTCCGCCCTGTCAAGGCTTCTCTTCGATTCGTCCGGACCGCGGCGACGACGTTCTGGACGAACGGAACGGGCTGTACTCCGACTTCATAGAGTACGTCGCCTACTACGAGCCCGACTTCTTCGTGATGGAGAACGTGGTCGGACTGGCCACCCACGAAGACGGCGAGACGATCGGCCAGATTTTGGACGATACGCGACACATCGGGTACACCGCCGACTGGCGGATCCTGAACGCCGCCAATTTCGGCCTGCCACAGCGCCGAGAGCGACTGATTATGATCGGTGCGGCCGACGAGCGGGAGATCGAATTCCCGGATCCGACACACGAGGCGGACGGTCGAACGATCGGGTACCGGGACAAGTCGAAGGTCGTGACGACACAGCCCACGCTGGACAGTTTCCGGGACGCCAAAGCCCTCCGAGAGGCGAGAACGATAGTCGACGCCATCGGCGATCTCCCGGAACTGGAGGCCGGAGAACGCGCAGTCGAGTACACACAGCCGCCACAAAACCGCTATCAGGCGTCGCTACGCGACGGGTCGGCGGAGCTCACGCTACACGAGGCGACCGATCACGGGGAGAAGATGCTGACGATAATCAGACACAGCGGCCCGAACAAGCAGACGACCATCGAGAATCTGGAGCGGTCACCGGAAGTGGACGACGTCGACGACTACATCACTACGGGGTACAGTTCGAGCTACTCCCGCCTCGACCCGGACCTCCCCTCGGTGACGATGACGGTCAACTTCATCCATCCCGCCTCCAACAAGTGCATCCATCCGACCCAAGACAGAGCGCTCACGCCGCGGGAGGGCGCTCGGATACAGAGTTTCCCCGACAGCTTCGAGTTCGTCGGAAATCGGAGCGACGTCGTAGAGCAGATAGGAAACGCCGTCCCGCCACTACTCGGGCGCGTGCTGGCAGAACACGTCGTCGGGATGTACGACGAGTCGTATCGGGCTGATTACGCCGCGTGTGTCATCGATGACGGACCCGAGCGCACGGCCGAAATCTAAGCGACCGCGTTCTCCAGAGGCCCGCCACTCCGCCCGGTAGCAGTGCTGTGGCCGCCTGAGCCGGAAGCGGATCTCGAACGCCGCTACTCGTTTGTGACGGCGTCGGCGGGATCGACGACCTCGCCGGTCGCGGGTTCGACGCCCACCCGATTGCAGAGGTCGGACAGCGGACACGCCTCGGGACCGTCGAGACACGCCGGTTTGCGGGCGGTACAGTGCTCGCGGCCGAACTGAATCGTCGCGGTGTGGCCGAAGCCACACTTCTCGGCGGGCACCTCGCGTTCTAGGACCGCCCGGACGGTCTCGTGATCGGCGTCGGGCGCCGCGACCCCGAGCCGCCGGTAGATGCGATGGACGTGGGTGTCGACGGGGAACACGCCCGACTGCCCGCCCGCGAACAGCAACACGCAGTCGGCGGTCTTCGGTCCGACGCCGTTCAGATCGAGGAGCGCCGACCGGACCTCGCCGGGATCGCCCTCCCGGACGAACTCGTCGAAGGCGGCCGCGCTCCCGTGGTCGTCGAGGACGCGGTCGGCGACGGTCGTGATGACGTCGGTCTTCTGGTTGTAGAGGCCCGCCGGTCGGATGGTGTCGGCGAGTTCGTCGGGGTCGGCGCCCGCGAGCGCGACCGCGAGGTCGGTGTCGTCGGACCCGTCCGCGCCCCCGGTGGCGTACCGCTCCATCAGCGCGTCGTGGGCCGGCTGGCTCGCCTTGTCGCTGGTGTTTTGACTCAGGATCGTCCGGACCAGACACTCGAAGGCCGGCCGACCGCCGTAGGTCTTCGTCCAGTACAGCCGGCCGAGTTCGTCGACGACCGCCTCGGCGCGGGTGTCGGGGTCGCCGTCCCGGAAGCTCGCGAACGAGCTCCCCGCGGGGTCGCCGCCGCTGATGTTCTCGGCGGGTTCGGGATCGTCCATACCGGGCGTTCGGGACGCCAGCGGATTAAAACCTACACGACCGAGAGGGTCACCGTCAGGTCCGCCCCCGCCGCGAGCGCCGCCGCGAGGTCGCGGTCGAACGCCTCGGCGGCGAACTCGGCGCCCACCATCACGGTGCGGTCGTCGACGTAATCGCTGGTCCGGCCGACCGCGCTCCGGTCGCTCTCGAAGGTGAGGTCGGGGTCGCCCCGACCGGTCACGGTCTCGCGGTGACCGTCGGCCTCGAACGTCGCGGTGACGGTCGCCTCGGCGTCCCGACACGCCGCGACGAACTCCGGGTCGAAGTCGGCGGGCGCCCGGTCGGCCTCGATGCCGAGGATGCAGTCGCCCGCCGGCGTGAGGAAGTCGTCGGTCGTGACCTCGAAGGTGCTCGCGTGGGCGGCCGAGACGTGCTCGTGGCCCGTCGCGTGGATGACTTCGTCCATCGTGTCCGGGAGGGTTCGCGGCGGGGGTACTTGAGCGCGGCCTTCCGATCACGGTGTGCGGGCGCCGTCGGGCGACTCGGCGGGTCCCCGCGGGACTCAGCGCACCACGGTCACCGTGACCGCGCCGCAAGCACACTCGTAGGCCCGGCGCTCGCCGGCGGCGGTCACCATGCGGACCAGCAGTTGGTCGTCGCCGAGCGCGCGGTCACAGCCCGGAGCGTCGCAAGCGCACCGAAGATCGTCGAGCATGTCGGGGAGTCGTCGCGCCGGCCCCCTTAAATTGAGCCATGGGTGCGGTGAAAGTGAAAGTGAAGCCCCGCGGGACGTAAAACATATCACGCCGGGGTTTAGTTGCCTCAGTATGTCTCTGCCCGACTGGACGGGCGCGGTCGTCGAACCGTCCGCGGGGGACGACCCTCCATCCCCCGACGAGTGGCGCGCCGTCGAGGTCCCCGGCCGCCCCGCCGAGTTCGCCGGCGCCGACGCAGTCGCCTACCGCACCCGGTTTCCCGACCCCCGGGACGGCGACGAGCGCGCGACCCTCGAACTCCGCGGACTGTTCGCCCGCGCCCGGATCTGGCTCAACGGCGACCTCCTCGGCGAGCACGGCGCCTACTTCCGGCCCGCCCGGTACGAACCCGATCTCGACGCCGAGAACGAACTCGTCGTGGAGTGTCGCGCGCCCGACCGGTTCGGCGGCGTCTACGCGACCGATCGGGTCCCCGACGAGCGGGCGGTCCCCGGCATCTGGTGGGGCGCCACGCTCGAAACGCACCCGGAGACGTACCTCGACTCGGTGTCGCTCGCGCCCCGAACGACCGACGACGGGGCGGCCATCGACGCCGAGATCGCGGTCGAGGCGGGCGAGGACCTCGACGACCGGATCTCGCTGTCGGTCCGTCCGCAGGGGTTTCGCGGCGGCGGCGTGATGGAGCGGGCCCGCGTCGAGGCCGACGCCGGCGAGCGGGCCCTCGTGGAGAAGACCCTCGAACTCAGAGACCCCGCGTACTGGTGGCCCGCGGGCCACGGCCCCCAGCACAAGTACGCGGTCAGGGCGAAGCTCGGCGGCTCCGAGCGGGTGGTCGAGACCGGGCTCTCGACGGTCCGGGCGACCGACGGCGGACTGGTCGTAAACGGCCAGCGCGTCCCCGCCCGGGGGTTCTCGTTGCTCCCGACCGGCGACCCGACGTGGGACGTCGAGCGGGCGGCCAACGCCAACGCCAACCTCGTGCGGGCGTACGGTCACGTCCCGCCGCCGGCCTTCTACGAGGCCGCCGCCGACGCCGGAGTGCTGGTGTGGCAGGACCTCCCGCTGGCGGGGCCGGGCGAGTACGACGCCGACCGCGCGACCGACCTCGCCGGCCGGCTCGCGGAAGCGGTCGAGCGCCACCCCAGCGTCGCCGCGTTCGGGGTCCACGCCGACCCGACCGACCACCTCTCGGGGGTCGGCCCCGGCCGGCTCGCACGCTACAAGGTGCGGTGGCGGGCCTGGCGGGCGTCCTACGACCCGACCGTCGACCGCGAGGTCGCCGAGGCGCTTCCCGACGACGCCGCGGTCTACCCCGTCTCGGGCGTGCCCGGAATCGACCCCGACGCCGCCCACCTCTATCCGGGGTGGGAGTACGGCGACGCCGCCGACGCGGCGTGGCTCACCGAGAAGTACGACTGCGACGGCGCGGTCGGGGGCTTCGGTGCGGGCGCGCTCGCGACTCCGGACGGCGCCGACGACCCCGACGGCGTGGCGGACTTCGACGCCGCGGCCCACGACGCCCACGTCTCGGGCGGCGTCGACGAGTCCCAGGCCTATCAGGCCCGCCTGCTCAAGACGGTGACCGAGACGCTCCGGAGGCGGGGGATCGACCTGCTCGCGGCCGACGCGCTCCGGGACGCCGACGCGGGCGCCGGGATGGGCGTCTTGGCGGCCGACGGGACCGAAAAATCGGGGTACGCCGCCGTCGCGGCGTCGCTCGAACCCGTCCAGGTCGTCCTCGACGCCTACCCGCGGGCGGGCCAGAGCCGGGAGCTGACGGTGCTCAACGACACCCCCGAGGCGGTCTCGGGGAGCGTCTCGTGGACCGCCGGCGACCGGAGCGGCGGCGCGGACGTGAGCGTCGAGGCGTACGGCCGGGAGACCGCCGGGCGCCTCCGGGTGCCCGACGGCGCCGAGGCGGTCGAACTCGCGCTCGACCGCGGCGAGGCCGCGGTGACCAACGAGTATCGTTTATAACCCTGCCGGAAGTGTGGGAACGGCTTACACGGCGGGTAGCGGCCGTGTGAACCGGTTCCACCGTTCTAAACAGCACAACATTTAAATATCCATGGCGAATACGTAAGGATACCAGAACGCCACCGGCGTTCGGCGGGCATCGTGCGACAAATGACAAGGGACTATTGTCACCGAACGGTTGCTACCGGTCGCCAGCGCTCGCTGTCGATCGCCGAACCCCGGGGCGGGCATGGAATCGAGGTTTAACTAAGCATGGTAAGTGTAACGGAAGAAGAACTTCAGAACAAGTCGAAGGGCGAACTAATCAAACTCGCGGGTCAGCTTCGAGACCGACGAAACGAGCTGAACCAGAAGGCCAGCAAGCGCGCGTCGAAGCGCGACGACCTGAACGCCAAGACGCGCGAGAAGGTCGACGAGGCCCAGGAGCACCGCGAGAAGCGCGACGAGCTCAACGAGAAGGTCCAAGAGCACAAAGAAAAGCGCAACGAGCTCAACGCGGAGGCCAACGAGCTGTTCGACGAGGTCGAGCAGAAGAAGTCCGACCTCGAACTCGACGAGGGAAAGGACCTCGAAGAGCTCGAGAGTGAGATCGAAGACCTCGAGTTCAAACAGCAGACAGAGGTCCTCTCGACCGACGAAGAGCGCGAACTCATCGAGAAGATCGAGGCCAAGCGCGAGGAGTACCAGCAGCGCAAGGAGAAGCTCGACGGCACCGAGGACCTCGACGAACTCGTCGAGGAAGCCGAGGAGGTCCGCGCCGAGGCGTCGCGTCACCACGAGAAGGTGACGGAGCTCGCGGACAAGGCCCAAGAGCACCACAACCAGATGATCGAGGCCTATCGGGAGGCCGACGACATCCGCGACGAGGCCGACGAGATGCACGAGAGCTTCGTCGAAGCTCAGGAGTCGGCCGACCAGCACCACGAGGACTTCGTGCGCGTCCAAAAGCGCCTGCGCGAACTCGACAAGCAGGAAGAAGAAGAGCGCAAGTCCGAGAAAGAAAAGGAGCGCGAGGAGGCCAAAGAGGAGGCCGAGGAGATCTACCAGCAGTTCAAGGAAGGCGAGACCCTCGACACCGAGGACCTCATGAAGCTCCAGAAGACGGGCCTGCTGTAATCTACGTTCGTCGCTAACTGCGATCTGCTGTTTCTCGACCCGAACCGGCTCGAACAGCGACGTCTCTCGTCGAACGCGTCGGACCGGGCTGTGTCTGGGCGCCGAGAGGTGTGGCGGACGACCTGACCTTTTGCCCGAGTCGAATCAACAGATTACAGCGTTGAGCGCGTTTGCGTCCGTTTTTTAAGGGAGTGGTCTCTACCCTCGGTAGAGATGACTGCGGACGAATATACCGTTCTCACCGGGGGCGACGCGATGAGCCGCGGGCGTCCCCGCGCGGCTTCTGGCGCGGTTGTCGGCGTCTCCACACACGGAGGCGACCGTCCATGACCGACCGCTTCGACGTGATCGTCGCCGGCGCCGGCCCCGCCGGCGGGCAGTGCGCCCGCGATCTGGCGCGGCGCGGCTACGACGTGGTCGTCCTCGAAGCCGAACCCGAGGACGGGTTCCCGCGCCAGAGCAACAAGTCGACCGCGGGAACGTTCCCGTCGATGATGTCGGCGTTCGGGATTCCCGACGACGTGGTGATGCAGTACACCGACGACGTGGTGCTCGAATCGCCGAACGACCACTACGTCCGCCACCAGCCGGGCGCGGTCCTCGAGTTCGCCGACTTCAAGCGCTACCTCGTCCGGGACGGCCGCGAGAAGGGCGCCGAGTACCGCTTCGACGCCCGGGTCTCGAAGCCGGTGATGGAGGGCGGCGACATCGTCGGGGTACGGTACGACGGCGACCGGGAGGTGTACGCCGACGTCGTGATCGACGCGACCGGTCCGGCCGCGCCGCTCGCGAAGGCGCTCGGCGTCAGCGATCTCAAGCGCAAGAATCAGGCGATCGGGATCGAGTACGAGATGGAAGGCGTCGAGATGGACGCCGAGGGGTACGCCGACCTCAGCGACACGATGATGCTCCGGCTCGACCACGACCTCGCGCCGGGCGGTTACTCGTGGATCTTCCACACCGGCGGGGACACCGCGAAGGTCGGGCTCTGTTACATCCAGAATCAGGCCCACCGCGAGAACGCCCGCGAGGGGATGGGGATCGACGACTACCTCCAGTACTGGCTCGACGAGGACCCCCGGTTCGCGGACGCCGAGCGGATCGAGGGCAAACAACACCGCGGCTCGGCCCACATCCAGATGCCGACCGGGCTGAGCACGGACAACTTCATGGCCATCGGCGACACGGTGCCGACGATCGACCCCCTCTGGGGCGAGGGAATCCACACCTGCATGAAGTCCGGGCGGGCCGCCGCGATGACGGCCGACCGGTGTTTCATGACCAACGACCGCGACACGTCGGCCGAACGGCTCTCGATCTACGACGAGCTGTGGCACAACGACGTCGCCCCCCACATGCGACAGCGACTCCTGATGACCCAACTGCTGTACCTCGCGTCGAACGAACGGTACGACACCCTGATGGCCGATCTGCGCCGCGCCGACGAGGAGGTCCTGAGCGCGGCGAACGGCGGCAACTGGCGGAGCCTCGCGAAGCTGTTCCACCTCGACGACCTGCCGCTTTTGACCCGGTTCGCCCGCGAACGGCTGACCGAGTGACTCGGCGCGAAGCGAGAGACTTATGACTCCGGGGTCGCTTCGAATCGAGGGGTATGAACGACATCCGAACCGGACTGAGCTACGGCGACGTGCTGTTGGTTCCCCAGCGCTCGCCGGTGGATAGCCGCGCCGACGTCGACCTCTCGACGTCGCTCACGCCGAATCTCGAACTCGACGCACCGCTGGTGTCGGCCGCGATGGACACCGTGACCGAGGCCGACCTCGCCGTCGCGCTCGACGAGAGCGGCGGGCTCGGCGTCGTCCACCGCTTTTACACGGTCGACGAGCAGGCCGCGGAGGTCGCGGCCGCGAGCGACGCCGGCGCGCGCGTAGCCGCGGCGGTCGGGATCGACGAGGACTACGCCGCCCGGACCGAGGCGGTGCTGGAGGCGGGCGCGGACGCCGTGGTCGTCGACGTGGCCCACGGCCACCTCGAGCGCACGCTGACCGCGGTCGAACGCCTCCGCGAGCAGTTCCCGGACGCCGACCTGATCGCGGGCAACGTCGCGACCGCGGCGGGCGTCGCGGACCTCGCGGCCGCCGGCGCCGACTGCGTGAAGGTCGGCATCGGCCCCGGCTCTCACTGCACCACCCGGAAGGTCGCGGGCGCGGGCGTCCCCCAACTCACCGCGGTCGACGACTGCGCCGAGCGTGCACGCGAACTTGGGGTCACCGTGATCGCGGACGGCGGCATCCGCACCTCCGGCGACGCGGTGAAGGCGCTGATGGCGGGCGCGGACGCCGTGATGATGGGGAGCCTGTTCGCCGGGACCGAGGAGGCGCCCGGCGAGGTGATCGAGCGCGACGGCGTCCGGTACAAGCGCTCGCGCGGGATGGCGACGACCGCGGCCGCCGAGGAGCGCTCGGACAAGGCCGAGAACGTCAGCGCCGACGAGGGCGTCGAGGGGCTGACTCCCTACAAGGGCCCGGTCGGCGACGTCTGCGAGGAGTTCTGCGCGGGGCTCCGATCCGGGCTGTCGTACTCCGGCGGCCACACGATCCCGGCGGCCCGCGAGAACGCGGAGTTCGTCCGGGTCGCGGCCAGCGCGAAGGAGCGAGAGGGCGCCCACGGGGACCGCGAGTGGGAGACGATCGGGGTCGACAGCACCGAGAAGGCCCACGCCGACGACGACTGAGCCCCCGAGGAGGGCTCACCGCTCGCCGAACGCCCGCTCGACGGCTTCGCGGTCGATCTTCGAGGGCCCCGAGGTGGGCATCTCGTCGACGAACGCGAGGTGGCGCGGGCGCTTGAACCGCGCGAGCCGCCCGTCCAGAAACGCGGTGAGTTCGTCGAGGGTCAGCGACTCCTCGCCCTGCACGACCGCCTTGCCGACCTGCCCCCACCGGTCGTCGGGGACGGGGACCACGACGACCTCCTCGACTTTGGGGTGGTCGGCGATGCGGTCTTCGACCGCCGGCGGGTAGACGTTCTCGCCGCCCGAGACGTACATGTTCTTCTTGCGCCCCTCGACGTAGTAGTAGCCCGCCTCGTCCCTGCGGGCGAGGTCGCCGGTCGAGACCCACCGGCCGAACGTCTCGGCGGTCTCGGCCTCATCGCGCCAGTACCGGTCGGCGGCGTGGGGGCTTGCCAGTTCCAGTTCGCCGATCTCGCCCGGCCCGAGCGGGTCGCCGTCCTCGGAGACGATCCGGGCGTCGACGTGCATCGCGGGCACGCCCACGCTGTCGGCCGCCTCCTTGGGCCACCCCTCGGGCATCGTGAAGTTGTTCGGGCCACACTCGGTCAGGCCGTACCCCTGCGAGAGGTCGACGCCCCGGGACCACCACGCCTCCATCACCGACTCCCGGCACGGCCCGCCGCCCGACTTGGCGAACCGGAGCGTCGAGAGATCGGTGTCGGCCCACCGGTCGTGGCCGGCCATCGTCCGGAGCACCGCCGGCACCGCGACCAGCACGGTCGCGCGCTCGGACTCGATGCGGTCTAGCACCGTCGCGGGCTCGAACTCCCGGGCGATCACCACCGTCCCGCCGAGGTGAAACAGGGGGACCGTGATGACGTTCCACCCGCCGGTGTGGAACATCGGGAACACCATCGGGGTCGCGTCGTCGGGCCGGAGCCCCCACGAGGTGATGGTGTTGAACGAGTTCCACAGGATCGACTCGTGGGTCAGGACGGTCTCTTTTGGCACCCCGGTCGACCCGCCGGTGTGGAGAAAGAGGTGCGGGTCGTCCATCGACGCGGCGCCGGCCTCGACGGGCGAGTCGTCGGCCGGGAGGCGTTGGGGCCACGACTCCCAGCGCGGATCGCCGGTCCCGTTCGCGCGCGCGTCGTCGCCGTCGGCCGAAAGCGTCAGGACCCGAGGGTCGAAGTCGGCGTCCTCGTGGTCGAGGACGTCGGCGGCGAGGTCGACGAACGGCGCCTCGACCACGAGCAACGCGGGGTCGACGTCGCCGAGCATTTCGACCAGTTCGGCGGCCGCGAGCCGGTGAGACAGCGGCGCGAGCACCCCGCCGGTCTTGGCGGTCGCGAAGAACAGATCGACCAGCTCCGGGCGGTTTCGCGAGATGACCGCGACCCGCTCGCCGTCCGCGACCCCCTGCTCGTCCAGCAGACGGGCGGTCCGGTTCGCCCGCCGGTCGAGCGCCGCGTAGGTGTAGCGCTCGTCGGTCGTCGCGTCGACCAGCCCCACCGCGTCGGGCGAGAGCTCGGCGCGCTTGCGGCTCCACGCG
The DNA here is from genome assembly GCF_004521895.1 of Halorussus marinus. Taxonomy (NCBI): domain Archaea; kingdom Methanobacteriati; phylum Methanobacteriota; class Halobacteria; order Halobacteriales; family Haladaptataceae; genus Halorussus; species Halorussus marinus. The sequence goes on from NZ_SBIR01000002.1 coordinate 139,071, forward strand.
CCCACCCAGTCGTACGGGCGCTCGCCGCCGCTAAACATCGGCGAGAAACGCCGCCAGCCGGTCGTTCACCTCGTCGGCGCGCTCGATGAAGAAGAGGTGCGAGCCGTCCTCGAACAGCGCGAGCCGACTGTCGGGGAGGACCCGATGGAGCAGGTCGGCGTTCTCGATCGGGATGACGCGGTCGGCGGTGCCGTGGGCGACGAGCGCGGGGAGTTCGACCTCGCCGAGTCGGTCGCTCGCGTCGAACGCGGCGACCGCGGCGCCCTGCGCCTCGCGGGCGTGGTCGGGCGCGTCGCTCTCGAGTCGCCAGTCGACGATGTCCGAGATCAGGTCGTCGTTGTCGACCCGGAACTCGTCGGTCATCGCGGGCGCCATCTTGTACCGGATCGCCTCGCGGTCGTCGGCGTCGTCGGGGACCTCGAACATCCGGCGCTGGGTTTCGGGCGGCGTCGGGACCGCCTCGTCGCCGCCGGGCGAGGTGCAAAACAGCGCGAGGCTCTCGGCGCGGTCGTAGTCGAGGGCGTATCGCTGAGCGATCATCCCGCCCATGCTCGCGCCGACGACGTGGGCGCGCTCGACGCCGGCGTCCGCGAGGACGGCGTCGAGGTCGCCGGCCATCTGTTCGATCGTGTAGGGGCCCGACGGCGCGTCCGAGTCGCCGCTCCCGCGGTTGTCGGGCAGGACGACCCGGTACCCCTCCGCGAGGAGTCGCTCGCGCTGCCAGCGCCACATCCACCGGCCGTAGCCAAGCCCCTCCACGAGGACGACCGTCTCTCGGTCGGCGCGTCCGTCCTCGGGCGCGTCGAGTTCATAGTGGAGCGAGACGCCGGCGTTGTCCGCGTAAGGCATGGAGGTATCCACGCACGACCGCGCCTTCAAAACCCTGTTTCACATGTTAACCCGCGGATTGATTCGACGCCCGGGGCCACGTACGGGCATGCCAGTCGCATCCGTCGGCGACGCCGCCGAGGCGAGCCTCGCGGTCGGCGAACAGACCATCGACGACTACGCCGCGCTCGTCGGCGACGACAATCCGATCCACCTCGACGGCGACTACGCCGCCGACACCATGTTCGGCGGCCGGGTCGCCCACGGGATGCTGTCGGCCGGCGTCGTCAGCGCCGCCCTCGCGGACCTGCCGGGCGACATCGTCTACGTAAAACAGGAACTCGACTTCGAGCGCCCGGTCCGGCCGGGGCAGACCGTCACCGCGACCGCGACCGTCGTCGAGGCGATGGGCGGGGACCGCGTTCGGGTCGAGACCGCCGCCGACGTGGGCGCCGACGGGGACGAAGACCGCCAACGGGTGCTGTCGGGCGAGGCGGTGGTGCTGTCTGTCCCCCACGCTGAATAAAAAGCCGAAAACGGACGCTCAGTAGGACTTCGCGAAGTAGGCGGTCTCGTCGGCGTCGTCGCCACAGACGCCACATTCCTCGCCGATCGGCTCCTCGTCGCGGTCCATCGGGACCATCACGATCTCGGCGGCGATTTCCTCTTTGATGACCTGCTCGCAGGCCTCGTCGCCACACCACGGCGTCTTGACGTAGCCGCCGTACCGGCCGATGGTGCCGAGGATCTCGCTGGTCTCGTAAGCCTCCCGGACGTTCGCTTCGAGGTTCTGCTCGGCGGCGTCGTAGAGTTTGTCGTAGACCGCATCGAAGTGGTCCTCGACCGCGTCGGCGATGTCCTCGCGGTCCTCGACCGCGTCCTCGCCGTCGGAGCGGTGGACGACGGTGATCTCGTCGTCCTCGACCTCGTTGGGGCCGATCTCGAACCGGACGGGGACGCCTTTCAGCTCCCACTCGTTGAACTTGAACCCGGGGTTGCGCTCGTCGCGGTCGTCGAGTTCGACCCGGACGTCCGCGGCGTCGAGGTCGTCGGCCACCGCCTCGGCGTAGTCGAGGACCTCCTCGCGGTTGTCCTCGTTCCAGATCGGGACGATCACGACCTGCTCGGGCGCGATCGTCGGCGGCAGGACCAGCCCCTGATCGTCGGAGTGGGTCATGATGAGCGCGCCCAAGGCCCGCCACGACAGCCCCCACGAGGTGGTGTGGGCGACCTTCTCTTCCTCGTCGGCGTCGGTGAAGGTGAGGTCGTAGGCCTCGGCGAACCCCTGACCGAGGTAGTGAGAGGTTCCCCCCTGGACGGACTTGCCGTCGGGCATCAGCGCCTCGACCGTGGTCGTGGTGTGGGCGCCCGGGAACTTGTCGTGGGGCGGCTTGCGCCCGCGCAACACCGGGATCGCGAGCACGTCCTCGTAGAGGCGCTCGTACTGATCGAGTCGGAGCATCGTCTCGTCCCACGCCTCGTCTTCGGTCTCGTGGGCGGTGTGGCCCTCCTGCCAGAGGAACTCCTTGGTCCGGAAGAACGGCTTGGTCTCGGTCGCCTCCCACCGGATGACGCTACACCACTGGTTCAGTCGGAGCGGGAGATCGCGATGGCTCCGGACCCACTGGCTCATGAACGGCGTGATGATCGACTCGCTTGTGGGCCGGAACGCGAGCCGTTCTTCGAGTTCGTCGTGGCCGCCGTGGGTCACCCACGCGACCTCGGGGTCGAACCCCTCGACGATGTCGCTCTCGCGTTCGAGGTAGCTCTCGGGGATGAGCGCCGGGAAGTAGGCGTTCTGCGAGCCGGTCTGTTTGAACCACGAGTCGAGGTGGTCCTGCAGGCCCTCCCAGAGGGCGTACCCGCGGGGTCGGGTGACGATGAACCCGCCCATCGGGGCGTAGTCGGCGAGCTTGGCCTTGGTGACGACCTCGGCGTACCAGTCGCCGGGGCTGTGTTCTTTGGACTCGGTGATGCCGAGTTCCTGTTCGTCGTCGCTCATAGGTGTAGACCACCAGTGTAGTGGTCTTAAATCCGGTGAAGCGACCGCGTCGGGGGCGGTCTCGCCGCCCGACGGCTCCCCGGGTCGCCCGATCCCGAGCGAACCCAATCGCTTTTCCGTCCCGCGGCCGATTCGGAACGAACAGACACCACCATGAACCGCCAATCGCGCTCGGCCGCGCCGCCGGCGAGCGCTCAGCTACGGGCGGTCGCGGACGCGACCTCGGACGGCATCCTGACCGTCGACACCGACGGGGTGGTCCGCTTTGCCAACCCCGCGATCGAAGACATTCTGGGGTACGCGCCCGACGAACTGGTCGGCTCGCGGCTGACTCGGATCATGGACGACGACCTCGCCGAGCGACACCGCGCCGGCTTCGAGCGCTATCTGGAGACCGGCGAGCGGCGCCTCGACTGGACGGACGTCGAGCTCGCCGGGCGCCACGAGGACGGCACCGAGGTTCCCCTGAGCGTCTCGTTGAGCGAGTTCACCGCCGACGGCGAGCGGTTCTTCACGGGGATCGTTCGGGACATCACGAGTCGCAACGCCCGCGAACAGGCGCTCGAACGCTATCGCTCGGCGGTCGAGACGGTCGCGGACGGCGTGTACGCCCTCGACGAGAACGCGCGGTTTCTCACGGTCAACGCGGCGTTCGCCGAGCTGACCGGCTACGATCGCGACGAGCTAATCGGTGCGCACGCGAGCGTAGTGACCGGGCCCCGATCGGTCGCGGAGTTCGACGAGGCGCAGGCGCAACTCGAACGGGGCGAGGCCGACGTCGACACGATCGAGACGACGATAGAGACCGCCGACGGCGAGCAGTTCCCGGGCGAGATCCGGATGTCGCTGTTCCCGCTCGGCGACGGGGAGTACGGCCGGGCGGGCGTGCTCCGGGACGTCTCGGACCGCAAGCGCCGCGAGCGCCAGCTGTCGGGGCTGCACACGTTCGCCCAGTCGCTCACGGCCGCCGAGACCGCCGAGGGCGTCTACCACCTCGCGATGGCGACCGCGAGCGACCTCCTGCCGAACCTGCTCGCGACCGCCTACCGGTACGACGAGGACGCGGGGCGACTCGACCCCGCCTCCCACACGCCCGCGGTGCCGAACGTCGGCGCGCCGAACGGCGAACTGCTCGGCGCCGACCGGTCGCTGGCGTGGACCGCGTTCCAGCGACAGGAGCGGTACGTCTGTCCCGACACCCGGACCGACGACGCGGTCGACGACTCGGCGACGCCGCTCCGGAGCGTCGCGGCGGTTCCGTTCGGATCGTACGGCGTGCTGGTCAGCGGCGCGACCGCGACCGCGGCCTTCGACCGGGAGGCGGTCAAGATCCTCGACCTGCTGGCCGCCGACGTCGAGACCGCCCTCGAACGCGTCGAGCGCGAGCAGACGCTCCGCGAGCGCGCCGACCAGTTAGAAGAGCGGGCCGCGGCTATGGAGCGGGCCAACCGGATCAACGACCTGATCCGCGAGTCGACGACCGCGCTCGTCCGGGCGGAGTCGCGCGAGGAGATCGAACAGGCGGTCTGTACGAAGCTGGCGAACACCGACGTGTACCGGTTCGCGTGGATCGGCTCGCCGACCGCGACCGGGCAGGTGCTCACCCCCCGCGCCTCGGCGGGCGTCGAGCGGGGGTATCTGGACGCGATCGCCGCCACCGACGGCGAGGACGCCAGCGGGACCGAGCCCGGCCGGCGCGCGGTCGCGACCCGCGACGTGCAGGTCCGCAACGGCCTGTCGGCGAACCCGCCGTTCGAGCCGTGGCGCGAGGAGGCGCTCCAGCGGGAGTACCGCTCGTGCATCGCGGTGCCGCTTCGGTACGAGGACATGCTCTACGGCGTGTTGCACCTGTACGCCGGCGAGTCCGACGCCTTCGACGACCTCGCGGTCGACGTGCTGACCGAGCTCGGGGAGGTGGTGGCGTACGCGATCAACGCGGCCGAGCGGAAGAACGCGGTGGTGAGCGACTCGACCGTCGAACTCAGCTTCGAACTCGACGACCACGAGCTACTGCCCGCCAGGCTGGCGGCCGAGACCGACAGCCGCTTCGAGTTCGAGTCGCTGGTCGAACAGGCCGACGGATCGCTCCGCGTGTTCTTCTCGATCGAGGGCGCGGACCCGGCGGTGGTTCGGGACTACCACGACCGCGGGCTGGAGGTCGAGAGCGTCGATCACGTCGCGGACCGCGAGGACGGTCACCTCTTCGAGGCGACGCTGGGCGCCGAGAGCTTCCTCGCGTCGCTGCTCGATTACGGCGTGCGGCCCACGGAGCTGATAGCCACCCCGTCGGGGACGGAGCTGACCGTCGAGCTCCCACAGAGCGGCGACGTTCAGGCGTTCCTCCGGATGCTTCTCGACACCTACGAGGGCGTCTCGCTCCGGACGCGCCGCGAACTCGATCGGCCGGTCCGGTCGGACGCGGAGTTTCGGGCCCACTACCGCGAGCGGCTGACCGACCGCGAGGCCGAGGTGCTCCAGACCGCCTACTACGCCGGCTTCTTCGAGTCGCCGCGCCGGAGCTCCGGCAGCGAGGTCGCCGAGATGCTCGGGGTCTCCCAGCCGACGGTGAACCGCCACCTGCGCCGGGGCGAGCGCAAGCTCCTCGCGATGGTGTTCGACGAGCGGGCCGACGAGTGAAGCTGTATTCACGCCGCCACCCCTGCGGGCGTATACACTGACGCCCCAGAAATAGGGAGGTAGCGCCCCTCGTATCGGATAGAATCACCATGAACGAGCCCATCCACGACACCGCCGCCGACTCGGTCCCCGTCCGAATCGTGAACGCCGTCGCCGACGCGACCGGCCGCGACCCGAACGCACTGCCGCCGCTCTACGACACGGTCGACCCCGACGCGCTGGCGGCGATCGTGGCACGCGCTCCGAACCACGCACGCGGCGGCGACGAGATCGAGGTCTCGTTCGCGTTCGCCGACTGCGACGTAACCGTCTCCCCGACCCGCGGCGTCGAGGTCGCGGTCGCGGTCGGCGGCGACGCGCGGCGTCCGGACGCCCCGGCGCCGGTCGATGAGTGACGAGTCGATCGCGGAGGCCTGTCGCCGCGAGGCGCCGGCCCCCGACGCCGATCGCGCCCACGTCTGTGCTGTCTGTGACGAGCCGATCGACGACGCCGAGCGCCATCCGGTCGCGACGCGGATCGGCGAGTCGGGAGCGGTAGTCCTCTACCTCTTCTGCTCGCCCGCCTGCCGGACCCGCTGGGACGAATCGAGCGACTGACCGTCGAGCGCGCCCTACCGATACTCGATGAACGACACCACCCAGAAGTACACGACGCCGAACCGCTGGGGTCGCTACAACGACCGCCACGAGACGAACTACACCGCCTACACCGACTACGATCCGGACGCGGGCCCGGTCTACGTGATCGAGGCCGAGGACGGGGCCGACGCGTGGCTACAGTCGACGCGGCCCGTCGACGTCGAGCCGTGAGCGACGTGTCAGGAGACGAGCGGTAGCGACGCCGCGCCGGACGGGACGATAGCGACACCCCACCGGACGTCCTGCGTCGACGCCGCGCGACTACTCGCCGTCGGGACGGTCCGCGACGGCGAACGGGCTCTCGGCGGCGGTCCAGTTCCATCCCGGGAGCCGCGTCTGGAACCCCGCCGCGAGGGCGGCGTCGAGGTCGTCGAGGCCGGCGGCTTCCGCGTCAGGGTCGCGGTGGACGAGCACGTCGGCGACGTGGAACGTCGCCTCGCCGAGCAGGCCGAGCGGCTGGGCCCCGGCGATCGTTCCGGCGAGCCGCCGGCCGAGAAACTCGTCGACCACGAACCCCGGGTAGTCGCCCTCGACGTCGAGGGCCCGGAGGATCGCGACCAGAGCCGCGACGTTGACCGCGAGGTCGCCGTCGGCGAAGACGGCGTCGACCTCTCGGCGGTAGGTCCCGGCGGTCACCTCGCCGACGTCGGCGTCGAAGCGGTCGGCGAGGTCGGCCCGCACCTCGTTCACCAGCGGGACCACGACGGCGGCCCGCTCGCGCACCCAGCGGTACTCGTCGGCGACGGTCTCCGGAGTGAGTCGCATACCGGGCGGACGCGCTCGCGGGCCTTGGGCGTGTGCGTTTTGAGAAGGCTTTTATAACATCGGCGACTAATACCGACTAAGCGGGTTTTCCTGCGTCCCCGAATGAGCGTCCGGTCCGCGGCAGTCCCGCCGGGGACGCGAACGCTCGCGCACTCGCGCGAGCTTCACCCCGCGGAGAAGCGAGATCTATGCTTCGCTGTACTCTACGTCGTAGTCGTCACGGTTTTGCGACCGTATCGACACGGGCATTACAACCGATAGCCCGCTCGGGACCGACACCGGTCGGTCGCCGGGACCGTAGACGCCGGACTCGGCCGCGCGCCGAGCGCCGACACCGCACCACCGACGAAGCCGACTTTTGCCACTATGAGTAACGTAGACCAGCAACTCGAAGAACTGCGAGAAGAGATAAAGAGCGAGCTACCGAGCGACATCTCGGTCTCGGACGTGAAGTACGAGGGGCCAGAGCTGGTCGTCTACACCCGCGATCCCAAGAAGTTCGCGCGGAACGGCGACCTCATCCGACAGCTCGCGAGCCAGCTCCGCAAGCGAATCACCGTCCGGCCGGACCCGGACGTGCTCTCGCGGCCCGACCGAGCCCGCGACGACGTGCTCGACGTCATCCCCGACGAGGCCGGCGTGACCGACCTCGACTTCCACGTCGACACGGGCGAGGTCGTCATCGAGGCCGAAAAGCCCGGGATGGTCATCGGCAAGCACGGCTCGACGCTCCGGGAGATCACCCAGGAGGTCGGGTGGACGCCCGAGGTCGTCCGGACGCCGCCGATCGAGTCCTCGACGGTCTCGAACGTCCGGAACTTCCTGAAACAGGAGCGCGACGAGCGGCGCGACATCCTGGAGAAGGTGGGCCGACAGATCCACCGCGAGGAGATGTCCGACGACGAGTACGTCCGCGTGACCACCCTCGGGTGCTGTCGGGAAGTCGGACGCGCCTCGTTCATCCTCTCGACGCCCGAGACCCGCATCCTCGTCGACTGCGGCGACAAGCCCGGCGCCGAGGGCGAGGTGCCCTACCTTCAGGTCGAGGAGGCGCTCGGGGCGGGCGCAAACACCATCGACGCCGTCGTGCTCACCCACGCCCACCTCGACCACTCGGCGCTCATCCCCCTCCTGTTCAAGTACGGGTACGACGGCCCGATCTACACCACCGAGCCCACCCGGGACCTGATGGGACTGCTCCAGTTGGACTACCTCGACGTCGCGGCCAAGGAGGGCCGCGCGCCGCCCTACGAGTCCGAGATGGTCCGGGAGGCGATCAAACACACCATCCCGCTGGAGTACGGCGACGTGACCGACATCGCGCCCGACGTGAAGCTCACCCTCCACAACGCCGGTCACATCCTCGGGAGCGCGGTGTGTCACTTCCACATCGGCGACGGCCTCTACAACGTCGCGTTCTCGGGTGACATCCACTACGACGACACCCGGCTGTTCAACGGCGCGGTCAACGACTTCCCGCGGGTCGAGGCGCTCATCTTCGAGTCGACCTACGGCGGCCGCAACGACTACCAGACCGACCAGGAGGACTCCGAGCGCCGGCTCAAGGAAGTCATCAACGAGACCTACGAGCGCGGCGGGAAGGTCGTCATCCCGGCGTTCGCTGTCGGGCGGTCCCAGGAGATGATGCTCGTGCTCGAAGAGGCGATGCGGACCGGCGACATCCCCGAGATGCCGGTCCACCTCGACGGCATGATCTGGGAGGCGACCGCGATCCACACCACCTATCCCGAGTACCTCCGGGACGACCTGCGAGACCGGATCTTCCACGAGGACGAGAACCCGTTCCTCGCCGACCAGTTCAACCACATCGACGGCGGCGAGGAGGAGCGCCGCGAGGTCGCCGACGGCGATCAGTGCATCGTCCTCTCGACGTCCGGGATGGTCACCGGCGGCCCGATCATGTCGTGGCTCGACCACCTCGGCGGCGACCCCGACAACCGCATGGTGTTCGTCGGCTACCAGGCTCAGGGGACGCTGGGCCGGCGGATCCAGAACGGGTGGGACGAGATTCCGATGAACCGGAGCGGCGGTCGCGGTCGGGGCGGCCGGAACGGGTCCCTGAAACTCGAACTCGACGTCGAGACCGTCGACGGCTTCTCGGGCCACGCCGACCGACAGGGCCTGATGAACTTCGTGAAGACGATGAGCCCCCGCCCGGAGAAAGTGCTGTGTGTCCACGGCGACGAGTCGTCGACCCAGGACCTCTCGTCGGCGCTGTACCACGAGTTCAACATGCGGACGTTCGCGCCCAAGAACTTAGAGACGTTCCGGTTCAAGTAGCGCGATCGGTGGTTCGACGACCGCTTTTTCGCGTACTCGACGGCGTGACCGCCGGGACGGCCGCGGTCCGGACGGTCACGGGTGTCGGTGACGATCGGTAGCAGTTCAGAGTCCAGTACGCCGATCTCGTAGCCAATGGACTTATACTGTCGTCTGAAGTACACTGAAAAGAACGTCAGACGTTTCCATCTGCATTATTAACTTGGAAATAATTCCTGCGGCCGAAACGGGGGACCGCCAGTGAACGGACCGTCGCTCGACGACCTGCTGAGACTGCTCGCGAACCGCCGGTGTCGGTACGTGCTCTACTGTCTCGACGAGGCCGACCGGACCGTCCTCGGCCTCGACGAGCTGGCCGATCGGGTCGTCTGCCGGGAGTGCGAGTGGGACGACGCGGCCGGAACCGACACGTCCGCTCACCGCCGGACCGTCACCATCGAACTCCACCACAACCACCTCCCCAGACTCGCGGCCGCCGGCGCGATCGACTACGACGCCCGGACCCGGACGGTCCGGAACCGGCGCCACGCCTCGCTGGCCGAGTGGATCGACGGGGACGCAAACGAGCTCCCGCACCTCCGGTCGCTGCTCGCGCCCTCGCGAGCCTGACCGCCAGCCGCCGGGGCAGTCACCGGAGTTCGAACTCGAAGCCGTCCACCCGAGAGCCGTCCTCGCCCGCGAGCGCGTTCGCGACGCCCGCCCCGAGCGCGTACGCCACCGCCTGCGAGCCGCCCCGGAGCCGCTCCATCACGTTCTTCTCGGGCTCGAACGCCCGGACCTCGATCTCGTCTTCGTCGAGCCGATCCGCGAGTCGGTCTTTCACCTCGCGTTTCGTGCCGAGTTCGTCGACCAGCCCGATGCTCAGCGCGTCCTCGCCCAGATACACCCGGGCCTCGGTGTCACGGACCTGCTCGTCGCTGAGCTGGCGGCCGTCGGTCACCCGATCGACGAACTCCTCGTAGTAGCCGTCGATGAGCCCCTGGAGGTACTCGCGCTCGTCGTCGGTCATCTCCTTGAGCGACGTGCCGGCGTCCTTGTACTCGCCGGCGGCGAGCCGCTCGTACTCCAGCCCGAGCTTGTCGGCCATCCCGGCGGCGTTGATCCGCGAGCCGATGACGCCGATGCTCCCGACGACGCTTCCCTCCCGGGCGTAGATCTCGTCGCATCCGCTGGCGATCCAGTAGCCGCCGCTGGCGCAGGTGTCGGTGGCGTAGGCGACCGTCGGCCCGTCGAAGCGCTCGGCCGCGATCCGGATGTCGTCGCTCGGGACGACCTCGCCGCCGGGGGTGTTGAGTTTCAGGACGAGCGCGCGGGCCGCCTCGTCGTCGTCGGCGGCCTCGATCTGGTCGACGATGTCGTCGGCGGGCGTCCCGCCGGGCGTCGTCGGGAGCCGGCCGCCCCCGCCGTCGCGGGTGATCGGCCCCTCGACGGCCACCTCCGCCACGTCGTAGTCGGCGAACGCGCTGGCGGCCAAGCCGCTCGCGGCCCGCGCGCCGAGGACGCCCGCGAGGACCGCGAACACGACCCCGAGGAGCCTCGCGAGGTTCCCGTCGGGGACGAACACGAACAGGACCCACCCGATCCCCACCGCGACCGCCAGCCCGGCAAGAACCACGAGCGTCTGCAGGATTCGCGCGCTATCGGCCACGACCGCTCACCTCGGTGCGCTGCATACCGGCGAGTGAGGCCGCACGGCGGTTAAGCCTTGGCTCTCCGGGGGCGAAGATCGAAAAACGCGACGCCGGGCGAGAACGAGACGGGAACGCTCAGTAGAACTCGCGGACGAGGTCGGTCGCGCCGTCGGGCGCGCCGTCGGGGATCTCGGACATGTTGCTGTCGAGGCCGTGGAGTTCCGAGTAGGGGACGCTCTGTTCGTTCTGGTAGAGGATGCCCTGATACTCCTTGTCGGCGTCGAGGATCTTGTCCTTGGCCGCGTCGCGGTCGGTCGGGTCGTGGTCGGTCTCGTCGAGGTCCACGATGGAGTCTCTGAAGTAGTCGTAGGTGTCGACGTCGTTGAACGTCACGCACGGGCTGAAGACGTTCACGAAGCCGAACCCGTCGTGCTCGATGGCCTGCTTGACGATCTCGGTGTGTCGCTGGGCGTCGGTCGAGAACGACTGGGCGATGAAGCTCCCGCCCGCCGACAGCGCCAGCGCGAGGGGGTTGACCGGCGGCTGTTTGGGGCCCTCGGGGGTCGTCGAGGTCTCGAAGTCCTCGCGGGAGGTCGGCGACGCCTGACCCTTGGTCAGGCCGTAGATGCGGTTGTCCATCACCACGTAGGTCATGTCGACGTTCCGGCGGACCGCGTGGATGAAGTGGCCCGCGCCGATGGAGTAGCCGTCGCCGTCGCCGCCCGCGACCATCACTTCGAGGTCGGGGTTGGCGAGTTTGACGCCCGTCCCCACCGGAAGCGCCCGCCCGTGGACACCGTGGAGCGCGTAGCTGTGCATGAAGGTGCCGATCTTGCCGGAACAGCCGATGCCCGCCACGACGAACGTGTCGTCGGGGCTGTTGCCGGTCTCGGCCAGCGCCTTCATCATGCCGTTCATCGTGCCGAAGTCCCCGCACCCGGGGCACCACGTCGGCTGCTTGTCGGATTTGAAGTCGGTGAAGCGTACGTCTGAGCTCATGCTGTAACCTCCTCCGCGCTGAGTTTCGCTCTGATCTCGTCTGCGAGTTCGTCGGCCTTGAACCTGACGCCGTTGTACTTGTTGATCCGCTTGAGCCGGGTCAGCGCGTCGTGTTCGAGCACGTCGGCGAACTGGCCGGTCTCGTTACACTCGACGACGATGACCTCGTCGGCGGCCTCGATGTCCTCGGTCAGGTCGGGCCGCGGGAAGATGTACGGCACGGAGATGAACCGCACGTCGATGTCTTCTTCGTCGAGGAATTCGAGGGCCTCGCGCAACGCGCCCTCGTTCGACCCCCACGAGATGACGAGGTTGTCGGCGTCGGGGTCGCCGAACTCCCGGACGTCCCAGTCCTCGCGCTCGCGGGCGGTCTCGACCTTCCGGTTGCGCTTGTCGACCTGTTCGACCCGGACATCGGTGTCCTCGGTCCGGCGGCCAAGCGAGTTGTGTTCGAGACCCGTCGACATGTGGGCGGCGCCGTCGGTGCCGGGGAACGCCCGCGGGCTGATGCCGTCGGCGGTCGAGAAGTGGGGCTGGAACCGGTCTTGCTCGTCGGTCCAGGCCTCGATCTCGTCCTCGTCGACGACCTTTCCGCGGTCGATCTCGACGGCGTCCATGTCGAACTCGTCGGGCTCGAACGTCTGCTCGGTGACCGCCATCGAGAGGTCGGCGATCAGGAAGACGGGCGTCTGATACTTCTCGGCGAGGTTGAACGCCTCGACCGTCTTGTGGAAACACTCCGCGATGTTGGTCGGCGCGACCACGAACCGCGGGATCTCGCCGTGGCCCCCGTAGAGGGCCATGTTGAGGTCGCCCTGCTCTTGCTTTGTCGGCATCCCGGTCGAGGGACCCGACCGCATCACGTCACAGATGACAAGCGGCGTCTCGCTCTGGGCGACGAGTCCGAACGTCTCGGTCATCAGGTCGATGCCCGGACCGGACGTGGCGGTCATCGAGCGCGCGCCCGCTCGGGCCGCGCCGAGCGCCATGTTGATCGCCGACAGTTCGTCCTCGGCCTGGACGACCTCGCCGCCGAACTGGTTGATGCGGCCGGTCAGATACTCCATCACGTCGGTCGCGGGCGTGATCGGGTAGCCGGCGTAGAACCGACAGCCCGCCGCGATCGCGCCCATGCCGATGGCCTCGTCGCCGTTCAGCAGGACGTAGTCGTTGTCGGTGGTGTCGAGGTCGTAGTCGAACTCGTGGTCGTACTCGTCGGCCACGAACTCCTGACCCTTCCGGGCGGCCTCCTTGTTGTTGTCCACGATGGACTCGCCCTTGCTCCCGAACTTCTTCTCGAGGGCGGAGTCGAGGTTCTCGATCGGGAAGTTCGTCACCTCGCAGGCCGCCCCGAGCGCGACGATGTTCTGCATGATCGCGCCGCCGGCCTCCTCGGCGAGGCGCTGGAGCGGCACGTCGAGTCCGATCATGCCCTCGGGCACCTCGACGTCCTGCATCTCGGTGCGCTCGCCGTCGTAGATGATGACGCTTCCCTCGTGGAGTTCGTCGAGGTTCTCGTCGATGGTGCGCTCGGTCAGCGCGACGAGAATGTCGAGGCGGTCCACGACGCTCTCGACGCGGTCGGTCGAACTCCGGATTTTGTACGCGGTGTACCCCCCACGGATGCGGGACGCGAAGTCTTTCGATGTGAAGACGTGTCGGCCCGCTCGCGAGAGCGCTTGCGCGAAGATTTTCCCCGTCGAGTCGATGCCATCGCCAGCCTCGCCGCCGATGGCCCAGTTCAGGTCGTCTGGCATTCCTAGCTAGGCCGTAACCCACCCCAAATCAAAAGCCTTCTGAAGCGCCCGTCGTCGTTCTACCGGGCTGTCGGTCGTGCGAGGCGTCGAGATTCCGGCGACGCGTTCCGGTTTCTCCCGGAGCTGTCGACTCGCTCTCACGTTTCGCCGATCGCGCCGCCGCGCCGCCCGGCCCCGAATCCGCGGGTCGCAGGGCCTTTAGTCGTCCCCGCGCAACCACGACCATGGACGGCACAGCAGTCGCGGTTCGGTCGGTCGAGTCGGTCGGCTCGGACACGGTCGCGCTGACGATCGAAACCCCCGACGGCTTCGCGGCTCACCCGGGCCAGTTCGTGCAGGTCGGCGCGACCGTCGACGGCGAGCAGGTCGCGCGCCACTACACGCTCTCCTCGCCCGGGAGCGCCGCGGGCGAAGCGGGCGCCGACGACACCTTCGAGGTGACCGTCGAGGTCGACCCCGAGGGGACACTCGGGCCCCACCTCGCGGGCCTCGACGCCGGCGCGACGATCGAGATCGCCGGCCCGTTCGGCGACGCCTACTACGAGGGCGAACAGCGCGTCGTGGTCCTCGCCGGCGGGCCCGGCATCGGCCCGGCGGTCGGGATCGGCGAGCGCGCGACCGCCGAGGGCGGCGAGGTGGTCGTGGTCTACCAGGACGACGACCCGGTCCACGAGGCGCGACTCGCCGGCCTCTCGGCGGCCGGCGCGACGGTCGCGATCACCGACGACGTCTCGGGCGAGGAGGTCGTCGGCCTGCTCGCAAACAGCGTCGGACAGGTGTTCGTCTACGGGTTCGCGGACTTCCTCGACGAGGCGACCGCCGCGCTCGACGCCGCGGGCCGCTCGACCGAGGACGCCAAGACCGAGAACTTCGGACCCGCGCCCTGAGCCCGGGCGGCGGGCGTGGGGACGCCACGGGCCGTCTCTCGATCAGTCCAGATCGCGCGCGGCCTCGATCTGCTCGGCGTAGGCGCTCGCCATCCGCTCGACGATCGCCTCGCCCGCCTCGGCGGTCCCCTCGTGGGGGTCGCCGAGGACGCCGTTCTCGGTGACCGCCTCGAACCCCTCGTTGATCATCCGGGCCGCCGAGATCTCGCCCTCCGCGCCGGGTTCGAGGGCGTCGGTTCGCACCAGTCCCTCCTCGACCGCCAGCACGACCGCGGTCTCGGCCGCGCCGGCGTGGATCGACGGCTCCTCGTAGTCGACGCCCGCCTCGGCCATCCCCTCGTTCATCAGCGCCATGTTCTCCTCGAGGTCCGCGAGCGTCACGATCGTCGCGTCGAGTTCGCGGGCGAGTTCTGGCGCGACGGTGTTGACCGGGCCGAAGTTCCCGCCGTGGGTCGGCACGAGCGCGATGCACTCGAAGCCGTGCTCGTCGAGCGACCGGCAGTACGACTCGATCAGGTCCATCAGCGTCTCGGGCGGGATCGTGATCGTGCCGGGAAACGACATGTGGTGGCCCGAACAGCCGGGCTGGATCGGGGGCGCGGCGAGCGCGTCGCCGAGCTTCGCGGCGATGCGCTCGGTGACGGCCTCGCCCGCGATGGTGTCCATCCGGAGGGGCAGGTGCGGGCCGTGTTGCTCGATGGAGCCGACCGCCACGACAGCGGTCCGGGTCCCGTCTTCGAGCGCCGCCTCGACTTCCGTCCAGGTCATGTCGTCCAACCGCAGTGTTTCGTCGGTCATCTACCCTCTCGGTCCCGGTCGGAGCAGTTAAGACTATGGGAGCCACTCGCAGGGGAACCGACGCGTCGGGGCGGCGCGCGCGCGTCGGGAGACTCTCAGTGCTCGACGAACTCGATCAGCGCCCCCCCGGTCGACTTCGGGTGGAGGAACGCGACGTCGTGGCCCCACGCGCCGGGGCGGGGCTCCTCGTCGATCAGGTCGACGCCGTGGTCGCGGACGGCGTCGAGCGCGGCCGCGACGTCCTCGGTAGCGAGCGCGAGGTGGTGGAGCCCCGGCCCGTTCGCGTCGAGGTAGCGCGCGATAGTGCCGTCCTCGATCGGTTCGAGCAACTCGAAGTAGCCCTCGCCGAGTTCGAGGAAGACGACCCGAAGCCCGTCGAACTCCTCCTCGTGGGCCACCGGCGCGTCGAACAGGTCGGCGTACAGTTCGGCGAGCCCGGCCGCGTCGTCGGTCGCGATGCCGGCGTGGTCAAAGCGCATGGCCGATGGCTCGGCTCGCTCGGAGATAACTCCGGTGATCCGGGGCGCCCGCAGTTGTCGCTTCGACAGTCTTTATCAGACCGTCGGCCGTGCCGACGACCATGGAGCCGACCGATCTCCGCGCTGACATCCCCGCGCTCGACCGAACGATCTACATGAACACGGGGGCGGCGAGCCCGAGCCCCGCCCGGGTTGTCGACGCCGTCGAGGACTGTCTCGAACATCAGGAGTACGAGGCGCCCGCCGCGGAGGGCGCCTACCCCGCGGCTTTCGGGGTGTTAGACGAGACTCGCGAGGTCGTCGCCGACCACCTCGGCGCGACCGTCGAGGAGATCGCGCTCACCCAGAGCACGACCGACGGAATCAATCGGATCGCGGCCGCGCTCGACTGGGAGCCCGGCGACACGGTGGTCCGGACCGACCTCGAACACTCCTCGGGCATCCTGCCGTGGAAACGACTCGCGCGCCGGGGCGTCGAAGTCGAGGTGCTCGACAGCGAGGCCGGACGGATCGACCTCGACGCGGCCGCCGACGCGATCGCGGACGCCGACCTCGTCTGTCTGAGTTCGCTGACCTGGACCCACGGCACGCTCCTGCCGGTCGAGGAGATCGTCGAACTCGCCCACGACGCCGGCGCACTCGTGCTCGTCGACGCCGTCCAGTGTCCGGGCCAGATGGAGACCGACGTGACCGAGTGGGGCGCGGACTTCGTGGCGGGCGCGGGCCACAAGTGGTTGCTCGGCCCGTTCGGCGCGGGCTTTCTCTACGTTCGGGAGGGCGCCGAGCGCCACCTCGACCCCGCACACATCGGGTATCGGAGCGTCGAGGACCCCAACGCCGAGGCGTACGCCTACGAACCGGGCGCGAACCGACTCGAAGTCGGGACGGTCTCGCCCGCGCCGTACGCCGGGCTCGCCGAGTCGATCGAGATCGTCGAGGAGATCGGCTACGACACCATAGAGGCCCGCATCGAGGAGCTCACCGACCGGCTGAAGGCGGGGATCGTCGACGCCGACGGCGTCGAACTGCTGAGCCCCCGCGAGTACGAGTCGGGGCTCGTCACCTTCCGGGTCGACGGCGCCGACGCCGAGGCGCTGGTCGAGGAGTACGCCGACGACGGGGTGCGGATTCGGGACCTGCCGTACCCCGACGGGGCGGTCCGGGCGTCGACCCACGTCTTCAACACGGCCGAGGACGTCGACGCGCTGGTCGAACTGCTCTGAGACGGGGCCTCGCGGTCGGTCGGCCGCTCCGATCGGCCCGGATCAGATCGCGGCGCCGGGCTGGTACTCGCCGAACGTCTCCCGGAGCACGTTGCAGACCTCGCCGACGGTCGCGTACGCCTTGACCGCGTCGACGATGTACGGCATGAGGTTGTCCTCGCCCTCGGCGGCCTCGCGGAGCGCCGCGAGCGCGGCCTCGACCGCCTCGTCGTCGCGGTCGGCTTTCACCTCGTTCAGCCGGTCGATCTGCTTCTGTTCTTCCTCCTCGGTGACCTCCTGGATGTCGACCTCGGGCTCCTCGTCGACCTCGAACTCGTTGACGCCGACGATGACCCGCTCTTTCTCCTCGATCTCGCGTTGGCGCTCGTAGGCGACGTCCTGGATCTGGCGCTGGACCCACTGGTCCTCGATCGCCCGGCGCATCCCGCCCTTCTGGTCGACGGTGTCGAGGATGTCGAACGCCTCGGCCTCGACGTCGTCGGTCAGGCTCTCGACGTAGTAGCTCCCCGCCAGCGGGTCGATGGTGTCGGCCGCCCCCGACTCGTGGGCGAGGATCTGTTGGGTCCGCAAGGCGGTCCGGACGCTCTCTTCGGTCGGGAGCGCGAGCGCCTCGTCTTTGCCGTTGGTGTGGAGGCTCTGGGTCCCCCCGAGCACCGCCGCCAGCGCCTGATAGGCCACCCGGACGATGTTGTTGTCGACCTGCTGGGCGGTCAGGGTCGAGCCCGCGGTCTGGGTGTGGAACTTGAGCTGTTTGGACTTGGGGTTCTGGGCGTCGAAGCGCTCGTCCATGATCGTCGCCCACATCCGCCGGGCCGCCCGGAACTTCGCGACCTCTTCGAGGATGTTGTTGTGGGCGTTGAAGAAAAAGGAGAGCTGGGGGGCGAACTCGTCGACGTCGAGTCCGGCGTCGAGGGCCGCCTCGACGTACTCGATGCCGTTGCCGAGGGTAAACGCGAGCTCCTGGGCGGCGGTCGCGCCCGCCTCCCGGACGTGGTAGCCCGAGATCGAGATAGTGTTGAACTTCGGGGTCTCGGCCGCGCAGAACTCGAAGATGTCGGTGATGATCCGCATCGAGGGCTCGGGCGGGTAGATGTAGGTGTTGCGCGCGATGTACTCTTTCAGGAGGTCGTTCTGGATCGTGCCCCGAAGCTCCTCGCGGTCGACGCCCTGCTTGTCGCCGACCGCGATGTACATCGCCAGCAGGACCGACGCGGGCGCGTTGATCGTCATCGACGTCGAGACCTCGTCGAGCGGGATGCCGTCGAAGACGGTCTCCATGTCCCGGAGCGAGTCGATCGCGACCCCGGACTTGCCGACCTCGCCGGCCGCCATGTCGGCGTCCGAGTCGTACCCCATCTGGGTCGGCAGGTCGAACGCCATCGACAGCCCCGACGAGCCGTTCTCGATGAGGTACTCGAAGCGCTCGTTGGTCTCCTCGGGCGTGCCGAACCCGGCGTACTGGCGCATGGTCCAGAGCCGGCCGCGGTGCATCGTCGAGTACGGACCGCGGGTGTACGGCTCCTCGCCGGGGAAGCCAAGATCCTCCTCGTAGTCGAGCTCGGCGACGTCGTCGGGCGTGTACAGCCGTTTCACGTCTTGGCCGCCGGTGTCGGTGGTGAACTCCGCTTTGCGCTCGCCGAACCGCTCGACCGTGGGCCCGACGGTCTCGTCTTCCCAGTCCTCGCGGGCCTCGCGGATCTCCGCGAGGTCGTCGGCGTCGAACATTATCTGAACCGACGGCCGGGCCGGTCTTAACCCTTGGCGGATCGGAGTCGTCGCGGTCTCGGGGGCCGACCGGCGGGCTCGCGCGCCGAATTCGCCCGCCGACGCCCCCACCACGAGCTTTATGCCCGACAGCGACCCAGTTCGGGCATGGAGCGCTACGACCAGCTCTACCGGCTCTACGACGAGTTCGACGCGGCGACCCTGCGCGCGCTACAGGACTTCGTCGACCTCTTTCCGCCGGTCGACTCGCGGGTCGCCCTCGAACACTGGCAGGAGGCCAGCGACGACCTCGCCGACCGCAAAGAGACCGTCCGGTCGGCGTTCCCGGACGCCGGCGAGACGTTCTGTGATCTGGCGGCCCACGCCACCCGCGATCAGGCGTTCACCGGCCTCGACCTCCACGCCAAGTACGACCGGGGGATCAACGTCCTCGTGCTCGACGTCGACGAGACCCTGCGGTCGGCCGGCGGCACCGACAACGAGATCCCCCGCGAGACGCTCCACCTCCTGACGGAGTTCCACGAGGGCGGGGTCCCAATCGTGGTCTGTACCGGCCAGACCCTCGAGAACGTCAAGGGGTTCTTGATCCAGGGGCTCGGCAACGAACTCGTCCACTCCGGGGACCTGAGCGTGGTGTACGAGGCCGGGACCGGGGTGTTCACCCCCGGCCACGGCGCGGACACCAAGCGCCTGCTCTACGAGGACCTCGACGAGGACATCCGGTCGATCTTCGACGACGTGCGCGCCCGCGTCCTCTCGGACGCCCCCGAGGCGCTCCGGCGGGGGTGTCACCTCCAGGGCAACGAGTTCAACGTCACGCTGAAACCCAACTTCGAGACGGGGAGCCCGGAGGCCGCCGAGGTCATCGACCGAGCGCTCGTCTACGAACTCGACCTGCTGGGCGAGGCGGTCGTTCGGCGGGTCGGCACCGACGCCGCCGACCCGGAGGCGAACGCCCCTGCCGGCGAGTGGGCCCGCGCCTACTACGCCGATCAGGACCCCGAGATCCGGGCGGTCCTCGAAGCCGAGGGCCGAACGCCAGACTGCGCGCCCGACGACGCGCCCGAGCCGGTCCGGTCGGTGTTCGAGCGCATCGACGTGGCGTACTACGAGGCCGACGCCGCCGAGATCGGGAGTCTCGAACTCAACAAGGTCGCGGGCGTGCAGGCGGCCTTCGACGTGCTCGGCATCGAGGACCCCTTCACCGCGGTGATGGGCGACAGCAAGAGCGACCTCAGAGTGATGGAGTGGATCGCGGAGAACGACTGCGGGGTGGCGGCCGCGCCCGAGCACGCCTCCCGGGACGTGCTCGACCACGTCATCAGGACCGACGAACTCGTCTTCGACCGGGGGAAGGCCGGGGACGTGCTCCGGACGGTGTACGCGCTGAACCGGCTGGCGAGTCTGGGAGCGTAGCGACGAGCGACCGGCTCAGACGTTGAGTTCGAACCGAACCGTATCGCCGTTTTCGAGCGAGCTCGCGGTCGAGAGCGTCTCGCCGGCGTCGACGGATTCGCGGACCACCACGGTGTCCGAGCGCAGGCGCTCGCCGTCGAGGACGCCCGCCCGGACCTGCGGCCCGTAGGAGTCGGCGAACTTCTCGACTACGTCCCGGAGAGTCGCGTCCTCGGGCACCGCGATGCGGGCCTCGCGGGTCCCGGTGCGGGCGACCAGCGTCCCCGTGAGCTTGACGGTCACGTTCATACCACACCCTCCGGATCCCATCGACTAAAAGTTTACTCACTCTCGAAAAAGTACTCTCGCACGGAACGGCTTAAGGACGCGGCTCCCGACGCGACGAACATGGGCAACGCACCACCACCGGGTTCGGACGACCCGCTCGACGTTCGCGGGGTCGTGCCGCCGACGATCACCGCATTCGACGAGGACGAATCGGTCGATTACGAGGCGACCGCGGCCCACGCGCGGTTCGTCGTCGACCGGGGCGCCCACGGGGTCTTCCCGCTGGGGACCAACGGCGAGTTCCCGCTACTGACCCCCGAGGAGCGCGACGACGTGGTCGAGGCGGTCGTCGAGACCGTCGGCGGCGACGTCCCCGTCATCGCGGGGGTCGGCGCGCCGAGCACCCGCCAGACGGTCGCTCACGCCGAGCGCGCCGAGATGGTCGGCGCCGACGGTGTGGTCGTGGTCACGCCGTACTACTACCCGCTCGACCGAGAGGCCGCGGTCGAGCACTACCGGCGGGTGGCCGAGTCGGTCGACCTTCCGGTGTACGTCTATCACATCCCGAGCAAGACCGGCAACTCGCTGTCGCTGGAGACCCTCGACGCGCTCGCCGACGTCGACAACCTCGTCGGACTCAAGGATTCGAGCAAGGACGTGCCGTGGCTCGGACAGGCGATCGACGCCCACCCCGAGTTGACGTTTCTCGCGGGGTCGGACTCGCTTCTGTTCCCGGGGCTCGAAGTCGGTTGTGCCGGCGTCGTCAGCGCGGTCGCCAACGCCTTCCCCGAACTCGTCGTCGACCTCTACGAGGCCTACGACGACGGCGACGAGGAGCGGGCCCGGACCCTCCAGAGCGAGGTGTACGAGGTTCGGCCGGCGCTGAAGCGCGGGCCGTACATGGCAGGGGTCAAGACCGCCCTCGACCTGCGCGCGGTCGACTTCGAACCGGGGCCGCTCCGGAGCCCGCTTCGGAAGATGGACGACGCCGATCGCGACGCGCTGGGAGACGATCTCGCCGACCTCGACCTTCTGTAGCGGTTTCGGGCCGCCGTCCCGTTTTTATCGACCGTAAACGGTCGCAAGGCTTAACATTTTCAGTGCTAACATTTAGCACGGTGTCGGAGATCACGACTGATCGTCGACCCCGCTCGCGGAACCGCCCGACAGCTCGCCGCTCCGCCAGTCGATCCAACACATCATGACACCGCTCCCATCCCGTCTCGACAAACGGACCGTCCTGGGGGGACAGTACCTGATCGTCGGTGGCGCCCTCGCCCTCCCGCCGGGCGAGCCCGCGCTGGCGGCGCCGCTGGTCGCCGCCGGCGCGTACCTGCTTTTCGGCCGGCGGCGAGAGTCCGCCTGGACCGTACCCTCTAAATTTTTACTCCGTGCCAAGTAAGTCCCTTCATGGTGCGCAACTACGCGGAGCTCCACGACCCGAACGCCGAGTACACGATGCGGGACCTCTCGTCGGCGTCGATGGGGCTGGACCGCGAGCGCGGCGACCGCGAGGTCGAGATCACGGACGTCCAGACCACGATGATCGACGGGAACTTCCCGTGGACGCTCGTGCGCGTGTACACCGACGCGGGCGTGGTCGGGACCGGCGAGGCCTACTGGGGCGCGGGCGTCCCCGAACTCGTCCAGCGGATGAGGCCGTTCCTCGTCGGCGAGAACCCCCTCGACATCGACCGACTGTACGAGCACCTCGTCCAGAAGATGTCGGGCGAGGGCTCGATCGAGGGCGTCACCGTCACCGCGATCTCGGGGATCGAAGTCGCGCTCCACGACCTCGCCGGAAAGCTGCTGGGCGTGCCCGCCTACCAACTACTCGGCGGGAAGTATCGCGACGAGGTGCGGGTGTACTGCGACTGTCACACCGCCGACGAAGCCGACCCCGAGGCCTGCGCCGACGAGGCCGAACGCGTCGTCGAGGAACTGGGCTACGACGCGCTGAAGTTCGACCTCGACGTGCCCTCGGGCCACGAGAAGGATCGGGCGAACCGCCACCTCCGGAACCCCGAGATCGACCACAAGGTCGAGATCGTCGAGGCGGTCACCGAGCGCGTGGGCGACCGGGCGGACGTGGCCTTCGACTGCCACTGGACGTTCTCGACCGGTAGCGCCAAGCGACTCGCGACCGCGTTAGAGGCCTACGACGTCTGGTGGCTCGAAGACCCCGTTCCGCCGGAGAACCACGACGTCCAGAAGAACGTCACCCACTCGACGACCGTGCCGATCGCGGCGGGCGAGAACGTCTACCGCAAGCACGGCCAGCGCCGCCTCCTCGAAGAGCAGGCGGTCGACATCGTCGCGCCCGACATGCCGAAGGTCGGCGGGATGCGCGAGACCCGCAAGATCGCCGACGTGGCCGACACCTACTACACGCCGGTCGCGATGCACAACGTCTCCTCGCCGGTCGCCACGATGGCCTCCGCCCACGTCGGCACCGCCATCCCGAACTCGCTCGCGGTCGAGTACCACAGCTACCAGCTCGGCTGGTGGGAGGACCTCGTCGAGGAGGACGTCATCGAGGACGGCTACATCGAGATTCCCGAGGAGCCGGGGCTCGGCGTGACCCTCGACATGGACGTCGTCGAGGAGAAGATGGTCGCCGGCGAGACGTTGTTCGACGAAGCGTAGCTTCGTCGGGCTCGCGGAGCTTGCTCCGCGGCGTTCGACCCGGCCTAAGCCGGGTCAAACCGGCGAATCTTCGATTCGACTCGTTCGACGAAGCGTAGCTTCGTCGGGCTCGAAAATCTCCGATCGGAGCCGTTCGACGGCTCCGTCTCGACCGTCTGAAAACACCGCGTGGGACGTGGGTCCCGAGATTCTTCGACGGAGGAGACCGGATGCGCGCTACTGAACGAGCGATTCGAGGCGTTTGCGGAGGTCTTTTGCCGCGTTTGTGACCCGTCGCCGACGGCGGGATTTGGCATCGACCGTCGTGTCGTGGCTCTCGATCCAACGGCGCATCGTACTGCTACCGGCTTCCCGGTCGATGCCGACCTGCCGGATGTGTTTGATCGGGTGGCGCAGCCAGTTGTACTCCTCGTGGGCGAACACGTCGAGATACTCCGGCGAGTGGGCGATGAGGATGACGTGGAGCTGTCTGTCGGCCAGCCGTGACTGTCGATACGTCCAGCTACCGTTTGGCTCCGCTCCGACCGGCGGCCGGTGGTACCACGCCAGCGGGTCCCACTCGAACCCGTGTTCTCTGAGCGTCTCCGTGAACTCGTCCAGCGGTTGCTCGATGGTGCCGACGTATTCGGTGTCCAGAAGGCGGTACTCGGGCTGGCCGAAAGTGCGCGCGAGTCGGGTGAGCGAGGGCCCGAGTCGCTGTCTCACGAGGTAGGGAACGTCCGGTTCGAGAGTTTCGACGATGCTCCGCATTTAGTACCCACTGGGTTTCCAGCACCTCAAAACTATTGCACGCCCCGAGAAACGCAAGCGTAGTGAGACGCCGCGACGGCCTGATCCGAACGGGCCCACGCCGTGCTGAGACTCTCCGCCGTATCCCGGGCGATTATTGTCATCCACCAGTAGATTCTACAGGACCGTTCGATCCCGAAACAAGTTCGCCCGAGACGGCCGGTCAAAAACGCGCTGAGAGCCCACCGGGGCTACTCAGACGGCACCTGAACCAACGCGGGATTCACCTGCCGACCCACCCACAGGAGACTCCCGACCAGCAACACCACCGCGGCGGGGACGAGCCACTGAAAGACGGTCACGACGGCAGTGGAGGCCTGAATTCCGAAGACGATGAGGACGATCGGCCCACAGCAGGCCGCCCCGGACGCCAGCGCCGGAACGCCGGCCAGCAGTCCCGAGGTCGACGAGCCGATGCCACAGGCGGTCGGCTGGGTCCACGCGAGGTACGTCACGGCGAGATTGAGCCCGACGAGCACGGCGACCCCGAGCCCGACGACGGTGTTCAGCGAGAACAGATAGGTGGCGGCCCCGAACTCGACGAGCGCGACCGGTTCGAACGAGAGAGCGCCGTTGGCCGGACGGAAGAGCTTCCCCATCGGGTCCGAGGCGACGAGGACTCCCACGTCGGTGCGCCCGAACGTCAGGAGATCGCCGAGCCAGAGGTACGCCACCAGATAGAGCGCCGTGACGCCGCCGAACACCGCGAATCCGTCGCGTCGGCCGAGGGCGGCGACGACCGCGTACCGAGTCCGGGAGACGGTCCGACGAATCGCCCCGCGCTCGCCGGTGTCGGTCGCCATCAGCCCACCACCGCCGTGCTCGGGTAGAACCCAGACCACGCGAACCACATGGCGTCGAACGCGTACGCTCGGTCCAGCGGGAGCGCCGCCGGATCGTGGGCGGTGGCGTCGCCGGCGATCGCCCGCCCGTCCTCGTAGTCGAACGACGCGCCGTCCGGGTTCCGGTACACGTAGCCCGTCTCGAGTTCGGAGTCGTAGACCGCCAGATGCGGAGTGTCGCCCGCCGTCCCCGACAGGAGGCGGTCCTCGCGGAGCGCGTCCGCCTCGAACGCGATCCGCCCCTCGTCGGTCCGAGCGCCGATCACGACGCGCTTGGCCGGGAACGTGTCGTCGTCGCCGAGCGCCGGGAACAGCGTCGAGTCCCGGTCGTAGTAGCCGCCCCGATTCGGGACGTAGGTGCCGTACGGATCGGTCCCGTAGTCCCGGACGTGACCGGTCTCCTCGGTGAGGACCGCCGTCTCGGGGACGGCCGCCTTCCACCGGCCCCACCGAGTCCAGACCAGTCGGAACTCCCGGAGGGATTCGCCCTCGAGTGGGCCCGAGATAGCGGTGCCGAGGATCTGGGGCCACCGGCTGTCGGTCTCGCGGTCGTACATGATCAGGTTGTTGTTGACCAGATCGCCCGAGACGCCGAACTCAGTCTCGCCCCGGCGAAACCCCATCGCGGTGCCGGTCAGCGGGCAGTAGGTTATCGCCACCGGCTCGCCGCCGATCGCGTCGTTCGCGACCTCGTGGTGGACCAAAATTCGGCGGGGATAGGCCTTCGCCTCGCCGTTTCGAACGACACCGAACACAACCGCCCTGTCGTCGAGGTCCGCGTCGGCCGCCTCGGCCGGCCGGAACGTCGGCTCATCGATCGACGGGATGCCGTCTTTCGGCGGGCCGCCGTTCTGGATCTCGCTCCGGAGCGCGTCGAACTCGTGCTCGACCGGGAGCGTCGACCGGGCGAGCGGAATCCCGGCCTCGATCCGGCTCGCGGTCGGCGACGCGGTGCCCGCTGTCGTCGATTCGGCCGCGTCGTCGACCGACGGACCGGCGCTGGTACACCCCGCGAGCGAGACCGCCGCCGCGACCGCCCCGAGAAACCGCCGCCGTGAAGTCGGAGTCATGCCCGCCGGTAGCCCCCGAGTATAGTTAACGCTTCTACGGCTGTGGCGTCGGGACGCACACCCGCCGGTATCCCGGCACGGCGCCCCCGAGACCACAGCCACAAACGCCAAACCGGAGAGTCTCGATTACACCCTGCGGGTCGTTCGCAGTCCGTCGCGGGCGTTCGAGAACCTACGGAGGCACACATTCGATGACGACACGATCACGAGACACGGAGCGTACTCGGCGAGCGTCCAGTTCCGACAGATCCGACCGCCCGATCGCCGACCGGGCCAAGCGCGCCGCGTCGGCCGCCGTCGGCGGCGCGCTCGTCGTCGGCGGTCTGCGGCGCCGCTCGCTCTCGGGAGCGGGGGCGGCGCTGGTCGGCGGCTGGCTGATGTCCCGAGCCCTCGGGTCCCGACCCGACCCGGACGGGCAAGACGTCCCCACCCGACCGACCGGCCCGGTGACGTTCAGCCGGTCGAAGACCGTCGGCGCGTCCGCCGACGAGTGCTACGAGACCTGGCGGGATCCCGATCAGCTCTCCCGGATCATGGCGGAGTTCGCAGACGTGACCCGGTCGGGCGACGATCGCTTTCGGTGGACCGTCCACGGCCCGCTCGGCCGAGACGTCTCCTGGGAGACCCGGATCGCGGAGGCCGAACCGGGCGAAGTGCTCCGCTGGGAGACGCCGCCGGACGCGACGCTCCCCAACGAGGGCGAGGTCCGCTTTCGGCCGGCGGCCGGCGACCGGGGGACGGTCGTGACGCTGTCGCTCAGCTTCGACCCGCCGGGCGGCGCGGTCGGTGGGACCGCGCTCGATCGGCTCGGTGTCGTCCCCGAGACCCTCGCGGGCGAGGCGCTGGGGCGGTTCAAGAGCCTCGTCGAGAGCGGCGAGATTCCGACGACGGAGGCGAACCCGTCGGCCCGCGGGAGCGGGGATCTGATATGAGAGGTGATCGCACATGAGAGCACTCACTTGGCACGGCGAACAGGACGTTCGGGTCGAGGAAGTCCCCAGACCCGAGATCGTGAATCCGACCGACGCGATCGTCGAGGTCACGGCCACCGCCATCTGTGGCTCGGACCTCCACCTCTACAACGGCCGGATGCCGACGATGCGCGAGGGCGACGTCCTCGGCCACGAACCGATGGGCGAGGTGGTCGAGGTCGGGACCGACGTCGAGACCCTCGCGGAGGGCGACCGGGTCGTGGTCCCGTTCACGATCAGCTGTGGCTCGTGTTGGTTCTGCGAGAACGACATGTACTCGCTGTGTGACAACTCGAACCCGAACGCCGAGCTCGCCCGGGAGATGATGGGCCAGTCGCCCGCGGGGCTGTTCGGCTACTCGCACCTGCTCGGGGGCTACGCCGGCGGGCAGGCGGAGTACCTGCGGGTGCCCTACGCCGACGTGGGGCCGGTGAAAGTCGACTCCGAGTTGCCCGACGAGCAGGTGTTGTTTCTCTCGGACGTCTTCCCGACCGGCTACATGGCCGCCGAGAACGCCGAGATCCAAGACGAGGACACGGTCGCGGTCTGGGGGTGTGGACCGGTCGGACAGTTCGCGATCCAGAGCGCCGAACTGCTGGGCGCCGACCGCGTGATCGCGATCGACCGGGTCCCCGAACGCCTGGAGATGGCCCGGGAGTACGGCGGCGCCGAGACCATCCACTACGAGGACGAGGACGTCTACGACCGGCTGATGGAGATGACCGGCGACCGCGGGCCCGACCGGTGTATCGACGCGGTCGGGACCGACGCCCACGGCACGGGACTCGCCGCGGCGTCGGACCGGGCGAAACAGAAGGCGAAGTTAGAGGACGACCGCCCGTACGTGCTCCGGGAGGCGATCCGGTGCTGTCGGAAGGGCGGGACCCTCTCAGTCCCGGGCGTCTACGTCGGGCGGGTGGACAACCTCCCGTTCGGGGCGGCGATGAACAAGGCGCTGACCATAAACACGGGCCAGACGCACGTCCAGCGCTACCTCGACCCGCTGTTGGAGACGATCGAGTCGGGCGAGATCGACCCCTCGTTCGTCGTCACCCACCGGGCGGATCTGGCGGACGGGCCGGAGCTCTACGAGACGTTCAACGACAAGGACGACGACTGCATCAAGGTGATACTGGAGCCGTAGGGGCGGCGGGAGCGAGTCCGGGCGCGCCGCGAGCGCCGCCGGGCCCCTACTGGGTCGCCGCCTCGCCGAACTGCTCGCGGGCCTTTTCGGCCTTGAGTTCGGCCGTATCGCGGTCGTTGAAATTCTACATCTACAAGAATACGTCTGGAAAGTACTGAACAGATGTGAATTAGCAGAAATTCTGCGTAGCGTACACTCGGGTCTTCCCGTCGATTTTGAGTGTGTAGATGCCGATACCCTCGTTCTCCCAGTACGGCTTTAAAATATTCTTCCGATGACCTGTTGAGTTCATCCACTGGCCAACGAGTCCCGTCGCAACTTCCTGCTCGTTCGCATAGTAAACCGTGTCCCCACTCTCCCGAACGACCTTCTCGTATGCGTAGGTGTAGGCGATGTTCTCCGCGCCTGTTGCATACCGGTTCCCGCTCATCTCCACTCGGCAATCATAGCCGAATTCGTCGTACCGGTCGGCCATCGTCTCGCCGTCCGGCGACGTGTGAGCGAAGTACTCGTTCTGTCCCATGTCCTTGCTGTGAGAGCGTGCGATCTGCCGTAGTTCCGCGTCAAATTGGATTGGCCGCAGATCGTGTGCACGCCTCCGGTCGTTGATTTCTTCGTGAACCAGGTGCTCGATCTTCGTCCGGTTCAAGTCGTCGTCACCAACCAATCGGCCCACCGAAGAGCTATTCATCGAGTTAGCATCGTAGTCGGTAACGTTGGCGACCGCACCGCCCGCGTCGTCCATCGCAGATTCCGCTGAACCGACGTCCACCGGGAACCCCGGCACGCCGACCAGTCCGAGTTGCCCGACCGCGGCGGTTCCGAGAGTGAGAACCAACAGCGCGCGAAGCGAAAAGAACCGCCGGAAGAGAGCCCCGCCGATAGCAAACGGATGAACGATGATGTCGATGCGGCGGTCGAAGATCGAGTCGTGCTGTTTCTCCCGAACTCCGTCTAGCTCGTGGTTTCGATCCTCCTCAGCCGTGGTTTCGACAGGGGGACTCGAGTCGAGGTTTTCGACCGCCTCGTCTGTCCTGTCGGCGCGGGTTCTTCCGCTTTCCATCGGGTCGGGAGAACCTGAATCGGTAGAAGAGTCGACCGCCGAATCGGCCAACGCGCTCTCGAAGTGCTTTCCGGCGTTGCTTGCGGGGCGGGCCGATGGACAGTCGCGTTTCTCAGGTAGCGTATGCGGAGAGCAAACAGTTCGGCCACAGTAGTTGCAGGTGTGCAGTAGGCCGTCTGCCTCTCCGCAGAGAGAGCGGTTTCTCATTGTCCGCTCTCGTAAGCCGTCCTCGGTTAATTATTTTCTCACGTATGTCGAGTCCGATAAAATATCACCTGTCGTTAGGTTCGCCCCTCGACGCATCCTGCGAGCGGGATGGTCTACTGGCAGGATCGGTAGCCAGTTGGTCGTTTACAGCGTTAGTTTACCTGTGATGCGAACTGCTCGCGGACCTTCTTCACTTTGGGTTCGGCCTGAATCGAACAGTACTGGTCGTTCGGATTCTTCTCGTAGTAGTCCTGGTGGTACTCCTCGGCCTCGTAGAACTCCTCGAGGGGTTCGACCTCGGTCACGATCTCGTCGTCGTCGTAGGCGCCCTCGGCTTCGAGGCGCTCGATGAACGACTCGGCGGTCGCCTGCTGGTCGTCGTCGTGGGTGAAGATCGCCGATCGGTACTGGGTGCCCACGTCGGGACCCTGTCGGTTGAGCTGGGTCGGATCGTGGACCGTGAAAAACACCTGCAGGACGTCCTCGTAGGTGAGCGCCTCGGGGTCGTACTCGACAAGCACGACCTCGGCGTGGCCGGTGTCGCCCGAGCAGACCGCCTCGTAGGAGGGGTCCTCGACGTGGCCGCCCGCGTAGCCGGACGTGACCGACTCGACGCCGTCGAGTTGCTTGAACGCCGCCTCGGTACACCAGAAGCACCCGCCCGCGAGCGTGGCTCGTTCGGTTCGACTCATGGGCGATCGTAGGGGCCCCGAACGGTTAGGTCTGCGGGAAACGGAAGGCGACGACTCGGCCCGGGTCGTCGGCGGACCGAGGCCGCGGCCGCCCGACCGCTACAACACGTCGAGGACCACGACCGAGAGGTAGAGCTGGCCGAGCCCCGCGAGGATCATCACCACCGCGGCCGCCCGTTCGAGCGTCCCGGCGTACCGGCCGAGGTCTCGCCACGCCTCGACGCCCGCGCTCGCGAGGAGAGTGACCCCGACCAGCGGCGCGGCGACCGCGCCGGCGTAGGCGCCGAGGACCGCGACGCCCCGGACCGGCGGGAACGCGAGCGCCTGCGTGACCACCCCGAGGAAAAGCGGCGCGACACAGCCGGCGGCCGCGACGGCGTACGCCGCGCCGAAGGCTCCAAAGCCCGCGACCGACTCGGGCCGCGCCGGGAGCGCGACCCGGAGGTCGGGCGCGCGGCCGGTCAGCGTCAGGGCGCCGAACGCGACGAGGCCGACGCCGACGACGGGTTCGAACAGCGGCAGGAGCGTCGTGACGGTCCGACCGAGCGCGAACGCGAGCGCCGCGACCGCCGCGAGCGAGACCAGCGCGCCGGACGCGGCGGCGGCCGCCGCGGCGACCGCCGACTCGTCGCCGCTCTCGTTGACGTAGTAGCCGACGTACCCCGGAAGGAGCGGGAACGCGCACGGCGCGAAGAACGTCGTCACGCCCGTGCCGGCGGCGAACGCGAGTGCGCCGACGAACCCCGAGGTCATGGCGTCGCGAGCGCGTCGTCGACCGCCCCGCGAAGGTCGGTCGCGTCCGTGAGGCCGGAGTCGGACCACCGGACCGCGCCCTCGGCGTCGAACACCGCGACGTACGGGAGGCCGCTCGCGCCGAGCGCGGACATGAGTTCGCTGTCCGGGTCGAGGCCGAGCGCCCACGCGCCGTCGTTCTCGCGCCACCACTCGCGCAGGTCCTCGCGCGAGAGCGACCCGCCGAGTCGCTCGTTGGTGACCGAGATCATGGCCACCTCCTCGCCGTACGACTCCCGGACGGTCGCGAGGGCATCCATCTGCTCTTTGCAGGGACTACACCACGTCGCGAAGAGGTCGACGACCGTCACGGCGTCCGCGGCGGGGACGCGGCGTTCGCCCGCCTCCGACCCGGGGGCGTCCATCGTCGTCACTTCGATCGGGAGTCCCGAACCTGACGCGGCGTCGTTGCGAACCGCCCACGCGCTCGCGCCCGTCAGGCCGAGTCCCCCGAGCGCGAGCAGGACGCGTCGGCGGTTCATGACCGGACGGTTTCGAGGTCCGACAGTATCCGCTCGGCGTCGGGCGAGTCGGTCCGGTACGCCCGTTCGACGTACCCATCGGCGTTCACGAGCAGGGTCAGGGCCGTGTGGGTGAACATGTACATGTCCATGTCCTCGGGCTCGGTCCGCTCGAACATCACGCCGAACTGCTCTTGGACGACCTGCGTGGCTCGGTCTTCGGACGCCGGCCGGAGGAACGCCCAGTTGTCGGCGTCGGTCGCGACGTTCATCTCGTCGGCGTACGTCCGGAGGCGGTCGGCGTCGTCGCGGGCCGGGTCGAACGTGGTCGGGAAGAACGCCACCTCGTCGGCGTAGCCCTCGTTCAGCGTGTGGGTGTGGACGTTGCGCATCGTCGACAACAGCACCGGACACACCGTGTTGCAGTGGCTGTAGAAGAAAGTCAGGACGCTCGGTCTGTCGACCGCGCGGAGTTCGACCGTGCGGTCGTCGAGCGGCGCGGGGAGCGCCACGTCCGGTATCCGTTGGCCCCACGCCGGGTAGGGCGCGTCCTCGCTGTCGAACTCCCGGTCGGGTTCGCCGAGCGCGACGTTCGGGTTCGAGTCGAGGACGCTCGCACACCCCGCCGTCCCGCCCGCGAGGCCGACGGCGGCCGCGGTTCGGAGGTACTCTCGCCGGTCCATACTCCCGGGTAGCCGTCGCGCCCTGAAAGGTAGTCTGGTGCGATTCTCGAAAACCCGCGACGGTCAGCAGAGCGGCTTCGGGTCCAGCCCCATCCCGGTCAGCGTCTCGGCGTAGTCGTCGTACGCGACCTCGACGACCGACTCGGCGACCGCCAGCGCCCGGTCCCAGTCGCCCTCCTCACACCGGGCCGCGAGGAGGTCCGCGCCCGTCTCGACGCCGGCTTTCGTGTCGGCGCGCAGTTCCCGGAAGAGGTCGGCCCGGCGCTCGTCGGCCTCGTTGACGAAGAAGTTCACGACCTGCAGTTGGGTCCGGTCGCCGACGAGCGACCGACCCACCAGCCCCGCGGCGCGCTCGACGGTGGTCTCCAGGTCCCGGAGTCGCTCGTGCATCGGGTCGAGACCGTCGGCGTGCTCGGCGTCTTCGAGTTCGGCGACGACCCGGTCGTAGTGGTCGCGCTCCCGGTCGACAAGCTCCGCGAACGTCCGGCTCGCGGCCTCGTCGGTCTCGGCCTCGGCCCACGCGGCGAACGTCTCAGCGGCGGTGCGCTCGCTCCGGGCGGCCGCCCGGAGGACCGACTCGGCGTCGAGGTCGGCGTCGGTGAGCGCCACCACCGCCTGCTGGGAGCCGAGCCGGTCGAGTTCGGTCGCCGTTCTGGCTTCGATCTCCTCGGGAAACGCGGCGGCGTCCATGCCCGACCGTACGGGGCCGGCTCGGATGAAGGTTTGCGCGCCCAAATCAGACAGTTATCTGATACGTGTCTGACGTGCGTTTTATGGTCCTACCGTGGGGGTTGGGACATAATGAGCGACGCCGAACAGCGAGTCGAAGAACTCGAATCGAAGGTCGAACGCCTCGAAGCCACGATCCAGGGGCTGACCGAGGAGCTCGTGGAAGTAAACCAGCGGCTCGAAACCCTCGAAGAGGACGCCGAGTCGACGAGTCAGCCGCCGGCCCGAGCCGGCGGCGAGTCGGACGCGACGCGGGCCGAGCCCGACGAAACACCCGAAAGCGACGACGCTAAAGGCGACGAGTCCCAGACTGAAGACGAGACGGAGGACGACTCCGGGTTGGGCGACGACATCATCGTCGCGTAACGCGGTCCCTCCCACGAGCAACCCATGCACATCAAAGCGCTCGTCTTGGACAACTTCAAGAGCTTCGGGCGGAAGACCGAGATCCCGTTTTACGAGGATTTCACGACAGTTAGCGGTCCGAACGGCTCCGGGAAGAGCAACATCATCGACAGCATCCTGTTCGCGCTCGGACTCGCTCGAACGCGGGGCATCCGAGCGGAGAAGCTCACCGACCTCATCTACAACCCCGGCCACGCCGATGGGGCCGCCGAACGCGAGGGCGCCCGCGAGGCCAGCGTCGAGGTCGTGCTCGACAACGCGGACGGGACGCTCGACCGGGCGCAGGTCGTGAACGCCGCCGGAACCGAGAGCGTCGGCGACGTCGACGAGATCACCATCAAGCGCCGGGTCAAAGAGACCGACGACAACTACTACTCGTACTACTATCTCAACGGCCGGTCGGTCAACCTCTCGGACATCCAAGACCTGCTGGCCCAAGCCGGCGTCACGCCCGAGGGGTACAACGTCGTCATGCAGGGCGACGTGACCGAGATCATCAACATGACCCCGTACGAGCGCCGCGAGATCATCGACGAGATCGCGGGGGTCGCGGAGTTCGACGCCAAGAAAGAAGACGCCCTCGACGAGCTGGAGGTCGTCAAAGAGCGCATCGACGAGGCCGAACTCCGAATCGAGGAGAAACGCGACCGGCTCGAACAGCTCGAAGACGAGCGCGAGACCGCCCTCGAATACCAGGGGCTCCGCGACGAGAAAGAGGAGTACGAGGGGTTCGTCCGGGCCGCGGAACTCGAAGAGAAGCGCGAGGACCTCGCCCACACCCGCGAGGACGTCGAGCAACGGGAGGCCGAGCTCGCCGAACGTCAGGCCGAGCTCGACGAAAAACAGGGGACGGTTATCCGGCTCGAAGACGAGCTGGAGGAGCTCAACGCCGAGATCGAGCGGAAGGGCGAGGACGAACAGCTCGAGATCAAAAGCGAGATCGAGGAGGTCAAAGGCGAGATCTCGCGGCTCGAAGACGCGATCGAGACCGCCGAAGAGAAGATCGCCGACGCGGAGGACACCCGCCGGCAGGCGTTCGTGGAGATCGACCGCAAGCAGGAGACCGTCGACGACCTCGAAGCCGACATCCGGGACATCAAGATCGAGAAGTCCTCGGTGAAAGCCGACGTCCAGCAGAAGGAGGCCGAGCTCGCGGAGATCGAGGCCGAGATCGACGCCGTCGACACCGAGTACGACGAGGTCAAAGCCGAGCTCGCCGAGAAGAAAGACCGGCTGGAGGCCGAGAAAAGCGAGAAAAACGACCTCCAGCGCGAGAAAGACCGCCTGCTCGACGAGGCCCGGCGGCGCTCGAACGCCGAGAGCGAGAAGGAGGCCGAGCTCGACGAGGCCCGCGAGCGGATCCCGGCGCTCGAATCGAAGCTCGACGACCTCGAAGACGAGCTCGCGAAGGCCGAGCGCAACCGCGCCCAGATCGACGACGTGGTCGCGGACCTCAAACAGGAGAAACGCGAGCTTCAGGACGACCTCGACGAGGTCGAAGACCGGCTCCAGGCCGAACAAAGCGAGTACGCCCAGCTCGAGGCGAAAGCCGACGAGAGCGGCGACTCCTCGTACGGCCGGGCGGTCTCGACGATCCTGAACGCGGACAAACCCGGCGTCCACGGCACGGTCGCCCAGCTCGGGAGCGTCGCCGAGCAGTACGCCACCGCGGCCGAGACGGCCGCCGGCGGCCGGATGGCGCAGGTGGTCGTCGACGACGACGGCGTCGGCCAAGAGTGCATCGAGTACCTGAAGTCCCGGAACGCCGGCCGGGCGACGTTCCTGCCGATGACCGAGATGCACGACCGGACCCTCCCGTCGGCGCCGTCGGCGCCCGGCGTGGTCGACTTCGCGTACAACCTCCTCGACTTCGACGCGGAGTACTCGGGGATCTTCTCGTACGTGCTCGGGGACACGCTCGTCGTCGAGAACATGGAGACCGCCCGGGACTTCATGGGCGACTACCGGCTGGTGACCCTCTCGGGCGAACTAGTCGAGAAGAGCGGCGCGATGACCGGCGGCTCGAAGTCGGGGTCCCGGTACTCGTTCTCGACGTCCGGGAAGGGCCAGCTCGAACGGGTCGCCCGCCGGATCAACGAGCTCGAAGACGAACGCCGGTCCATCCGGGAGGACGTCCGGGACGTCGAGGAGCGACTCGACGACGCTCGCGACCGCAAGAGCGACGCCACCGATCAGGTGCGCTCGATCGAGTCCGACATCGAACGCACCGAGGGCGAAGTCGAGGCGGCCCGCGAGCGCATCGACGACCTCGAAGACGAGCTCGTCGCGATGGAGGCCGAGCGCGAGGCCGTCAACGAGCAGATGCAGGAGCTCGAAGACGACATCGACGACCGCGAGGCGGCCATCGCCGACCTCGAAGACGAGATCGCGACGCTCGAATCCGAACTGGCCGACTCGCGGATTCCGGAGCTCACCGCGGAGGCCGAGGAGATCGAGGCCGACATCGACGAACTCGAAGACCGCATCGACGATCTCGACGGCGAGCTCAACGAGCTCCAACTGGAGAAAGAGTACGCCGAGGACGCGATCGAGGACCTCCACGACGACATCGAGGCCGCCCAGAACCGCAAGGCCGAGCAAGAAGAGCGGACCGCGGAGCTCGAAGCGAAGATCGAAGACCAACGGGCCCTGCTCGAACAGAAGCGCGAGGCCGTCGAGGAGCTCGAAGCCGAACTCGCCGAACTCAAAGACGAGCGGACCGAACTCAAAGACGAGCTTCGGGAGGCCCAGCGAGTCCGCGACGAGAAGCAATCGGCGGTCGAGTCGGTCGAGAACCGCCTCGAAAGCCTCCGGCGGGCGGCCGACCGGCTCGAAGACGAGATCGCCGAGCTCCGCGAGCAGGTCGGGGACTACGACGCCGACGAGATTCCCGACCTCGACGAGGTCGAGGAGAACATCTCGCGGCTCGAACGCCAGATGGAGGCTCTGGAGCCGGTCAACATGCTCGCGATCGAGGAGTACGACGACGTGAAGGCCGACCTCGACGACCTCGAAGAGCGCAAGGCGGTGCTGGTCGAGGAGCGCGACGGCATCCGCGAGCGCATCGACTCCTACGAGTCCCAGAAGAGAGCCACCTTCATGGAGGCCTTCGAGGCGATCGACGACCAGTTTCAGGACATCTTCGAGCGGCTCTCGAACGGGACCGGCGACCTCCACCTCGAAGACGAGGCCGACCCCTTCGACGGCGGGCTCACGATGAAGGCCCAGCCGGGCGACAAGCCCATCCAACGCCTCGACGCGATGTCGGGCGGCGAGAAGAGCCTCACCGCCCTCGCGTTCATCTTCGCGATCCAGCGGTACAACCCCGCGCCGTTCTACGCCCTCGACGAGGTCGACGCGTTCCTCGACGCCGCCAACGCCGAGCGCGTCGGCGAGATGGTGGACGAACTCGCGGGCGAGGCCCAGTTCGTCGTGGTGAGCCACCGGTCGGCGATGATGGAGCGCTCCGAGCGCGCCATCGGCGTGACGATGCAGGGCGACAACGTCAGCACCGTCACCGGGATTCAGCTCGGCGACGGCGAAGAGGAGGTGCCCGCCGATGACTAGCGATTCTCCCGAGGAGAATCGGAAAAACGAGCGGGGAGCACAGCGACCCGCGAGCACCGCGACTCCCGAGGAGAATCCGAACGGCGAGCGGGGAGCCACCCCAGAGCTTCGGTCTGACGGGGGCGTCCCGCTCAACATCGCGAACCACGACGAGGAGGCCGGCGAGCGCGAGGGCGAAGGCGCCGACGGCGAGTCGACCATCCTCGACGAGGTCGCCCCCGACGCGCCCGAGTCCGGCGACGAGGAGGCCGAGCCGGTCGAGCTCCTCGTCCAGTTGGCCGAGGAGGGCGAGATCGAGCCGTGGGACATCGACATCGTCACCGTCACCGACAAGTTCCTCGACCGGCTCGACGAGGCCGACCTCCGGACCTCCGGCCGGGCGCTGTTCTACGCGAGCGTCCTGCTCCGGATGAAAAGCGACGCGATGCTCGCCGACGACGACGAGGACGAGCCCGAGGAGCCGGGGTGGGACGAGTGGGACGCCCCGACCGCCGGCGACGGGGAGTTCCCGGCTCACGACCCGATCGACCAGCTCGAAGACGAGATGGAGCGCCGGCTCGACCGGAAGACCGCCCGGGGAACCCCCGAGACCCTCGACGAACTCGTCCGGGAGCTCCGCGAGCGCGAGCGGGGGTCGTGGTGGAAAGAGTCTCGAAGCTACGACACCTCCGACTCCCCGCAGGGGTTCGAGCGCGGCACCCAGACGCTCGACTATCGGGCCGACGACGCGATGCGGGTCGACGAGGAGCCGTCGGCCGACGACGTGACCGGCACCGCCCACGCCGAGGACATCGAGGCGGTCATCGACGACGTCCGGGCCGAACTCGCCGACCGCTACGACGCGGGGCGCGACGAGGTGCTGTACGCCGAGATCGACACCGCCGGCGGGTCGGAGATCCAGACGTTCCTCGCCCTCCTCTTTCTCTCTCACCGCGAGGCGGTCGTGCTCGAACAGGACGATCTGTTCGGCGACCTCTGGGTCCGGAACCCCGAGGCGGTCGCCGACGCCGACTCAGACGACCCCGAGACCGAACCCGAGGCGATCGCGGACTGAGCCGCGGTCCGCTCGCCACCGGACTTTGGAACACGTTGGCAATACACTTATGACTCCCCGAGACGTGTGGTAACATATGACACCCGAACGGTTCCGCGAGCGGCTCGAAGAGACCGACGGTCGGGTCGACCCCTCGGAAGTCGCGGCGGCGCTCGAGTACGTCCGGGGACGTTAGTCGAGGTACTCGCCGACGAACGCGTCGACCCGGTCGCGCGTCTCCTCGGGGATGGCCTCGGTCGGCGTGTTGATAGTGCCCTGCAGTGCCGACCCGCAGTCGCAGTCGCGCTCGTCGGGCATGTTCCGGATGGCGTGCTCGACGACCTCCTTGATCGCGTCCTCGTTCTCGGCGGCGTTTTCCAGCACCTCCTCGAGGGTGACCTCGCTGTCTTCCTTCCAGACGTCGTAGTCGGTGACCCCCGCGACCGTCGCGTAACAGAGTTCGGCTTCGCGAGCCAGTTTCGCCTCCGGGATCGTCGTCATGCCGATGACGTCCCAGCCCTGCTCGCGGTAGAACTCGCTCTCGGCGCGGGTCGAGTACTGCGGGCCCTCGATGCAGACGTAGGTGCCGCCTTTCCCGTGGTCCGCGTCGGTCGCGCTCGCACAGGAGTCGGCGAGGTGCTCGACCATGTGCGGGCAGTACGGCTCGGCGAACGGCATGTGGACCACGATGCCGTCGCCGAAGAACGTCGAATCGCGGTGTTTCGTCCGGTCGAACGTCTGGTCGGGGACCACCAGCGTCTGGGGGGGCAGGTCCTCGCGGAGGCTCCCGACCGCGTTGCTCGACAGCACGCGCTCGACGCCGACCTGCTTTAGCGTGTAGATGTTGGCCTTGTACGGCGCGTTCGTCGGCGTGTGCTGGTGGTCGGGGCCGTGGCGCGGGAGGAACGCGACCTCCTCGCCGGCGAGTTCGCCGATCGTGACCGGCGCACTCGGATCGCCGAACGGCGTGGTCACGTCCTCTTCGCGGGTGTTTTCGAGTGGCAGCGCGTCGTAGATGCCGCTTCCGCCGATGAAGCCGATCGTCATGGGCGTGACTCGCGCGGGTAGCTACTAAACGGCTGTTCTTTGAGTCCGCTCGGAGACGGCCCGCCCGTCGAACGCGTCGCGGCGAGCCCGAGTCTTATGGTCGCGGGCGCCCGAGTCGCGGCCATGACCGATCGCGAGTTCCGCAAAGTCGTCGTCGACGACCTGCCCGACGCGCCGAACCCAACCCGACGAAAGAAGGAAGTCGACGAGGCCGTCGGCGCGACCGAGTTCGGGTTCAACGTCTACGTCGCCGATCCGGGCGAGCAGTTGCCGTGGGCGCGACACCGCCACCCCGACCACGAGGAACTGCTGTACGTACTGGAGGGGACGGTCCGCGTCGAGACCTCCGACGGCGAGCACCGCGTCGGGGCAGGCGAGGCGTTGTTCGTCCCGCCGGACGCGACCCAGCGCGCGGTCGCGACGGGCGACGGTCCTGCGCGGGTGATCGCGGTCGGCGCGCCAAAGACCAGCGACGGCGCGATCATCGAAGAGACGTGTCCCGAGTGCGGGGCCGAGACCGACCGGGAGTACGAAGCCGTCGACGGCGGGGAGACCTACGTCCTCTCCTGTGCGGACTGCGGCGCGGAGGTCGAGCGGCTGGTCGCGGGCCCGGAGTGAGAGCGCCGCGGGCCGTCTACAGATGAGCAAGGCGAGTGCCTCGGGGCTTGACCCCGAGGGGGTTCACGCGTCCCCGACGTTCTCGACCAGCCGCCACTCCTCGCCGGCGTCCGCGATCACGTCCCGGCGGACCATCTCCTCTAGGACCTCGTCCATCCGGTCGGGCTGGGCGATCTCCATCTCGATGCGCTCTACGTCGTGGTACTCGCCGAGGAGGTGGCGGATCTCTGCGGTCGTGAACGTCTCGCCGTCGGCTTTCTCCATCACGCCCGCGGTGAGGTCGATCATGTCCTCGATGAAGTTCCACGGGTAGACCACCCACGCCCACTCTTCGAGGCGCTCGCCGACGTAATCGGGATCGAACTCGCTCGTCTGGAGGAGCTGGAGGGTCGCGGTCCGGACCTCCCCGGCGTCCCGATCGGTGACGTACTCGTAGGCGCGCTCGATCGACCCGCCGGTGTCGGCGATGTCGTCGATGATGAGCACGTCCTTGCCCTCGACGCTCCCCTCGGGCATCGGATACCGGACCTCCGGATCGCCGGTCTTCTCGGCGGTCCCGACGTAGTGTTCCATCTTGAGGCTGGTGAGGTCATCGAGCCCGAGGAAATCGCAGATACACCGCCCCGCGAACCACCCGCCGCGGGCCAGCGCGACCACCACGTCGGGCTCGAAGGCGTCGCCTTTGACCTGATCGCTGACGTCGCGACACAGCCCGTAGATGTACTCCCAGTTCGTGATCGTGCACTTGAACTCGTCGGGGAGGTCGCTCATACCACCTCGCCACTCGCATCCGTGCACACTTAACCGTTTTCAGGTGCGTTCTCGGGCGATACGGCGGGATCGGCGGACCGAGCGAACGCGGATGACCAAACGATATGAAGCCGGCGTCCGTGGGCCCGTGCATGGAACCGGAACACCGACGCGCGCTCCTCGTCGACGCGTTCACCGACGCGCCGTTCGCCGGCAACGCCGCCGGCGTGGTGCCGAACGCCGACGGCCTCGCCGACGACCAGATGCAGGCGGTCGCCGACGAACTCGCGGTGAGCGAGACCGCCTTCTTCGCCGAGACCGACGCCGCCGACCGGCGGGTCCGCTACTTCACCCCCACCACGGAGGTCGACCTCTGCGGGCACGCCACGATCGCCTCCCACGCCCACCTCCTCGACGACGGCGTCATCGACCCCGGCACCCACACCCTCGAAACCAACGTCGGCGTCCTCGACATCGACGTCGAGGCCGACGGCACGGTGTGGATGACCCAGAACGACCCCGAGATCCGCGAGGTCGACCTCGGCTACGAGCGGGTCGCCGACGCGCTCGGCATCGACCACGCCGCGCTCGAAGACGTCGGGGCCGACTTCCCGCTCGCGGTCGCCTCGACCGGCCTGCCCTTCCTCGTGGTGCCGGTGAACTTCCTCGAACACGTCAGCGCGATGGATCCCGACCACCGGAAGATCGAGGCGATCAGTGAGGACGTCGACGCCGCGGGCATCTACGCGTTCACCTTCGACGCGCTCGAAGCCGACTCGACGCTCCACGGCCGGATGTTCGCGCCCGCCGCGGGCGTCCCCGAGGACCCGGTGACCGGCACCGCGAGCGGGGCGTGCGGGGCGTATCTGCGCGAGTACAGAGCCTTCGACGGGGATTTCCCCGACGAGATGCGCTTCGAGCAGGGCCACTTCGTCGACCGGCCCGGGTACGTCCGGGTCCGAATCGGCGAGACGGTTCGGGTCGGCGGCCGGGCGGTGCCCGCGCTCGACGGCGAGCTCCGGGTGCCCGAGCCGGACGGCGACGACGAGATCATCGAGGCCTGACTGTCTGGTCGCCCGACGACGCCGCCCGCGGACTGCAAAACGTTAACCAGCCGGGATTCTAACACACCCACATGGCACCGCTGTTGGACTCGCTTGCGCTGTTGCTCTTCGTCGCCGGCATCGCGCTGGCGATCGCCGAGGCGCTGATCCCCGGCGCGCACTTCATCGTCCTCGGCGTGGCGCTGATCCTCGCGGGGCTGGTCGGGCTGCTCGTTCCGCCGCTGGCGGGGCCGCTCGTGCTCGGGGCGCTCGTGCTCGGGTTCGGCGGGCTCGCGCTCTACGCCTACCGCGAACTCGATCTCTACGGGGGGAAGGGCGTCGCCCGGACCAGCGACTCGGACTCGCTGAAGGGCCAGACCGGCCGGGTGACCGAGCCGGTCACGCCCCAGGACGGCCAGATAAAGCTCCACGAGGGCGGCTTCAACCCCTTCTACGCCGCCCGGAGCATGGACGGCGAGATCCCAGAGGGGACAGAGGTGATGGTCGTCGATCCCGGCGGCGGCAACGTCGTCACGGTCGAGCCCGTCGAGGCCATCGAGGATCCGATCGACCGACAGCTCCGCATGGAACGCGAGCGAACCGAGCGAGAGTCCGAGTCCGAGGAAGCGTGAGCGTCGCCGGACGGCGATACGTTTACCACGCCGCCGTCCGAGCGTCCGACTGATGGCGCTTGCCCCGTTGCAGTCGTTCGCGGACGGCACCCTCTCGGCCGGCCTTCTCGCGGCCGCGGTCGTGCTCGTGACCGTCGTCCAGTCGCTCGAATTCGTCGACGGCTACGAGACGCGGGCGCTGACCGTCCTCGGCGAGTACCGCGGTCTCTTAGAGCCCGGCGTCCACCTCGTTCCGCCGTTCGTCAGCGGCACCCGAAGCTTCGACATGCGGGCCCAGAGCCTCGACGTCGCGAGCGCCACCGAAGGGGCGTCCGCGACCGTGTCGTTCACGATCGAGGACGCTGAGACCGCGTTTCTGGCGGCCGACGATTACAGAGCGTCGCTCGAAGCCGCGGCGCGCGAGGGCTTCGAACGGGCGGTCGGCGACAGGACGCCCGACCAACTCCGTGCGGAACGGGACCGTCTCGCCGACCGACTCGCGGCCGAACTCGGCGAGGCGGCCGACGAGTGGGGCGTCCGGATCGACGGAGTCGAGATCCGAATCGACGACTGAATCGTCGCCGACCGGCCGTCGGACGCTCGGACGCCGACCGGCCGCGGGAGGGATGTTTTCGCCCC
Organism: Halorussus marinus; assembly: GCF_004521895.1. Classification (NCBI taxonomy): domain Archaea; kingdom Methanobacteriati; phylum Methanobacteriota; class Halobacteria; order Halobacteriales; family Haladaptataceae; genus Halorussus; species Halorussus marinus. Next base: position 181,227 of record NZ_SBIR01000002.1, read on the forward strand.
CGTATCGGCGAGTACGAGCAGAATGTTTAACACTGGTTCTTTCTTACACCCAAGTATGTTAGTTCCGCTACAAGCTACCTTCGGCGGGCTCACCGTCGTCGCGCTGCTGTTCCTCGCGTTAGTCGTCATTACCGTCTGGCAGTCGGTCGAGATCGTCGACGCGACGGAGAAGCGCGCGCTGACCGTGTTCGGCGAGTACCGAAAGCTCCTCGAACCCGGCATCAACTTCGTCCCGCCGTTCGTGAGCGCGACCCACCGCTTCGACATGCGGACCCAGACCCTCGACGTACCGCGACAGGAAGCGATCACCCGCGACAACTCGCCGGTGACCGCCGACGCCGTCGTCTACATCAAGGTCATGGACGCCAAGAAGGCGTTCCTCGAAGTCGAAGACTACAAGCGAGCGGTCTCGAACCTCGCACAGACCACCCTCCGGGCGGTGCTGGGCGACATGGAACTCGACGACACGCTCAACAAGCGCCAGCAGATCAACGCCAAGATCCGCAAAGAGCTCGACGAGCCCACCGACGAGTGGGGCATCCGCGTCGAGAGCGTCGAGGTCCGGGAGGTCAACCCGAGCAAGGACGTCCAGCAGGCGATGGAGCAACAGACGTCCGCCGAGCGCAAGCGCCGGGCCATGATTCTGGAGGCCCAGGGTGAGCGCCGGAGCGCCATCGAGACCGCCGAGGGTGACAAGCAGTCGAACATCATCCGGGCGCAGGGCGAAAAGCAGAGCCAGATCCTCGAAGCGCAGGGTGACGCGGTCTCGACCGTCCTGCGAGCGAAGTCCGCCGAGTCGATGGGCGAGCGCGCGGTTATCGACAAGGGGATGGAGACGCTCGAATCCATCGGGCAGGGCGAGTCGACCACGTTCGTGCTCCCCCAAGAGCTGTCGTCGCTGGTCGGTCGCTACGGCAAGCACCTCACCGGCAGCGACGTCGAGACCGACGGCGACCAGCTCGACAGCCTCGACTTCGACGAGGAGACCCGCGAGCTGATCGGCCTCGACAACATCGAGGAGATCCTCGGCCAGATCGACGAGGAGGCCGAGATGGACGTCGAAGCGATGGAGCAGGAGGCCGAGGCCATCAAGCAGGGCGAGGATCCGACCGACATCAAGAGCCCCGACGAGGTCATCCAGGAGATGGACGAGGAGAACCCCGTCGAGGACGTCGAGCCGGAGATGGACGCCGAAGTAGAGAAGTAACCCCTACTCTTCGGACGCTTTCGTGTCTCGCGCTCGCCCGAGAGCCCCGCCGTTATCGGGCCGTCTTGGCGAGCAGATGAAACCAATTGTGACTGGGGTCCGAGAGGCCGCGACCGATCCCGGCGAGCGAGCGCCGAACGAGCCGGCTCGGCGCCGACGCCGACCCCTCTGGTGTGCGAGGGTTTGGCAAACGAAGACGTTTTAATCCTCCGTACCGAGAATCCCGTGTAGATGAGTGAGCGTTCCGACGTGGACGAAAATAAGCGGGCGACGCTTCGGCGCTTCGCGGTGTTAGGCGCCGCGACGCCGCTGGCCACGCTCCGGGACGACGACGGCGACGAGAGCGAAGTCCGGGACGCCATCGCGGGCTACGTCGCGACCACGCCGGGCGCGCACTTCTCGAAGATCCGCGACGACCTGCAACTCGGGACCGGCGAGGCCCAACACCACCTCCGAGAGCTCCTCGACGCAAAGACCCTCGAGAGCCGTCGCGACGGCGACTACCGCCGGTTCTACCCCACCGAGCAGTTCTCGGCGTTCGAGCAGGTCGCGCTCGGCTATCTCCGCCGGGAGACCCCGCGGGGGATGTTGATCGAACTGCTCAGAGACCCCGCGGCGACCGGTAGCGACCTCGCGGACGCCCTCGACGTCTCGCGACCGACCGTGAGCAAGTACGCCGCCAGCCTGGAGGAGGCCGGACTCCTCGACCGGGAGGACGGCTACGCGGTCCGCCAGCCCGAGACGGTCATCACGCTCCTGGTGCGGTACGCCGACTCGTTCGGCGAACGCGCCGCGTCGTTCGCGGCCCAGGCCGACGGCTTCATCTCGTTCGACCCGTAGCGGGCGCCTCGTTTTCCGGCGCCGCGAACCCAAAACGGACCGATTCAGTCGTCGGTCGGTTCGGCGGCCTCGGCCTCGACGCGCTTGCTCTGCTCGACCGCCTCGGTCAGCGAGACGTTCAACACCAGCATCGAGCCGACGCCACCGATCAGCGTAACGACGTTTTTGACCGCGTGATCCAGGATGGCCGCCCCGAGCGCGACGCTCCAGCCGATGGGGGTCAGCCCCGCCACGAGGACCGTAAACGCCCCCTCGTAGAGGCCGATGCCGCCGGGCGACAGCGGCAACACCTTCGCGAGGTTGCCGACGCTGACCGCGAAGAAGCCGACCGCGACCATCGTGACCACCGGTAGCGAGACGTCGAACGCCGCGAGCACGAGCAAAGCGGTCGCCACGTCGAGCGTCCAGATGGCGAGGCTCGACGCCCCCACCGTGGCGAACGCGCCCCGGTCGCCCGCGACGGTCTGGACGTCGCCCGTGAACCGCTCGACGACGCCCGCGACGTACTCGGCGTACGAGTCCGAGCTGAGCCGCGAGACCGCCCCGCGGACGAAGTTGCGGTCCGACCGGGCGCTGGCGACGATGACCGCGACCGCGAGGATGGCCGCGAGGCCGACCCCGCCCGCGACGTACACCGCGGTCTGGCCGCTCGACCCGACGCCGCCCTCGGCCGGCCCGGGGCCGAGCACGGTCGACTGGAGGCCCGCGATCGAGGTCACGCCGGTGAGCGCGAGCCCGATCAGCACCGCGCCCGCGAGCACCGTGATCGTCAGCAGGTCGAAGACGCGCTCGACCGCCAGCGACGCGAACCCGGTCGGGTACGGGATCGACCGGCGGGCCTTTACGACGTAGGCCCGGACCCCGTCGCCGAGCCGCGCCGGGAACACGAGGTTGCCGGTCTGGCTGATGAAGATCGCCCCCGTCAGGAACCCAGTCGTCTCGGTGTAGTCGAGTTCTTCGAGGATGTCCTTGTACCGGCGCCCGCGCAGGGGCCACGACAGCGCGTAGACGACCGCGGCGACCCCGACCAGCGTCGGGTCGGCCGCCCGCATCCGGGCGAGCACCTCCTCGACCGGGAGGTAGAGGGTCGTCAGCGCGATCGCGATCACCGTCAACAGCAGACCCGCGACGATCGACACCCGACGGGTGATCCGAGGCTGGACCGAAAACTCCCACCAGCACCGCAGGATCTGGCTCCCCATGCCGAACACGTCCCGGACGATGTCGACTTTCGAGTCGCCTTTCGGGGTCCAGTCGACCGCGAACTCCTTGACGTCGTAGCCCCGCCGCTGGGCCCGGACCAGCACCTCGGTGTCCCAGAACCAGTGTTCGTCCTCGACGTCGGCCAGCACGTCGAACAGCGCCGCGCGATCGAACGCCTTGAACCCGCACTGGTGGTCCCGGAGCCCCGAGCCCAGGAACGTACGGGTCAGCCCGTTGAACCCCCGGCTGGCGACGTCGCGTTTCGCCGGCCGGTCGGCCTCGTCGCCGGGCATCCACCGCGAGCCGGTGGCGAACTCGTACCCGCCCGTCCGGACGCTCTCGACCAACTCTTCGAGGTGTCGCATGTCGGTCGCGAGGTCGGTGTCGAAGTACACCAGCGTCTCGCCGTCGGCGGCCTCGAACGCGCGGTTGAGCGCCCCGCCGCGGCCGAGTCGCTCGTCGCTGTGGAAGTGTCGGACCCGGTCGTCCTCGGCGGCCATCCGGTCGGCGATATCGGGCGTACGGTCGTCGCACCCGTCCTCGGCGACGATGACCTCGAAGGCTCCCGCGGGGAGAAACGACCCCAGCGTCGAGAGCGTGGTCTCGACCGTGTTCTCGATGGTCGCCTCCTCGTTGTAGGCCGGGAGGACGACGCTGACCTCGACTGCGCGGCCACTCATTGTCGAACGGGACAGTCCGCCGGCCTAAGTACCTTCTGCTCCGTTCCGGGAGTCAGCGACGGGCTAAGCGGGCCTTCGACGCGCTCGGGAGCCGTCGGACGGCGATCGCGGCCGACGCGACGAGACACCCGCCGGTAACTCGGCGTTACTCTCGTTCCACGCGACGTTTCCCGCCGTTTCGACCGTTTCGGTCGCCGGCCGAATCCGCCCGGGCGGGCGGCCCGGGCGAAACTCCGGATTAACCAGCCGTACCAACACCCCGTCCCGGGGGTGTTTTGTTCGTTTCCCAGCTTGCGAAATCGCATGCGGGCGGCGTGTTAACCGGGTGTACCAAATCCCCTAAGGCGGACGCCGCGCTACGTAGAGATAGTCATGAGCACGACCGCTGCTGGCACGACCACCCTCACCGACAAGCAACAGCGCATCCTCGGGTACCTCCGCGAGCACGGCGACACCAAGACGTACTTCAAGTCCCGGCTCATCGGCGACGAACTCGGCCTGACCGCCAAGGAGGTCGGCGCGAACATGACCGCCATCGCCGAGGGGAGCTTCGACGTCGACGTCGAGAAGTGGGGGTACTCCTCGTCGACGACGTGGAAGGTCACAGCCTGAAGCCGCCCGCCGAACCCCGTCCCCGGTCGTTCCGCTGCTGGCACGCGCTCGGGGGTTTCCGCGGTTCGATTCCGCTCTCGCTTTTTCCGCACCGTGATCGAGACCACAGCCGCCCCGCCGCCTCACTCGTAGCGGTCGGTCACGAACGGGCCGAGCGCGCCCGCGAGCGCCGCGGCGAGCGCGCTCTCGCGGTCGATGACCTCGCCCGTCAACACCCCGGCCGCACCCTGCTGTTCCGCGACATCGGCGGTGCCCAAGACGTCGTCCATCACCGGACCGAGTTCCTCGCCGGCCCTGACGCGGGCGGCGACCGACTCGGGGAGGCCGAGTCGCGGGCCCGCGCCGAGCCCCGATCGCTCGCCGTCGGTGACCGCCGCCCACATGGTCAAAAACAGGCCGTCGGCGCCCTCGACCTCGGCGACCCCGCCTTCGAGGCCGACGCCGAGATCGAACGCGCCGGCGTCGAGGGCGTTCCGGGCGCGGGTCCGCGCGCCCTCGATCGTCTCCGACGGGCCGAACGGCTGTTCGCTCACGCCCGACCGGACGTCGACGGCGTCGACCGACGCGTCTGCGACCCCCGAGAGCGCGGTCTCGGTCGCCCGCCGCTTCACCGGGTTCGTGCTGCCGACGGCGACTCGCATACCCGAGCCGAGACGGGCGTCCGACTTGGCGGTTGCGCTCGCGGGGCGATCCCCCGACGCGAGCAGACCTACGCCTCGATCGCCGCGGGGTGGAGGACGGCCGCGAGCGTCTCGACGCCCTCGATCAGCCGCGGACTCGGCTGGTTCAAAAGCGAGTCGTCGAGGACGTGGACGTTGTCCCGTTCGATCGCCGGGAGCTCCCAGCCCCGGTCGGCCACGACCGCGGGGTCGCTCCGCTCGCCGTGCCCGCAGACGTGGAGCACGACGTGTTCGGGGCCGGCGGCTTCGACGCTCGCGGCCGAGACCTCCCGAGAGCGTTCGCCCGGCGGGACGAACGGGTAGCGCCCGCCGGCGGTCTCGATGGCCTCGGGCACCCAGTTGCCCGCCGCCATCGGCGGGTCCGACCACTCCTCGGCGTAGACGACCGGGCGGTCGCGGCCCGCCACGAGCCCCCGGACGCGGTCGAGCCGGCTCCGGGCGCGCCACGCGAGGTCGTGGCCCGCCTTCGGGAGCCCGGCGGCCGCCCCGAACGCGGCGAACGATTCGACGACGTCCGCGAGCGTGGCCGGCGCCGCGTGGAACACCTCGTGGCCGCGCTCGCGGAGGTCGTCGGCGACCTCCGCCTGGAGGTCGTCGGACGTCACCACGAGGTCGGGGTCGAGGGCCGCGACCGCGTCGTAGTCGGGGTCGAGCCAGCCGCCGACCCGCGCGGCGTCGACATCCGAGCAATGGTGGGTCGCCCCCACGACCCGGTCCAGCCCGCCGAGCGCGCGCAGGGTCTCGGTCGCGCTCGGCGCCAGCGAGACGATTCGCTCGGGCCGCGAATCGGGGGCCGTCGGCTCCGGTCGATCGGGTGCGGCGTCCATCGCGTCCCACTCGGAGCCCCGGGGCGTTAAATCGTCCGCTCGCGGGGCCCCGCGCCCAGTCCGAGAGACGCGCCGTCTCCGCGGCGACTTCGCGGACCGTGGTAGCCGTTCACGCGAACCGCGAAATATAATTCCGAAAATACTAAATACCTTTCGGAAGTATTGAGGTGTAAGAACTGAGGTCCGGGTTTCTCAGGTTTTCCCCCTGCCCGGTAGCCCACGGCCTCTCGCGTAATTAGAGGAGCTAGCATGACAGACACCCGAATCCAGACCAGAACTGCGAGCGAGAACGAAGTCGAAGACGAACGAGAAGACGGAACCGCCTGCCCGGAGTGCAGCGGCCACCTCATCGCCGACGACGAGCGCGGCGAGACCGTCTGCGAGGACTGCGGCCTCGTCGTCGACGAAGACCAGGTCGACCGCGGCCCCGAGTGGCGCGCGTTCGACTCGAAGGAGAAAAACGAAAAGAGCCGGGTCGGCGCCCCGACCACCAACACGATGCACGACAAGGGGCTGTCGACTAACATCGACTGGCGCAACAAGGACGCCTACGGCAACTCGCTCGGTTCGCGCCAGCGCGAGAAGATGCAACGGCTCCGCAAGTGGAACGAGCGGTTCCGGACCCGCGACTCCAAAGAGCGCAACCTCAAGCAGGCGCTCGGCGAGATCGACCGCATGGCTTCGGCGCTCGGGCTCCCGAACAACGTCCGGGAGACCGCTTCGGTCATCTACCGGCGCGCGCTCGACGAGGACCTCCTGCCCGGCCGCTCGATCGAGGGCGTCTCGACGGCCTGCGTCTACGCCGCGGCCCGACAGGCCGGCGTCCCCCGGAGCCTCGACGAGATCGCGGACGTGAGCCGGGTCGAGAAGAGCGAGGTCGCCCGGACCTACCGGTACGTGGTCCGAGAGCTCAACCTCGAAGTCAAGCCCGCCGACCCCGAGAGCTACGTCCCGCGGTTCGCCTCCGGGCTCGACCTCTCGGACGAGGCCGAACACCGCGCCCGCGAACTCCTCCAGACCGCCAAAGAGCAGGGCGTCCACAGCGGCAAGTCGCCGGTCGGGCTCGCCGCGGCCGCCGTCTACGCCGCCGCGCTACTCACCAACGAGAAGACCACGCAGGCCGAGGTCAGCGAGGTCGCCGACATCAGCGAGGTCACGATCCGCAACCGCTACCACGAACTGCTCGAAGCCGAGGAAGCGCCCGCAGTCCTGTAGTCTCCCGAACCGAAAGACCGTTCTGTCGCCCGCGTGAGATGCCACTAAGCGGATGGAGACCGAACACCGGATCCACGTCGGCGACGCTCGCGAACTCGACGGAGTGAGCGACGGCTCCGTCGAACTAGTCGTCACCTCGCCGCCGTACCCCATGATCGAGATGTGGGACGATCTGTTCGGGGCGCTCGACCCCGCGATCGAGGACCGCCTCGCGGCGGGCGAGGCCGACGCCGCCTTCGAGGCGATGCACGACGCGCTCGGCCCGGTGTGGGACGAACTAGCCCGCGTGCTCGTCGACGGCGGTATCGCCGCGATCAACGTCGGCGACGCGACCCGAAGCCTCGGCGGGGGCTTCCAGGTGTTCCCGAACCGGGCCGAACTGGTGGCCCGGCTCCGCGATCGGGGGTTCGCGCTGCTGCCCGAGATCGTCTGGCGCAAGCCCGCCAACGGCCACACCAAGTTCATGGGGTCGGGGATGGTGCCGCCCAACGCCTACCCGACGCTCGAACACGAGTACGTCCTCGTGTTCCGAAACGGGACCGAACCCCGGTCGTTCGAGCCGGGCGCCGACCGGCGCTACGAGGCCGCCTACTTCTGGGAGGAGCGAAACGAGTGGTTCTCGGACCTCTGGACCGACGTTCGGGGGACCGGCCAGTCGCTCGACGCCGAGGCCCTCCGCGATCGGTCGGCCGCCTACCCCTTCGAGATCCCCCATCGGCTCGTCCAGATGTACTCGGCGTACGGCGACACGGTGCTCGACCCCTTCTGGGGGACCGGCACCACGACGCTCGCGGCGATGGTCGCGGGCCGGGACTCGGTGGGCTACGAGCTCGACCGGGAGTTCCGGGCGGTGTTCGACGACCGCGTCGCCGGCGTCGGGTCGCTGGCCGACCGCGTGGCCCGCGAGCGACTCGACGCCCACCGCGCGTTCGCGGCCGACGCCGACCTCGGCTACGACGCCGAACACTACGATTTCGGCGTGAAGACGAAACAGGAGCGCCGGATACGGCTGTACACCGTCGACGGCTACGAGCGCGAGGGCGACCGGTACGTCGTCGCCCACGAGCCGGTCGAGGAGTGAGGCCCCGAGCTACCCCGTCTCGTCGGGAAGCGTCAGCGCCGACCGGACCAGCGCCTCCGAGCCCCGGCGGATCCGCTGGGAGGCGGCGTTGGCCGAGATGCCAAGCGCCTCGCCGATCTCCTCGGCGGACGCGGCCCGCGGGACCGCGAAGTACCCCGCCTCGGCCGCCGTGACCAGCGCCTCGTACTGCGCGGGCGTCAGCCCGAACTCGCGCTGGCGCGGTTCGGCGGGGTGGGTGAGGTGGTTGACCTCGAACGAGTGGTCGGTCTCCCGGAAGTGGGTCTGGAACGACGACACCATCTCCTCCTCGGCGAACCGCAGTCGCAGGGTCCACCGGTCGGACCGCGCGGTCGCCTCGATGATCACCGCGTGGTGGTCGATCATGTCGTGGACCAGATCGCAGACCTCGTCGGTCCACACGACCCGGTACAGCACCTCCCCGTCGGCCTCCTCCGCGACGTCGACCTCGGCGACCGTCGGGTCGTCGGCCAGCGCTCGCCGGAACCGCTCGAAGTCGCCGCCGGTCGCCCAGAGAAACGGGAACACCTCCCTCGGGCTGTGAGTTGCCAATCGGTCGGCCTCGATCGTCATCTCGGGGACCGCCGACAGCGCCTCCGCCAGCGCGAAGGCGCGTGCGGGGATGGTGAACTCGCCGACGATACTCATGGCCCTACTCCGGGAGCCGGCGAAATAAGTGCCCGGGCGGCCCCGACGGATACGCTTTTGCCGGTCGGTCCCACAGGGTCGGGCATGGAGTTCGACGAGTTCGTCCTCGCGGCCGCCGTCGGCGACCTCGACGCCGAGCCCCGAGCGCGCCCGCACGCCGACGCGGTCGAGTTCCGGATGGACCTCGCCGACGACCCGCTCGCGGCGCTGGCCGACTACGACGGCGAGCTTCCGGTTATCGCCACCAACCGCGCGGCGTGGGAGGGCGGCGAGGCCGGCGACGACGAGGCCCGACTCGCCGCCCTCGCCGAGGCCGCCGAACTAGCCTGCGTCGGCGCGGTCGACGTGGAACTGAAGAGCCTGACCGACGGCGAGGGCGAGACGGTCGCCGAGCGCGCTCGCCGGACCGGGACCGCCGTGATCGCTTCCGTCCACGACTTCGGGGCCACGCCGCCGACGCCCGAACTGCGCGGCCTGCTCGAATCGGCCACCGACCGGGGCGACGTCGGGAAGCTCGCGGTGACCGCCGAGGACCGGGCCGACGTGCTCGACCTGCTCGGGGTCACCCACGAGTTCGGGACGGCGGGCGCGCGGGTCGCTACGATGGCGATGGGCGCGGCGGGTCGACACTCGCGGGCGGTCGCGCCGGTGTACGGATCGAAGATCGGGTACGCGCCGGTCGACCCCGCCGAGGCGACCGCTCCGGGTCAGTACGACCTCCGGACGCTCGCGGGGCTGGTCGAGCAGTTGCGGTGAGCGGGGACAGCATTTATATTCGTCGGCCGGTAACCCCCGGACAGTGACTCGTACGAAATCCGGAAAGCGACCGTGGCTAGGCGCCCTACTGTCGTTTTTCCTGCCCGGTATCGGGCACGTCTATCTGAAGGAGTGGCTCCGGTCGGCGATGTGGTTCGCGCTCGCGGTCAGCGCGGTCTTGCTGTTCGTTCCGATGCCCGACTCGGTGATGGCGTCGGCCGAGGCCGGCGGGATGGAGTCGGCGTGGACCGCCGCGATGGAGGCCACCTCGGACCTGTCACTGGAGGCGATGCTCCCCGTGCTCGTGGTTCGGATCTTCAGCGGGATCGACGCCTACTGGCTCGCGCTCCGGACCGACAGCGTCGGCGGCGACGACGGGAACGGCGGCGCGGAGTGTCCCTCGTGCGGTCGCACCGTCGACGAGGACCTCGACTTCTGTCAGTGGTGTACGGCGCCCCTTCCGGGTCGCGACGAGGGCTCGGAGGGGGAGGTCTCGGCCGAGAACGGCGCGGTCTCGCGGTAGTTACTTCTCGATGATGCTCTCCTCGACGGTCTCGCCGAAGTGGCGAGCGCCGCCCTCGCGGTAGACCCGGAGTTCGTCGCCGACCGCGAGATCGGTGACGGCGGTCCGGCCCTCGCGGGTCGGGACCTTGATCGTCTCGGCGTTCTGGAGCAGCGTCTCCACCCGGTCGCCGGGGGCGCTCGAACTCTCGTCGTCGAACTCCGCCTCGACGCGGAACATCGGACGCTTCTCGATCTTGACCCGGCCGACGGTCGCCTCCCTGGTGGTGCCGTCCAGATCGACGATCTGGACTTGATCGCCGGATTTCAGCTCCGAGAGGTACTTGGTACCGCCGTCGGGCGTCCGGACGTAGGCGTGGACCGCGCCCGCGTTCACCCGGAACGGCCGGGAGGCGACGTACGGCGACTCGGCGGTCTCGGCGTGGACGAAAAAGAGCCCGCGGGACATCGACCCGACCAACATCCCCTCGTCGTGGTCCATCAGGCTCCCGGTGTCGATACAGACCCGGTCGGCGGTGCCGGTGCGCTCGACCGCGGTGACGGTCGCCCAGTCGAACTCGAGGGTCTCGCGTTCGGCCTCGTCGCGGACCGCGACCGTCTCGCGGATCTCGTCGGGGTCGTCGGTGTCGAGCAGGACCGCGTCGCTCCCGATTTCGAGGGTCTCGAACGCGGTCTGGGCCTCGGCGGCCGTGGTGACCCCCGCGACGAGTTCGGTCTCCTCGCCGATCCGGGCGATGAGATTTTCGAGGGGGATGATCGTCCAGTCCTCGCCGACGACGAGGGTGTAGTCGGCCTCGGTCGCGGCCGCCTCGGCGAACGCCTCGTAGTCCTCGTCGAAGATGCGAACGTACGCGCCGTCGGCCCGGTCGTCGTCGCGCCGGAGCGTCGAGAGGTCCGCCGACCCCGAGAAGTCCGAGGGGAGATCGACCGTCCCGTCGCCCTCGCCGTCCTTGCCGACGACGTAGGCGTCCGGTTGGGCCGCCGATCCGGCCTCGTCGATCACTTCGGCGTCGCCGTCGGTGAACGCCGCGACGTTCACGTCCCCGAGCTCCCGGACGCGGCCGACGTCTTCGCGGTCGACGAGCACCCAGTCGACCCCGGATTCGAGTCCCGCGGTGATGCGTCGCCGACGCGCGTCCCAGTCGCCGACCGCGTCGTCGGCCTTCAGCCATACCGAGCGTGTCATACTCGGAGGCTTGCGTCCCGGTGGCTTGAACGTGGCGGATGCGGCGACCCCACGCCCGCGCGCGGTCGGAGCCGGGTCAGTCCGAACCCGGCGCCGTCGTGGGCGTTTCGGCCGTCGCGTTGGTCGACCTGAGCGCGGGCGCGACCCACTTCGGGCGCTCGACCGATCGCTCGCCGAGGTCGGCGAGTTCGAACTCGTAGTGGACCCGGGTGGTCGGTTCCTCGCCCTCGTAGCCCGCCGTCAGCGAGAGTTCGTGGACCCGGCCCTCGCGGTCGACGACCGCGGTCGCGTCGAGGTCGGTGACGTTGGCCGCGCCGGCGGGCTCGGTCGCCCGGAGGACCGCGACCTCCCGGCCGTCGCGCTCCTCGATCCGGTCGATGTCGTAGTCGCCGGCCGCCAGCGCGAGTTCGACGAGCCACGCGTTGGTGACCTGCGAGTCGAGGTCGGCCCGCGGCAGGTGGGCCCACGACTCGTCGGGGACGCCGATCCCCTCGCCCGAGCGGTTGTACGCCCGGACCCGCGTCCAGTCCTCGCGATCGTACCGGACGACGCTCGCGGTGTGGTTCGCCCAGATGTCGGTGGCGACCGCCGTCGTCTCGTCGCCGAGGTCGCGCTCGCTCGTGGAGTTGACGACCAGCGGCGCCAGCCCGGTCTCGACCCGCCCGCGCTGGACGGTCCGCTGGCTCGCGGGCCCGACCGTGACGTTCGCGCGGAACGCGAACGCGAACCCGGTCTCGTTGAGCGCGGCCCGGTGGGCCGCCACCAGCGCGGCGGCGTCCGCGACGCCCGACTCGTTCAGCCCCGGTGCGAACGTCGCGTTCGCGCCCTCGTCGGTCATCGGCGGGGCGTCGGTCGTCGTCTCGGTCGCCGTGGGCGCGACCGTCCCGCCCGAACAGCCGGCCAGAAGCGTCGCCGCCGCCAGAACCAGCGCGGCCGTCGATGCACGCATTTCCCGGACGTGGGTGCTCGTGCCTGTTAAACCGGCTCGATTGTACCGGCTCGTTTACTCGCGTAGCCGGTGCTTTAGAACGGCTAAGTCGCGGTTACCCGGCCGGCGTTTCGGTCTCGGACGCCGTCTCGAAGCCGAAGCTCGCGTTGACGAGCGGAGTCCCGGTCGGTCCCGCGACCACGAAACGGTACTCGCCGTCGAGCCGGTCGGCCTCGCCCTCGGTCGGCGGTTCGTCGCCGATCACGGGATCGGCGCCGTCGGCGGGGAAGTAGACGTACGCCGCCTCGCCGGGTGCGAGCGATCGGTTCAGTTCGAGCGTGACGTTCCTCGCCCCGCGACGGACGCGAACCGTCGACTCGGGCGCGAGCGTCTCGCCGCCCTCGTTCGAGACGACGAAGTGGTCGTCCGCGGAGTCGACGTCGATATCGGCGGCGACGGTCGCCAGCGCGCGGTCGGCCCACGCCGGGTACTCGACGACGACCCCGCCGAGCGTTTCGAGCGTGAACTCGTATCGGAAGCCGGTCCGGTCGGTTTCGACGGTCACGTCGAGCCGGTGGATTCGCCCGCGCTCGTCGGCGACGACCGTCGCATCGTACGTCGAGACGTTCCCGAACGCGGTCGAACTCCGGTTGGGCGCGGTCGCGCGGAGCGTGGTCAGCGTGGATCCGTCGGTCGACCCGACGTCTGCGACCTCGAACTCGCCGGCCCGGAGCGCGGTCTCGACGAGTCGCGCCAGCGAGGCCTGCTCGGTCACGTCGAACGCCGTCGAGCCGACGACCGGCTCGCCGTCGGGCGACAGCGACGCGTTGGATTTGTCGTACACCGTCCGGTTCCGGGTGCGGTACTCGTAGAGGGCGACCGACTCGTTCGCCCAGATGTCCGATCGGATCCGCCGGGTACCGTCGTCAGACTGGACGTCGGTGACCGACCGGATCCGGATCGGGGCGTGGTTCGTCCCGACCGCGGCGCGGGCGGTCCCCTGCTGGTCGAACGAGCCGTCGGCCGACCCCGCGGTCCGGACCCGGTAGGTGTAGCCCGTCTCGGCGAGCGCCGCCCGGTGGGCCGCCACCAGCGCGCTCGCGTTCGCGACGCCGTCGGGGCTCACTCCCGGCGGGAGGTCGGCGCTCGACGCGTCGGACCGGGCCGTCGTTTCGGTCGGCTCGCCCTCCGCGGCGGTCGTCGCCGTCCGGGCCGCGCTCCCCGCACACCCCGCGAGGACGACGAGCGCGAGTACCGCGGCTGTCGCCAATCGTGTCGACATACCGAACGGTTCCGGCGGGTGCGGAGATAAATCGACGGGACCGTCCGCGGTCCGACCCGGGAGAAATCGAGGGTTCGACCGCGGTAAGTCGTCGTTAGCGCACCGAGTCGAGCACGAGCTTCTGTTCGACGCGCTTGACCTCGTGTTGGACGTCCCGGACCGCGTCGATGTTGGCCGAGATGGAGCTGACCCCTTCGTTGACGAGGTGCTGGACCATCCGGGGCTTCGAACCGGCCTGCCCGCAGATCGAGGTCGCGACGTCGTGCTCGCGGCAGGTCTCGATGGTCTGGGAGATGAGTTCGAGCACCGACGGGTGGAGCTCGTCGAACCGGTCGGCGACGTTCTCGTTGTTGCGGTCGACCGCGAGGGTGTACTGGGTGAGGTCGTTGGTCCCGAACGAGGCGAAGTCGATCCCCTGTTCGGCCATCGCCTCGATGCCGAGGGCCGAGGCGGGCGTCTCGATCATCACGCCCCACGTCCGCTTGTCGGGGTCGATGCCCGCGTCCGCCATGAGGTTCCGGGCCCGAAGCACGTCCTCGGCGTCGTTGACCAGCGGGAACATGATCTCGACGTTGTCGTACCCCATCTCGTAGAGGCGGGCGAACGCCTCGAGCTCGTGGGCGAACACGTCGGGCCGGTCGAGGCTCCGCCGGATCCCCCGGTAGCCGAGCATGGGGTTGTGCTCGTCGGGCTCGTCCTCCCCGCCCTCGAGCTGGCGGAACTCGTCGGTCGGGGCGTCGAGGGTCCGCACCCGGACCGGCCGGGGGTAAAACTCCTCGGCGACGCCCCGGATGCCGTCGACGATCTCGGTGACGTAGGCGTCGACCCCGTGGTCGTCGAGGTACTTCGCGGGCGTCTTGTTGGTCGAGAGGATCATGTGCTCCATTCGGAGGAGCCCGACTCCGTCGGCGCCGGTCGCCGCCGCGCGCTCGGCGGCCTCCGGGATCGAGACGTTGACCTTGACCTCGGTGGCCGTCATCGGCTTGACCGGGGTCTTCGGGCGGGCGTCCTCGATCGGCTCGCGCTCCTCGTCGGTCTCCTGACGGCCCCGGACGACGGTTCCCTTGTCGCCGTCGATGGTGATGAGCTGGTCGTCTTCGAGCGCGGCGGTGGCGTCGCCCGACCCCACGACCGCGGGACAGCCAAGCTCCCGGGAGACGATGGCGGCGTGGCTGGTCATGCCGCCCTCGTCGGTGACGATGCCGGCCGCCCGCTTCATCGCGGGCACCATGTCGGGGGTCGTCATCTCGGTGACGATGACGTCGCCCTCCGCGACCTTGTCGAGCTGGTCGAGCTTCGTGACGATGCGGACCGGGCCGCTCGCGATGCCGGGGCTCGCGCCCAGCCCGGAGACGAGCACGTCGTCGCCGCTCGACTCGGCGCTGGCGTTCGCGCCCGCGGCCGACTCGACCGCGCCGCTCCCGTCGGCGATCCCCTCGGCGCTCCCGGCGCCGGCGTCTGTCTCGATCTCGCTCTCGTCGTCGATCGTCGTGATCGGACGCGACTGGAGCATGAAAACCTCGCCGTCGACGACCGCCCACTCGACGTCCTGCGGGCCGCCGTAGTGGTCCTCGACGCGCTCGCCCAGTTCGACGAGCCGCGCGATGTCCGACTCGTCGAGGACCTGCGACTCGCGCAGGTCGTCGTCGACGGCGCGCTCGACGGTCTCGCCCGTCTCGTCGTCTTTCTCCATCATCGTCTTCTTGTCGGCGACGGTCACGTCGACGGTCTCGCCCGTCTCGCGGTCGACGACGTAGTTGTCGGGCGAGACCGATCCCGAGACGACCGCCTCACCGAGCCCCCACGCGGCCTCGATGATGAGCTTTGGCTCCCCGGTCGAGGGGTGGCTGGTGAACATCACGCCCGACTTCTCGGCGTCGACCATCCGCTGGACCACGACAGCGATGTCGACTTTCGAGTGGTCGAACCCCTGCTCTTGGCGGTAGTAGATGGCCCGCTGGGTGAAAAGCGACGCCCAGCACTGCTTGACCCGGTCGACGAGGTCCTCGCGAGTGATGTTGAGGAAGGTCTCCTGCTGGCCCGCGAACGAGGCGTCGGGCAGATCCTCGGCGGTCGCGGACGACCGGACCGCGACGAACGGATCGTCACCGAGGTCGTCGTAGGCGGCGAGCATCTCCTCGCGCATCCCCTCGGGGAACTCGGTGTCCAGAATGAGTTGTTCGGCCCGCGACTGGGCCTCGGCGAGCGCGGCGGAGTCCTCGGTGTCGACGTCGACGGCCTCGAAGAGTTCCTCCTCGATGCCGGTCTCCTCCAGGAACCGGCGGTAGGTGCCAGCGGCGACGACGAACCCCGACGGGACGGGCAGGCCCGCGCCGGTGAGTTCCCCCAGCGACGCGCCCTTCCCGCCCACCGATTCGAGGTCGTCCGCAGTGACTTCGTCCAGCCAGAGTACAGCCATTGTGTCCGTGTAGTCGAACACGAAGGCGAATAAAGAATGTTCCGACCGTGTCGTCGCGGTAATATTTACTCGAAATCGGATACCGATACGGATTCGGAAATCGGACGACGGAGCCGGCCTCCCGGTCGGACGCGCGGTCGTGTTATTCGGCCGATACGAAACGCGTGGGTTTTATAATCCGGGGTTCGTGGCATCGCTCATGGACGCGAAACGCTCGATTCGGTGGGCGCTCACCTACGTCGCGCTCTCGGCGGTCGCCGCCGTCCTCGGTGGCGGCCTCGTCGCCGCGGGCGCCATGCTCGGACTCGGGACCGCCTACGAACAGCTCGCCGGCGGCGCCGCGCTCGGGTCGGTCGCCGCCACCGCCGCGCCCGGCCTCGCGCTCGCGGCGCTCGGCGCGGTCGTGTGGGCGGTCGGGTCGGTCGCCGCCTTCCTCAAGGTGTTCACCGAGGCGGTCGACGAACAGATGCGCGAGCGCTTCGACAGCGAGAAGGTCAAAAGCGAGATCCTGAGCGTGCTCGACGACCGGCTCACGGACGTCGAACGCGACACCGAGGAGACGCGCCGGAAGGTCGCCGAACTCAAGCGCGAGGAGACCGCAAGCGAGTTCGAGTTCGGCGAGCAGTGAGGCCGCCGGCCTAGAACACGTCGACGTCGACGCCGCCGTCGCCGTCGTCCGGAACCCCGCCGACGATAGCCTCGGTGAACGTGTCGAGCCCGCGGGTCTGGTACCACACCGTTCCCGGGCCGGTGAACTCCATCACGATCCCCTCCCCGCTCAGGAACGTCGACTTGAGGTCGCCGACCCGACGGGCGTCGAACTCGACGCCGCTCTCCCACGCGAGGACGTGTTCGTTGTCGACGACGTACGACTCGCCGTGGTCGAGTTCGACGGTCTCGATGCCGCCGAACGCCTCGATGAACACGTCGCCGGTCCCTCTGAGCGCCAGCGGCGTGATGCTCGCGCCCGCCAGCATCGACTTGAGGCCGCCGAACTCCGAGTCGATGTCGAGGTCCGGGTTCGACGCGAGATACGCGCCGTCGACCGCGTAGAGGGTCTCGTCGTTCAGCTCGTGGTGGTAGATGTCGCCCGGGGTGGGCGGCGAGAGGGTCACGGTGCCGGCCTCGCCCTCGGCGGTGAACTCGTTGGCGAACATCGATTCGCCGCCGAGCATCGACTTGGCGGAGCTGAGGAGGCCGTCCCGGGTCGAGGTTGTCTCGACTGACACCGACGGCGAGTGGCTGACCATCGCGCCGGGTTCGGCGAGGACCGTCTCGCCTGCGCGGAGGTCGGCGACCAGATGAGCGTACGACGGGCGGTGGGTGAGTTCGAATTCCATGGGAATTACCGGACGAGGAGTCTCGTCCGCGCGAAGCTATTCGTGATATCGTGTTAACGTTTTCCCACTGGAGCGCCGACGGATCAGACCGCGAGCAGAACGAGCCGACCGAACAGCGCGAGCATGGTGAGAGCGCCGAGCGCGACGAAAAAGGCGTTCTCCGCCGACGGCGACCCCGGGTGAACCGAGAGATCGAAGTCCTCGATCTCGGCCTCGGCTTCGGCGTCCTCGCCGACGTCGTCGAGTTCGTACTTCCACTCCGAGTCGGAGTCCGGCATACGACTCGATACGGCACCCACCGTCAAAGCCTTGGCGACCTCCTCACGCCCCGCTCACGGTCGGTCGACGAGGCTGATGTCGCCCTCGTAGACCACGCCCCGCTCGGCGTCGAGGGTCACGACGTCGCCGTCCCGGATCGCGGGGTCGAGGGGCGCGCCGCTGATCATCGGAACGTCGAGTTCGCGAGCCACCATCGCGGGATAGCCCGTCATGCCCGGCCGGGCGTCCACGATGCCGACCAGCTTCGCGGGATCGCCGGCGAACTCCCCGTCGAAGCCGGGTTCGAGCGCGAGCAACGATCCGTCGGGCGCCGCCAAGAGGTCCCCGTCCTCGGTCCGGAACACCGGCGCGGCGACCCGCCCGCGGACGACGCTCCGACCCGTGGCGATGGTCTCGGCCGCGACGTGGACTTTGAGCATGTTCGTGGTACTGGTGTCTTCGAGCTGGGACATCATTCCCGAGAGCACGACCACGGTGTCGCCGCTCTCGGCGACCCCCGCGTCGAGTGCGGCCTGCACCGCGTCCTCGATGATGTTGTCGACGCCCTCCGACATGGGCGTGTACTGGGCGTTGACCCCCCACGAGAGCGCGAGCTGGCGCCGGACCTCGTCGGTGGGCGTGCTGGCGACGACCGGCATCGCGGGCCGGAACTTCGCCACCTTGAGCGCGGTGTACCCGGACTCGCTCGCGGCCACGATGGCCGAGGCGCCGATGTCGCGGGCGAGGAACCGCGCCGACCGCGCCAGCGCGTCGGTCCGGGCGTCGTCGGCCGGCGGGACCCGCTGTTCGCG
Organism: Halorussus marinus; assembly: GCF_004521895.1. Classification (NCBI taxonomy): domain Archaea; kingdom Methanobacteriati; phylum Methanobacteriota; class Halobacteria; order Halobacteriales; family Haladaptataceae; genus Halorussus; species Halorussus marinus. Next base: position 199,741 of record NZ_SBIR01000002.1, read on the forward strand.
GCTCTCGTCGTACTCCGCGGAGTTCTCGACCTCCCGGACGATGCGGTCCATCGTCTCGACGACCCGGACCGGGTCGTCGCCGATCGCGGTCTCGCCCGACAGCATCACCGCGTCGGTGCCGTCGAGCACGGCGTTTGCCACGTCCGAGGCCTCCGCGCGGGTCGGGCGGCGGGCGTGGACCATCGAGTCGAGCATCTCGGTCGCGGTGATGACCGGGACCCCCGCCCGCTGGCACGTCCGGATGATGCGTTTCTGGATCATCGGGACGTCTTCGAGCGGACACTCGACACCGAGATCCCCGCGCGCGACCATCACGCCGTAGGCGGCGTCGACGATCTCGTCGAGGTTCTCGACCGCCCCGCGGCGTTCGATCTTGGCGACCACGGGGATGTCGGCGTCGTGGTCTTCGAGGTACTCGCTGACCTCGTAGACGTCGGCGGCGCTCCGGACGAAGCTCGCGGCGACGAAGTCGACGCCCTTCTCGGCGGCGAGATCGAGGTCTCGGCGGTCTTTCTCGGTCACCACGTCGAGGTCGAGTTCCACGCCGGGGACGTTGACGCCCTTCCGGCTCTGGAGCTCCCCGCCGCTGTCGACGCGGGCGTGGACGGCGTCGCCCTCGACCGATTCGACGGTGGTCTCGATCCGGCCGTCGTCGAGCAACACCGTGTCGCCGGGTTCGACGTTGGCGATGGCGTAGCTCAGTCCGACCTCCTCGGGCGTCGCGTCCTCGCCCTTCACGAACCGGACCGTCGAGCCGGTTTCGAGGTGGACCGGCTCGTCGACGGGCGCGGTCCGAATCTCCGGCCCCTGGAGGTCGAGCATCACCGCCAGCGGGTTCTCGGTGGTCTCGTCGACCGCCCGGACGTGGTCGACGAGCTCGGCTCGGTCCTCGCGCGAGCCGTGGCTGGCGTTCAGCCGGGCCACCGTCATCCCGGCGTCCGCGAGCTCGCGAATCGTGCGCTGGGAGTCGGAGGCCGGCCCCAGCGTGCAGACGATCTTGGCGTTTCTCATGGCCCCCGGTAAGCCGCCTCGGACAAAAAAGCTCGTGATTAACTCGGGGTGTAGTAGTCGATCTACCCAAACCACTTTATTGCGTTGCGAAGAATGAGACAGATATGCACACGTACGCGTCACTGGTCGACGTGAGCAAGGACGTCCAGAACCCCCAGGAACTCACGTCGGTCTGGGGCGACATCCGAAGCGATCTCGAAGATCGAGACGCGACGCTGAAAGACACCTACGCCATCCTCGGAGAGTACGACTTCCTCGTGATCTTGAGCGCGCCCGACCGCGACGCGGCCTATCAGGCGGCGCTCGCGCTGGACCGCCACGGCCTCGACTCCCAGACGATGGAGATCATTCCCACCGACGAACTGGCACACGTCGTCGACGACGCGTAGCCCGACGGGCCCGAACGCTACCGGACTTTCGTTCCCGGCGCGCTGTCGCCGTGGGTCGTCAGGATGTCCGCGTCCTCGCCCGCCGCCAACAGCATGCCGTTGCTCTCGACGCCGAACAGCTCGGCCTTTTCGAGGTTCGCGACGATGACCGCGCGGGTGCCCGCCAGCTCGTCGAGGTCGTGGAGCTGTTTGATGCCCGCGACGATCTGGCGACGCTCGACGCCGATGTCGACTTCGAGGCGCGCCAGATCGTCGGCCCCCTCGATCGGCTCGGCCGCCTCGATCTCGCCGACGCGGATGTCGAGGTCCTGAAAGTCCTCGAAGCTGATGCGGTCGTCGGCGATCGGTTCGAGATCCGGTGCGGGCTCGTCCTCGGCGTCGTCGGCGCTCTCGCCGTCGGCCTCACCGTCGTCGGCCTCACCGTCGTCGGCCGGGCCGGCGCTCGCTTCCATCTCGGCGCTGAGTTCCTCGACGCGGTCGTCTTCGATCTTCTCGAACAGCTCGTCGGGCTCGCCGAAGTCGCCGGGCGGCGATTCGAGACAGGCCTCGAGGCTCGCGTCGTGGACCGACCCGTCCTCGCCGAGTTGCTCCCAGAGCCGCTGGGCCTTGCCGGGCAGGATGGGCGCCGCGAGCACCGCGACCGCCTTCGCCACCTGCACGCAGTCGTAGATGACCTGCTCGGCCCGGTCGGGGTCGTCGTCGGTGAGGTTCCACGGCTCGTTGCGCTGGATGTACTCGTTGCCGAACCCGGCGAGCGCGACCGCCGCGTCGCCGGCTCGCTTGAGCGAGTAGTCGTTGACGGCGGCCTCGAAGTCCTCGACGGCCTCCTCGATACGGGACGCGACCTCCTCGGAGGTGGTCGCGTCGGGGGTGCCGCCGTAGTTGCGGGCCGCAAAGAGCAGGCTCCGGTAGGCGAAGTTGCCCAGCGTCCCCACCAGTTCGCCGTTGACCCGCTCTTGGAACTTCTCCCACGAGAAGTCGACGTCCTGCTGGAAGCCGCCCGTCGTCGTCAGGTAGTACCGGACGAGATCCGGGTCGAACCCTTCGTCGAGGTACTCGTCGGCCCACACCGCGCGGTCGCGGCTGGTCGAGAACGCCGCGCCGTCGAGGTTGACGAAGCCGCTCGCCATCACCGCGCGCGGTTCGTTGTACCCCGCCGCCCGGAGCATCGACGGCCAGAACACGGTGTGGTGCTGGATGATGTCCCGGCCGATGATGTGGACGATCTCGCCGGTGTCGCGACCGGCCCACGTCTCGGCGTCGGCGGCCGCCGGGTCGTCGGCGTCGGGCGCGTTCGCCTTCCAGACGGTCTCCCAGTCGAAGGTGTCGGCGCCGACCCGCTCGGTGTACTGCTTCGTGGACGCGACGTACTCGATGGGGGCGTCGACCCAGACGTAGAGGACCAGATCGTCGCCGTCCTCGCCGGGGTAGTCGATGCCCCAGTCCATGTCCCGGGTGATACACCAGTCCTGGAGGCCGTTCTCGATCCACTCGCGGGGCTGGTTTTTCGCGTTGCTCGTGCCTTCGAGCCGGTCGAGAAAGCCCGTGAGGTAGTCCTCGAACTCCGAGACCCGGAAGAACTTGTGGGTCCGCTCGCGGTACTCGGCGGGGTTGCCCGAGATGGCCGAGACCGGGTCCTCGATCTCGCCGGGTTCGAGGTGGCGGCCACACCCCTCGTCGCACTCGTCGCCGCGGGCCTGCTCCCCGCAGTAGGGACAGGTTCCCTCGACGTACCGGTCGGGGAGCCACTGGTCGTCGGTGGGGTCGTAGGCGACCTGTATCTCCTTCTCGTAGACGTGGCCCGCCTCGTCGAGCGTGCGGACGATCTCCCGGGTGAGTTCGGTGTTGGTCGGTTCGTGCGTGTGGCCGTAGTTGTCGAACTCGACGTTGAACTTCGGGAACGTCCCGGCGTACGTCTCGTGGTGGTCGAGGGCGAACTCCTCGGGGGAGACGCCTTCCTTCTCGGCGTTGACCGCGACTGGGGTGCCGTGCATGTCCGATCCGGAGACGAACGCGGTCTCCTGGCCGAGCGTCTCCAGCGCGCGGGCGTACGCGTCGCCGCTGACGTACGTCCGGAGGTGGCCGATGTGCAGGTCGCCGTTGGCGTACGGCAGTCCGCAGGTCACCACCGCCGGCCGGTCCGTCGGGAAGTCGTCGTGGCTCATACTGTTCGGTCCGTCGCGACGGGTGTAAAAGCCGCCGATTTCGGTGTTTCGTGCACGGGTCGCGTCGCGTCGACCTCGCTGGATCGTACTCCCCGGCCATCGTCTCTTATAAATGAGTTCCGAGTCGGGGCGAGCGGGCCTCAAACGACTTTTTGTGACCGACGCCCCCGCGTCGTGTCGTGACAGTGATATTGGAGGTATCGCCCGTTTCGAGCGTCGAGAGCGGATTTTTATATCTGATAATCCCGTCCAAATCTTTATTAGGTGGTCTTTTCGACTCATCTCCATGTCCACTGGGTACTCACGACGATCCGTCCTCAGGCGGGGCGGCGCCGCTCTCGTCGGCGCCGGCTCGCTCTCGGGCTGTCTCGGGGAGGTCCGGGGCTCGGAGTCCGCCGTGCGGTTCGGAACGATCTTCCCGCTGTCTGCGGAGGGGCCCCTCGAAGTCCTCGGCACGCACCACCGCCGGGCCGTCGAGCAGGCCGTCGAAGACGTCCGAGCCGGCGGCGGGCCGCTGGGGCGAGACGTCGAGCTACTGGCCCGCGACAGCGAGGTGAGCCCCGAGGCCGCGGTCGAACGGTGCGAGGCACTCCAAGACGAGAACGCCGTCGGGTTCGTCGGCGGCCTCGTGAGCGGCGTCTCGCTCGCGCTCGCCGAACACATCGCCGACGACCCGATCGCGCAGGTGAGCCAGTCGAGCACGGCCCCGGGGCTCGCCGACCGGGGGTACCGCGAGGACACCAAGTACGTCGGTCGGACCGCGCCCAACGACATCCAGCAGGCGTCCGTGATGGCGAAGGTCCTCGACGATCCCAAGTACGTCGGCGCCGACGACGTCGCCGTCCTCTACCTCGACGACGCGTTCGGCAACAGTCTGGTCACCGAGGTCACGGCGGCCGTCGACGCCGACGTGATCGCGGAGGTCCCGTTCGAGTCGGGGGCGGCGTCGTACGACGACACCATCTCGACGCTACTGGCCGACGATCCGGACGGGGTCGCCGTGGTGGGGTCGCCCGGGAGCACGAAAGACGTGCTCACTCGCGGGCTCAACAGCGACTACGACGGCGAGTGGGTGCTGAGCGCCGGGCTGGTCCCCGACGCGCTCCCTAACCTCTACACGAACGTGTACGACGCGACGGTGATGTCCCAGCAGTCGAACGGCGCCCAGAAGCTCGCCCAGCGACTCGAAGACATCGCGCCGCTGGCGCCGTACACCCAACACGCATACGACGCGCTGTTCCTGCAGGCGCTCGCGATCGAGCGAGCCGGCGAGGCGACGCCCGAGGCGATCGCGAACAACCTCCAGGCGGTGTCGGGCGGTCGGGGCCACACCGTGACGGTCGGGGAGTTCGACCGCGCCCGGAAACTGCTCGACGCCGGCCGGGAGATCAACTACGAGGGCGCTTCGGGGAGCGTCGATCTGAACGCCGACCTCGAACCGCTCAGTCCGTACCTGATCCGGGAGGTGTACCGCGGGTCCGTGAGGAACCGCGAGCTCGTGAAGACCTCGTTCTTCGAGGGGGGAGACGATGAGTGACGACGACTCCGGGCTCCGCGAGCGGCTGGGTCGGGCGTCGGGCTGGCTCGAACGCCGGCTCCCCAGCGCGATCCGGCGGAGCTACGCCGCGAAGTTCAACCTCGTGTTGGTGCTCGTGATCGTGCTCGTCGGCGCCATCGGCGTCTTCACCCACTTCGACACGCAGGGGCTCGTTCGAGACGACACCGAGGCCGAAATCACCGGTATCGCCCAGCGGGAGGCGACGGCGATCCAGAACTGGGTGAACAACAGGAAGACGACCGCGTCGTTCATCGCGACGTCGATCACCGCGGGCGACACCGCCAAGATCCAGGCCAACCTCGAACGGAAACTTGTCGAGGTGCCCGCCGACGTCGAGTCGATACACTACATCGGCCGAAACCGCGGGACGATCATGGCGAGCACCGACGACGGGAAGATCGAGACCAGCGTCGCGGGCGAGACTCCCTGGGCGAACAACCTCACCGACCTCGAACAGGGGACGGTTCGAATGTCCGAGCCCTACGAGACCGACGCCGGGCCGGTCGTGGCGTTCGTCACTCCGGTCAACGCCGATCGGGCGATCGTGCTGACGACCTCTCTGGAGAAGCGCTCGCTCGGATTCAGCTCCCCGATCGCCACCGGTGACATCAAGGTGGTCGACGCCGACGGCACCATCGTCTTCGACAACCGGAACGCGAACATCCTCGACCCGTACGCCGACGGCGAACTCCCAGCGGCCGTCGCGACGGGGATGAACGGCGAGAGCGCGTTCGAGACGATCTCCGCACAGACCGGGATGGAGTCGGGCAGCTACGTGATGGCCTCGGCCCCGGTCGTCGGGACCGACTGGGTGCTGGCCTACCACGTCCCGAAACAGCAGGCCTACGGCCTCCAGACGCAGGTGACCCGGAACATCGGGGGTCTGCTGGTCGTGATGCTCGTCGGACTGGGGCTTGTCGGGCTCACCATCGGCCGCCGGACCGGCCGAGAGCTCGACGTGCTCTCGGAGAAGGCCGACGCCATCGCACGCGGCGAGCTCGACGTCGACCTCCCCGAGACGCGCCGGGAGGACGAGCTCGGGTCGCTCATCCACGCGTTCGCGGCGATGCGGACGTATCTCAACACGGTGGCCGATCAGGCGGGCGCGCTCGCCGACCAGAACTTCGACGATCCGGTGCTCGACGAGGACGTGCCCGGCACCTTCGGCGACGCGCTCGACCGGATGCAGGGGAACCTCGAAACGATGGTCACCGACATCGAACGCGCCCGCGACGAGGCCGAGGGCGCGAAACAGGAGGCCGAGGCGCTCAACGAGGCGCTGGTCCAGAAAGCCGGGGAGTTCGGCGAGGTGATGGAGGCGGCCGCCGACGGCGACCTCACCCGGCGGATGGACACCGACAGCGACAGCGAGGCGATGGCCCAGATCGCTCGGGAGTTCAACGAGATGATGACCGAACTCGAGGCCACCGTCGAGGAGGTCCGGAGCTTCGCCGGGAGCGTCGCCAGCGCGAGCGAACAGGTGACAGCCCGGACCGAGGACATCGCCGACACCAGCCAGCAGGTCTCTCGGGCGAGCCAGCAGCTCTCGGAGGCCGCCCGCGAGCAACAGGAGAACCTCGACACCACGTCGAACGAGGTCAACACCCTCTCGGCCACTATCCAGGAGGTCGCCGCCTCCGCCGACGAGGTCGCCAAGGCCGCCGAGAACACCGAAGCGCTCGGCGAGGACGGCCGCGAGGCCGCCAACGAGGCGATCGAGATGATGAACGAGATCGAGACCGAGACCGAAGCGACCGTCGAACAGATCGACGGGCTCCAGTCGGAGATGGACCAGATCGGCGAGATCGTCGATCTGATCCGGGACATCGCCGACCAGACCAACCTGCTCGCGTTGAACGCCAACATCGAGGCGGCGGCCGCCGACGGGTCGAGCGACGGCTTCGAAGTGGTCGCCAACGAGATCAAGGCGCTGGCCGAGGAGTCGAAGGAGGCCGTCGACCAGATCGAAGATCAGATCGCGGAGATTCAGGCCGAGACCGACGACGCGGTCGACGACATCCGCCAGACCCAATCGCAGGTCTCGGCCGGCGTCGAGACGGTCGACGAGGCCCAGGAGTCGCTGAAGGCCATCGTCGAGAACGTCGAGGAGACCGCGGTCGGCATCCAGCAGATCAACTCCGCGACCGACGAGCAGGCCAGTTCGACCGAGGAGGTCGTGAGCATGATGGACGACGTGACCCGGCTCAGCGAGGAGTCGGCCGACGAGGCCGAGCAGGTCGCGGCCGCGACCGAACAGCAGTCCGACGCGGTCTCGGAGGTCACCGACAGCGCCGACCACCTCGCGCGGCAGGCCGACGAGCTGATGGAGATGCTGGAGGACTTCCGGGTCGAGCGCGAGGAGCCGAGCGAGTCGTCGACGAGCGCGCCCGAGCAGTAGACACCGAAGGTCACTCGACGGCGCGCGATCACTCGCCGTCGCGGTCGAACCGCTCGGCCGCCGATTCGAACGCGGCCTCGGACCGCTCGCGCGACCGGCGGCCCTCCTTCTCGGCGATCGCCTCGGGGTCGGGGTTCGCGTCGTCGTCGATCCGCGCCCACGAGTCGTGGACTTTGGCGTGACACCACCGACAGAGGTACACCGTGATCTCGTGGCTCAGGGTCCCGGCCTCGTCCGCGTACGAGAGGTGGTGTTCTTCGAGCAGGGGGCGCTCGTCGGAGTGGGCCATCCGGCGTTCTCCCAAGCCACACCGGACGCACGCTCGATCGCGGTTCCGACACCGGTAGTGGGGACACGACTCCCAGTCGCCGTCGGGGACCGCCGGACACCGCAGGTCGTCCTCGCGGCGCTCGCGGGCGAACGCCGGATCCTGTTCGGGGTGTTCGAAGGCGTACCGGCACTTTCCCTCGTCGGTGAGGTGGTCACAGAGCCCGGCGTGGTCGTAGGGATCGTCCACGCCGACGGGCGTCCCCGAGGGCGTCTCTTTCACGCCCGCCACTCGGGGGTCTACGGGTAAAAATGTGTAGCGACGCGCCAGCGCAACGCTTTTGCTCGCGCCGCGAACACTTCGCCCCGTGGAACTGATACACGAGTCGGGCGGCGAGCGACGGACCCTCGCTACCGACGTGGAGACGGCCGATTCGTTCCTCTCGCGGGCGAAGGGCCTGATGTTCAGGCGGTCGATTCCCGACGACTACGCGCTGGTCTTCCGGTTCGACGGCGTCGGGACCCGGGACGTCCACATGGTGTTCGTGCCGTTCGGGCTCGACGTGCTGTGGCTCCGGGACGGGGAGGTCCGGCACAAAGAGCGCCTCTCGGCGTGGACCGGGCTGGCCGAAGCCGAGGCCGACACCCTGGTCGAACTCCCGGCCGGCGCCGCCGACGGCGTGGCTGTCGGCGATGCGGTTGGGCTCGACTCGTAGGTCCGACAGACCCGCCTGTCACAAAGGCCCGCTTAAGCCGGTCGGGCTCCGATCCCCTGTCGTGGTTTCGCATGACCCGTGAACGTTTTATTCGGGGGCTTCCCGAATAGCACACCTCTCTCAGACCGGGACGTACAGCTGTTAGATACGACGCTTCGCGACGGCGAGCAGGCACCGGGCATCTCGCTGGCGCCCGAGGAGAAAGCCGAGATAGCCGCGGCGCTCGACGCGGCGGGCGTCTCGGTCATCGAGGCCGGGAGCGCCTGCACCGGCGAGGGCGAGCGCGAGGCGATCCGTCGGGTGACCGACTGGGACCTCGACGCTAAGATCACCAGCTTCGCCCGCGGGGTCCGCGACGACGTCGACCTCGCGCTCGACTGCGACGTCGACGGGGTCGGCATCGTGGTGCCGGCCAGCGACCGCCACGTCGAGAGGAAGGTCGGGACGACCCGCGAGGAGGTGGTCGAGACGACCGCCGACCTCGTGGCCTACGCCCGCGACCACGGCCTGTGGGTCGAGGTGCTCGGCGAGGACGGCTCGCGGGCCGACCTCGACTTCCTCGAAACCCTAATGGCCGAAGCTCTGGACGCCGGCGCCGACCGGGTGTGTTTCTGCGACACGGTGGGCCACGCCGGTCCCGAGCGCACCTACGAGGCGGTCTCGCGGCTCGCCGAACTGGGCCCGACCAGCACCCACACCCACGACGACCTCGGGCTCGCGGTGACCAACGCCCTCGCGAGCCTCGCGGCGGGCGCCGACCTCGTCCACGCCACGGTCAACGGCGTCGGCGAGCGGGCGGGCAACGTCGCCCTCGAAGAGGTCGCGATCGCGCTCGACCACTGCTACGGGGTCGAGACCGCGGACACGACCCGACTCTACGACCTCGCGCGCGTGGTCGCGGACGCGACCGGCGTCGCGCTCGCGCCGAACAAGGCGGTCGTCGGCGAGAACGCGTTCGCCCACGAGTCGGGCATCCACACCGACGGCACGCTCAAAGACGAGCGGATGTACGAACCGTACCCGCCCGAGAGGGTGGGCCGCGAGCGCCGGCTCGTGCTCGGCAAGCACACCGGTCGGGCGGGCGCGAAGGCCGCGCTCGCCGAGCACGGCGTCGAAGTCGACGACGACGAGCTCGGCGCGGTTGTCGCCCGGGTCCAGCGGCTCGCCGAGCGGGGCAAGCGCGTGACCGACGCCGACCTGCTCGCCATCGCCGAGGACGTGCAGGGACGGGACCGCGACCGGCGAATCGAGCTCCGGGAACTCACAGCCACGAGCGGCGGTCCGCTCCCGACCGCGAGCGTCCGACTCGTCGTCGACGGCGACGAGCGGGTCGCCTCCGGCACCGGCGACGGCCCCGTCGACGCCGCGGTCGCCGCGGTCCGGGAGGCGGTCGGGTCGATGGCCGACGCCAGCCTCGAATCGTACCACGTCGACGCGATCACGGGCGGGACCGACGCGGTCGTCACCGTCGAGGTCGAGATGAGCCGGGGCGACCGCACGGTGACCGTCCGGGCCAGCGACGGCGACATCACCCGCGCGAGCGTCACCGCGATGGTCGACGCGCTGGACCGACTGCTCGCGGCCGCGCCCGACGGCGAGGCCGGCCCCGCGGTCGCAGACGACTGAGCGGTTCCCCTTTCTTTTTGGGTCACCGGCGCGTACGCCGCGTATGAGCGTTCTCGACAGGCTACGATCGACGCCGGGCGGGCGATCCGTCGAGTGGCTCGCGCTGGCGGCGAGCGTCCTCGTCTGCGAGCTCGCGGGCGTCGTGCCCTCGCTCCTGACCGCCGACGACGTGGCGACGTGGTACCCGACGCTCGCCAAGCCGGCGTTCACACCGCCGAGCTGGGTGTTCGGCCCGGTGTGGACCGTCCTCTACCTCCTGATGGGCGTGGCGCTGTATCTGGCGTGGCGTGGCGGGACGGGTCGGCGCCGCCGGATCGCGCTCGGGGCGTTCGCCGTCCAGTTGGTCCTCAACGCGGCGTGGACGCTCACCTTCTTCGGCGCCCGCGAACTCCTCGGCGGGCTGGTCGTCATCGTCGCGCTCGTTGCCACCATCCTCGCGACGATGGCGGCGTTCGCCCGGATCGACCGCCGGGCCGCGGCGCTCCTGGCTCCGTACCTGCTGTGGGTGGGGTACGCGACCGCGCTGAACTACGAAATCTGGCGGCTGAACGGCTGACTCGGTGAGGCCGTCGCGACCGAGTATCGGGCCGTTACTCGCGAGCAGGCCGTCCCAACCCTCGCCTGATTCGGGCTTGACCGCGGTTACCGCGAGTTTGCGCGCCGCATAACAAAGGACGGCTGTGGCGTCGGCTGGGTCGTGTCGAACAGTTCGGTCTCGGAGATCGGTGTGGCCGGCGGTCGCTACGGCGTGGGCGCGAGCCGCGCCGCGCTACTGGTGGTGTTGATCGCCGGCAAGGCGCTCGACGCGGTCAGCACGGTGACGGTCCTGTCACTGCGCGACGACGTCTACGAGTCGATGTACGTCACCCGGACGCTGATGCAGGAACTCGGGATGGTGCCCGGGGTGCTCGTCACCGTCGTCATCGCGGTCGGGGGCGTGGCGCTACTGGCCGAGAGCGCCGAGGTGGTGGCTCGAATCGTCCCCGAGGGGTGGGCTCCCGACGACTACCCCGCGGCGTTCCGGGTCGTGACCTACGCCTCGGCGGGAGTGTGGTACGGCTTTCTCGGAGTCCACAACTTCATGTTGCTGTTCTGAACAGCCGCGGCTCGCCGGTGTGGGAACGAAGAAGCGCCGAGGAGGAGATTTGAACTCCTGTGTCCGTGAGGACAGTTGCTCTCGAAGCAACCGCCTTGGCCGGGCTAGGCTACCTCGGCTCGTCTCGACGTACCGCCGTCTCGGACTTAGTGGTTTCGATTCCGCGCCCATCCTTCAATCGACCGTCACATTCAAGCGAGTGGCACGCCGGGGTAGCGTATGGACGTAACCGAGGCGAGCGAGCGGTGTGAGTCGGTCCTCGACGCGATCGGCGGCGCGGTCATCGCCGACCGCGAGTTCCTCGAAACCGTACTGTTGGGCGTGCTGTCGAGCGGCCACGTCCTGCTGGAGGACGTGCCCGGCACGGGCAAGACCCTGACCGCCCGGAGCTTCGCGTCGGCGCTCGGGCTCTCGTTTTCGCGCGTGCAGTTCACCCCCGACCTCCTCCCGGCCGACGTGACCGGCACCCACGTCTTCAACGAGGAGACCCGCGACTTCGAGTTCAACGAGGGGCCGATCTTCGCGAACGTGGTGCTGGCCGACGAGATCAACCGCGCGCCGCCCAAGACCCAGGCCGCGCTCCTCGAAGCCATGGAGGAGGCGCAGGTCACCGTCGACGGCGACACCCACGAGCTCCCCCGGCCGTTCTTCGTGATCGCGACACAGAACCCCGTCGAGCAGGAGGGCACCTTCCCCCTGCCCGAGGCGCAGGTCGACCGGTTCGCGGTCAAGTCCTCGATCGGCTACCCCGACGCCGACGGCGAGTACGAACTCCTCCGCCGGCGGGCCGGCCGGAGCGCCCAGAGCCCCTCGATCGGCACCGTGCTCGACGAGAAGTTGGTGACCGACCTCCGGGAGGTGCCCGAGACGGTGCGCGTCGACGACGACCTGCTGGAGTACGTCGCCGACGTGGCCCGCGCGACCCGCGAGGACCGCCGAGTCGAGGTCGGCGTCTCGCCCCGCGGGACCCAGCGGCTGTTCGAGGCCGCCCGCGCCCGGGCCGTCCTGGAGGGCCGGGAGTTCGTCACGCCCGACGACATCAAGCGCGTTGCACAGCCGGTGTTGGCCCACCGCGTGGTGCTGACGCCCGACGCGAAGGTCAACGGCGTCGAGAAAGCCGCGATCGTCGACCGCGTCCTCGACGAGGTGGCCGTCCCGACGGTCGAACAGCGCGCGTAGGACCCGTTTCACTTTCACCGCGGTTGGCTCGCTTTTATTTCGGAGCGCCGGACACTGACGGGTATGGACGACGACCGCGAGACGGATTCCGAGACGCGAGAGACCGACGACACCGCGCGACCCGACCGCGAGGACGAAGGCGGCGAGGAGAGCGCCGACGCCGACCTCCGCGACCTCGATCCGAACGCCGAGGACGCGGCTCGCCGGGTCGAACGCCAGCTCCGACGGGTTCGGCGCGAAACGCGGCCTTAGGCCCGAAGCGCCGAGGTCAGCGCGACCGCCCCGAGCAACAGGAACACCAGCGCCGTCACGGGCTGGCCGCCCGACGACCCGAGGTAGATCGCGTACCCCAGTCCGCCGGCGCCCGCGCCGACGACCGTGCTGGCGGCGGCGTGGGTCGCCTCCAGTTGGGCGGTGTCGGCCGCCCGGCCCAGTTGCTCGCCGACGTTGATCGCCTGCTCGCCGAAGTCCCACGCGAGCACCGCGGCGATGACACCCGGCAACAGCAAGAACGGCGCCCCGGTCAGGACGCCGCCGGCGAGCGCGCCGACGAGCAGGCCGCTCGCGCCCAGCCCGACAGCGCGCCGCCAGCCCCGGGCGAGACCGATCGCGACGAGGACGAACCCGGCCGCGCCGAACCCGAGCCCGATCGTCGAGGTGAGCGCGCTCGCCCCCGCCGAGATCGCCGCCGCCGAAGCCGCCAGCGCCGACGACAGCACCGCCGGCGACCGGTCGATCTCGCGGGTCACGCGGTCCACCTCCGAGCCGACCGTTCGAGCGCTACGCCGAGTCGGTCGTCGAGCGACCAGTCGATGGCGCGGATTCCGGCCTCCCGGAGCCCCGTGAGCCGGTGGGCGCGCCGGGTCCGGGCGAGGCGCTGGCCCGGCGTCTCGGTCGCGGTGGGGTCGGGGCTGAGGACGGTCACGAGGTGGCCCTCGGCGTCGAGCCGGCGGGCGACCTCGCCGGCGAAGTCGTCGCACAGCGGCGTGACGAACAGGACCTGCGAGGAGGGCGGGAGCCGCTTGCGGAGCCACTTCAGCCGGCTCGTCGGGTAGAAGGTGCCGCCGGCGGGCACCGGCCCGAACGCCGGGTGGGTCGCCAGCAGGTCCCGGGCCCGGGCCTGATGATCGTGGCCCGCGCCCGGCGCGAGCCAGCACGTCTCGGGGCCGAACGACGCCAGCCCCGCCCGGTTGCCCGCGTCGAGGAGCTTGGTCAGCGCCTTGCCGGCGGCGTCGACGCCGTACTGGACCGCGTTCCGGTCGTCGCCCGGCGCCGAGCAGTAGGCCTCCTCGCGGGCGTCGACGACCACCACCACGCTGGCGGCCCGTTCCTCCCGGAAGTCGATCGTCGTGAGATCGCCCGTCCGTGCGAGCCGGTTCCAGTCGACCCGCGAGAGGGGGTCGCCCCGGCGGTACTCCCGGGTGGCGTGGAACTCGACGCCGGAGCCGCCCGAGTCGGTGGTGACCCGGCCGGTGTACTGGGTGGTCTGGGCCCGCAGGGGCACGTCGACCGTGGTGCCGAGCTTCGGCACGCAGGTGAGCGTGGTCTCGCACTCGATTTGGGTCTCGACCTCGGTCGCCCCGCTGAAGTCCCGGGCGACCACCGAGACGGGATCGAAGGCGTGGTCGCCGCGTTCGGCGGTCACGGCGTAGGTGAGCCGGGCGGTCTTGCCGGGGCGGAGCGCGGTCCCGAGCCGGGGCGAGCCGTCGACGACCCCGAGCGCGTCCGGAACGCCGTCGACCAGCCGGAGGTCCGGGAGCGTCGCGTCGCCGACGTTCTCGACGGTCAGGTGCACCGTCACCTCCTCGCCCGGCAGGGGTTGGTCGTCGCTCACCGCGCGGGTCACCTCGAGGGCGACCGCCGGCGGGCTCGCGGTCCGGGCGTAGGCCGCGAACGCGACCCCGACCACGCCCGACAGCAGGACGACGGGACTGCTGAACAGCACGCCCAGCCCGCCCGCCAGAAACGCGACCGCACTGACGCCGCGCCAGCGGTTCGTCGTCCGGATCGTCCGGCTCCGGTCGTCGTCGCGGTCGCTCATGGCGACCCCTCCCGCGCGTCGGCGTCGTCGCCGACCCCGGCCACCCGAGCGACGGCGTCGGCGGTGCGACGCATCTGGTGTTGGCGAAGCGACTCCGAGCCGGCGACGAACCGGAGCTTCGACCGGAACGGCAGGCGGGGTCCGTCCGGGCCGGCGAGAAACGCCGCGGCGTACCGGTCGTCGGTCCACTCGCCGGCCTCGATCCGTTCGCGGGCGGTCGCCGGCGAGCAGTTGCGGGCGTGGGCGACCGCCGTCACCGCGGTCTCGGTGAGATGCTCGCGGATGTCCTCTCGCTCGCGGACCGTGGTCCGGCGGGCGCCCGCCCCGAGCCCCGCCACGCGGTCGTCGAACGCCTCGCCCGGGGTCGGCACGGTCTCTACCGTCTCGACGTCGGGCGTCGCCGCGCCGCGGATCTCGGTCGATCGGCGGCGCTGGACGACCCGGACCGCCTGCACGACCGCAAGGAGTCCGACCACGGTGACCGCCACGTAGTCGGCGCCGACGGCGGCCGCGAGCCCCGGCTGGACGACCAGCAGGACGCCGAGTCCGACCGCCCCCACGCCGACCGCGGTGAGAATCGGGTGATCGGTCATCGACCGGGCCCTCCGTCGTCGGCGTACTCCTCGACGCTTCGGAGCGCGTCCAGCGCCCGGCGCTCGCGGTCGTCGGTCGGCGACTCGCCACCGTACCGGACTTCCTCGAACAGCGCGGTGAGTTCCTCTACGTCCTCCCGATCGATGCCCGCCTCGACCGCGGCCGCCGCGAACTCGGCGGGCGTGCTGGAGTCGGGGTTGGCCACGTCGAGATGGCTGGTCATCTCGCGCCACGCCCGGTAGACCTCGTTGTCGACGTCGGTCGCGTCCTCGATGCGGTCGGCGGCCGCGCCGGCCGCCCGGCCCACCGCGGCGACGTCCTCTCGGGTCTCGGGGCCGGCGACCGACTCGTCGGGGTCGGCGTCGTCGCCGCTCGACGAGACGACCAGTAGCGCGACCGCTCCCGCGAGCGCGAGGCCGAGTCCGACCAGAAGTAACACCGAGGGGTCGGTCAGAGTCGTCCCCGACCCCGACCCCGGCACGCCGCTCCCGCCGCCGGGCAACGAGATGTTACCGGCCCCGCCCGGGAGCAGGCTCTCGGACTCGGAAGTCGACGGCGAGAGACACGCGGTGAGCAACGCGTGGGCCAGCACGAGCGGGATTCCGACCGGAAGGGCGTATGCCACGACCCCGATCCCGCCGAGCCGACGGTACGCGAGATACCCCCCGAGCGCGAACGCCGCGACGATCAGCCCGACCGCCCACGGTTCGACCAACACGGGGTAACACGGGAAGTCGAACCCGAGCCCCGCGCCCGCCGATCCGTTCCCGAGGCTGAACTCGGGGTCGGCGCCGCCGGGCGACCCCGCGTCCGACGCCGGCGATCCGACGCCGAACCCGCCGCCGGCGTCGGTCCGAACCGCCGAGTTCAGCGTCGCGGCCGCCACGCCGATAGCGAGGACACACAACAGCGCCAGGACGACGGGCCGTACGGTATCGCTGTCCACGGCAGAAGGTAGCGCGATTGATACCTTAGCGTTTGGGGATTCGTCCCGGGATCGAACGCCGGCGATACCCGACGGCGTTCGAGTCGAGCGGGGTCGGGTCGCCGGTCGCCCGCCCATATTTATCCATAATTTCCGTTTCTAAAAATTTAAATCGTAGAAGTATCAGAATTATCCTATGGCAGGGCTATCGCCGTCTCCGGAAGCGCCGGGATCGGCTCCCGGCGGCCCCGAACCGCCGACGGTTCCGGCGCCGAAGCCGCCGGACGACCCCGACGCGTGGTACGCGCCGACCGTCCGCGACCAGTACGAGCTCCACCCCGACGTGATCGCCACCATCCGCGAGGCCGGCGAGGGCTTCGACTACCGCGTGCGAGAGCCGAGCCTCTCGCCGGCCGGCGCCGACGCCCTCTCCCGGGTCGAGGAGCACTTCTCGGACGCGAACCTCCGGCGGCCGGTGACCCGGGAGGGCGCGACCGAGCGGATGGACGCGGGCCTCGATCCGAAGTACCGCCGGATCGTCGACCGGCTCACCGATCTGCCGCCCGAGGCCCGCCGCCGGGTCGAGTACCGAGCGCTCCGAGACCTGCGGTGTCTGGGCGAGCTCACTCCGCTCGCGCTCGATTCCGGCATCGAGGTCGCCGACACCGCCGGCGACCGCCTCGTGGTCCACACCGACGACTACGCGCCCGCCGACACCGCCCTGCCCGCCGACGCCGACTTCCTGAGCCGGTTCGCCAGCGAGCGCGTCGAGACCCACGCGGTGGGGTTCCGGAACTTCCGGGTGCCGGTCGTGATCTACCGCGAACACCTGCTGGCGAACGACGCCTTCACCACGAAGTACGCGGTCCAGGAGCCCGATCTCCTGCCCGGCGACGAGGAACTGATACGCGAGTGCAAAGACCGCATCTGGGAGACCAACGTCGACGGCGTGGTCGAAGACCGGGCGGCGTTCGTGCGCGAGCGCGCCCGGACCTTCCTCTCGCGGCGGCTCACCGCCCGCAACACCCGAGCGTGGCTCGACGCCGCGGCCTACCGCACGCGGGCCGCCCTCGCGGAGTACGATCTGGCGGTGCCGCCGGTGAACCACCGCTTTTCGACCGATCGGCTCTCGGACCTCGTCTACTACGTGATGCGGGACTTCGTTGGCCACGGCAAGCTCACGATCCCGATCCGGGACGACCTGCTCGAAGACATCGAGGCCAACCGCGTGGGCGAACGCATCAAGGTCGTCCCGCGGGGCCGCGAGATCGGCCACGGCGAGCGCATCCCGACCAACCTCTCGTTCGACGACGAGTCGGCGTTCGTCAACGTCGTCACCCAGATGGCCGCCGCCGACGGCACCGAGCTCAACGCCTCGAACCCGAGCGCGAAGGTGAACCTCCAGCCGGAGGGCGTCCCCGACGGGACGACCATCCGGTGTGCGGTCGCGCTCGGAGTCATCAGCGAAGACGGCCCACACATCTCGATCCGCAAGCAGGCGCCCGAGGCGATGACGCCCGTCGACCTGCTCGAATCCGAGAGCCTCTCGACGGAGATCGTGACCCTGCTGTGGCAGGCCTACGAGCACCACGGCGTCGTCCTCTTCTCGGGGCCGACCGGGGCCGGCAAGACGACGCTGATGAACGCCCACATGCCGTTCGTGCCCTACCGCGACCGCCCGATCTCGATCGACGAGGGCTCCCGGGAGGTCCGGCTCCCCCACGAGACGAGCGTCTCGCTCACCACGCGCGACCACGAGAGCGACTACAAGCGCGTGACGATGGCGGATCTGATGACCGAGTGCAACTACCTGAATCCGGACGTGGAGGTGATCGCGGAGATCAACACGCCAGCGAGCTTCCGGACGTTCGCCGAGAGCCTCAACACCGGCCACAGCATCATCGGCACCACCCACGCCGAGGACGTCGAGAAGCTCGTCAATCGGGTGGTCGAGCAGGGCCTGCCGCCCTACCTCCTCCGGGAGCTCGATCTGGTCGTGTTCCCTCGGCGCGTCGACGGCGAGCGATACGTCGGCGAGGTCGTCGAACTCCTCTCTGAGTCGGCGTTCGAGGCCCTCGACGCCGACCGGTCGCGGTGCGGCGCGGTCCGCAAGGACGACGCCACCGTCTACTGGAACACGGTCGCGTACCGGGACACCGACGGGCGATACCGGTTCGCGTACGACCACCCCCAACTCGGCGACGACGAGCGCGACCGGCGCCACCGGTTTTTCCACCGTCTCGCGGCCCGCGGCGACCGCACCGTCGAGGACGTCGAGGCGGAGTTTCACCGGAAACACCGGTACGTCCAGTACCTCCAGCGGGAGGGAATGGACGACTTCGAGGCGCTGTTCGGGTTCCTCTCGGACCTCCAGACCAACGAGGCCGCGACCGTCGAGCGCGCCAACCGGGGGGCGCCGTGAGCGTCGCCGAGACGAGCGCCGTCGACGACCGCGGGTCGCGGTCGCTCTCGGTCCTCGATCGGGCGCTCTACGCGTTGTTCTCCCGGCACGCCGATTCGGCCCGCCACGACGCCGACCGCAAGCGCTACCGGGCGACCGGCGTGACCGCGAGCTTCGACGTCTACCTCGCGCGGACGTACGGCCTCTCGTGGCTCGCGTTCGGGCTGGCCGGGGTGTGGGCGTTCGGGGCGGTCGTGGCTCTGCCCGACGCGAGCGTCGGGGCGGTCGCGTCGTTCGTCCGGCGGGGCGTACCCGGCCTCGACGCCGTCTCCGGCCCGTCGGTCTCGGGGACGACTACGGCGCTCCTCGTCGGCGCCGCCGCGGGGCTGGCGGCCAAGCGCGCGGTCGTCGCGCTCGGGGGACGCTACCTCAAGTGGGCCGCCGACGCCCGCCGGTCGAACATCGACCGGACGCTCCCCGGCGCGGTCCGGTATCTCCACGCGCTGTCGTCGGGAAGCGACGACGGCGCGGCGATGCTCCGGAAAGTCGCCGACCGCGAGGCCGCGTACGGCGAGACCGCGGTCGCGTTCCGGAAGGCGCTGAACAAAGCGGCCCTGAGCGGGAGCCTCGGGGAGGGGCTAGGCGTCGTCGCCCGGGACACCCCCTCGCGGGACGCGCTGGCTCCGTTTCTCGTGAAGTTCCGCGAGCACGCCGAACAGGGCCCCGACGCGTTGGCCCAGTACCTCCAGATGGAGAGCCGCATGCTGAGCCACCGCCAGTCGAGGACTCGCGAGCAGGCGGGCGACTTCCTCGAACTCGTCGCGGAGATGTTCATCGTCCTGCTGGTGATGCCCGCACTGTTGGTCATCGTCCTGACCGTGATGAGCGTGCTCGCGCCGGGGCTGAGCGAACCCGTCGCGACCCCGTTCGGGACGACCTCGACCCGCGCGGTGCTGGTGTACGGGAGCGGCGCGTTCATCCTCGTCGTCGGGGGCGGCGCGGCCGCGATGGTCGCGCGGCTCCGGCCCCCGGACCAGTCGGGGCGGAGCTACGACCGACCTGCGGGCGCGCTGGCGACCGCCGCGAGCGCGCTCCGGAACCCGGCCAGCGCGGTCGTCGCGGCCGCGCCGTTCGCGGCCGGCGTCGTCGCGATCCTCCACGCCACCGGGGCCAAGCCGGTCGACGTGGCACTGTTGGGCTACGTCGCGTTCGCGGTGCCGGTCGGGCTCGTCGCGCTCCGCCGAGCCGGCCTCGACGACGCGAAAGACCGCGAGATCAAGGACTTCGTCCACGCGGTCTCGGGCCACGTCAGCCTCGGCCGGCCGTTCTCGGCGGCGGTCGAACGGGTCGCCAGCGACGTCGATCTGGGTGCGCTCGACCCCGACGTCGCCGATCTGGCGTTCAACGCGAACCTGACGACCCGCGAGCAGAACCTCCAGTCGGCGTCGCTCGCGCGGTTCGTCGACCGGGTCGGGACGCCGCTGGCCGACCAGAGCATCGGCCTCGTGACGGGCGCGCTCGACGCCGGCGGCGACGCCGAGGCCGTCTTCGAGACCCTGCAGGTCGAGATCGGACGGCTCTACCACGAGCGCAAGGCGCTTCGCGCGAACATGCTCGTCTACGTCGCGGTCGGGTGGACCACCGGCATGCTGGTCGTGCTGATCATGGTCGCGGTCGACGTCTACGTGCTCGACAGTTTCGCTCAGTTGTCGTCGCTCTCGACCGCCGACGCAGGGATGGCGCTCGATCCCGACGCGGTCGAGCCCGCCCGCGACAGACACCGGTTCTACGTCGTCACGCAGGCCACGATGCTCGCCTGCGGGTGGTTCGCGGGCTACGCGAGCAGGGGTCCGTACGAGGCGCTGTTGCACTCGGGCGCGCTGGTCGGGGTCGCGTACTTCGTGTTCGCGGGGGTGGGAATGGTATGAGTCGGCGCCCGAACTCGCGCGTCCGCGCCCAGTCGAGCGTCGTCGGCGTCGCGGTCCTGCTCGGAGTGGTCGTCGTCTCGCTCGGGACGCTGACCGCGAGCGTCGGCACGGTCGTCGAGGAGAACGCCGCCACCGCCGACGCGACCCGGGTGGCGACCGACCTCGACGCCGCGCTCGCGCCCGTCGAGGCGACCGGCGTCCGCCGCGGGCGGGTGTCGTTCACCGAGGGGCGACTGGAGACCGTCGACCGGAACCTCCGGGTGTTGAACGAGTCGGGGGTCGTTCGCACCGTCGGCGTCGACGCGCTCGTGTTCACCGCGGGCGACCGGCGGGTCGCCGCCCTCGCCGGCGCCGTCGTCCGCGGGACCGGCGCGAACGCCCGCCTCCGGACGCCGCCGCCCGTGACGGCGTCCCGCGGAGACGGGGGCCCCGAAGGTGTGCTCGTCGTCGGCGCGCCGGCGCTGAACGGCTCGGGGTCGATCGCGGCGACCGGCGGCGGATCGGCGCTCCTCCGCACCGACGTGAGCCACGCGCGGACCGACCTCGGAACCGGCTCCTACCGAGTGGCGATCGAGACCACGACGCCGGCGGCGTGGACCCGCCACTTCCGCGAGCGGAACGCGACGGTGACCACGCGGCGGTTCGCGGGCGACGACGAGCCGAGCGTGGTCGCCCGGTTCCCCGGCGAGCGCGTCGCGTACCTCGTGGTCCACGACATGCGACTGGAGGTCCGCGGTGCGTAGCCCGCGACCCGACCGCCGGGACAGGGGCGTCTCGCCGGTCGTCGGGAAGGCCCTCGAAGCGAGCATCGTCGTCCTCTACGTCTCGTTGCTCGGGGCGACGCTGTACGGCGGACTGGTGCCCGAGTACCGGACCGCCGCGGGCGCGGAGGTCGGCGATCGGGTCCTCTCCCAGTCGACCCAGCGCGTCCAGCAGGCGGTTCCCCCGACGGCGCGGGCCGTCGAGACACGGGTCCGGGTGGCACTGCCCGCGACGATCCGCGGGCGGGGGTACTCGATCCGGGCCCAGAACCGGACGCTCGTCCTCGACCACCCGCGCGACGGGGTCGGCGGCCGGGCGCGGCTCGCGCTCCCGGCGGCCGTCGAGTCGGTGACCGGCAACTGGTCGAGCGGCGAGCCGGCGGTCGTCGCGGTCCGGGGCGACGCCGACGGACTGACCGTCGCGCTCGAATCGGGGGCGGCCGAATGAGTCGCGCCCAGATGAACCTCCCGGCGCTGGCGGTGGCCCTGCTCGTCGTGACGACGGTCTCGGTCCTCGGATTCGGGATGGCCGACCGGGCGTTCGTCGCCGCCGATCGCGACCCGGGCGAGCGGCGGGTCGCGGTCGCGCTCTCCGAGCGGTTGGTCGGCGCCGAGACGCCGGTGACCGCCCGTGCCAACGTCCTCGACGCCGACGAACTCGGCGCGCTGAACGGGAGTCGGCTCCGGACGCTGTTCCCGGTCGCCGACGGTCGGGACGTTCGGCTCCGGATCGGCGACCGAACCGTGGCGACCGCGGGCGACCCCGCCGGCGGGACGACGATCCAGCGTGTAGTGCTGGTCGAGGAGCGCGAAGCGGCGACGCTCCACCCCGACCTCTCGGCGGCCGAACCGACGGTGACCCTCCCGCGGCGCTCGCCGAACGCCACCATCGAGCTCTCGCCGCCGGCAGGGACGACCGTCGAGACCGTCCGGGCGAACAACCGGGTCGTCCTCCGGAACGGATCGGGGCTTGCGGGGCGGTTCGACGTTCGGCTGTCGGCGTTCGAGACCACGACCCTCTCGTTCGAGACCGACGGTCCGCTGCCGACCGAGAGTCTCGAAGTGACCTACGCGCCGGCCGAGACGCACAAAGAACTCCTGGCGGTGACCGTCGATGGGTGACCGAGGCCGACGCGGACAGCTCTCGCTGTCGGTCGTCGAGGCCGGGGTCGGCGCGATCCTGATCCTCGCGGTCGCGATGGGGTTCGCACTCGGCGGTCCGCCGCCCGACGATCGGCGCGCGCAACTCGACGCGTACGCCGCCGACGCCGCGACCGTCCTCGCGGGGGAACCGCCCCGCCATCGGGGCGCGACCAGACTCGCGGAGGTAGTCCGGACGCGGGCGGCGTTCGACCGCGAGCGCCCCGCCCTCGAACGCCGGGTCGCCCGAATTCTCCCCGACAACCTCCTCTTCCGGGTGACTACCCCATACGGATCGGTCGGCTTCCGCAAGCCAGCCGGGATCGCGGTCGGGTCGGCGACCGTGACGACCGGCGGCGGCGACGTGAGAATCAGGGTGTGGTACGCGTGAGCCGACCGGTAGCGCCGGGCGAGCGCGCCCAACTCGTCCTCGTCTCGGCGGCGGTGGTCGCCGTCGCGCTCGCGCCGGTGGTGATGGCGTACGTCCAGTTGGGCTACCACGCCGACGTGACCGCGAGCGAGGGGTACGACGCGCCCGCCGAGAACGCCGACCGGCTCCTGACCCGGGCGGTCCACGACGCCGCGGCCGGAACGACCGGCGCGGCGTGGGACGAGCGCGACGACGCGGTGGCCACGATGCGGTCGTCGGTGGCGCCCCGACTCGACGCGCTCCGGTCCTCGCGGGTCGAGTCGGGGACCGTCTATCAGGTCGCGTACAACGAGTCGGCGGCCGACGCGTGGCGCCGCGCGAACTGCCCCGGCGGACCCGACCGGCAGTTCGGCGACTGCGAGGCGATCGACGGCGTCGTCGTTCAGGAGCGGGCGGGCGAGACCCACGTCCTCGCCGCGGCGTTCGACGTGCGGATAACGACCGACGGCGCGGAGTGGTCGCTGACGACCGTCGTCCAGAGTGTCGGCTGACCTCGAGAGCCGCTCACGGTGGCGCGACGAACCGCAGACCGGGGAGCGATGCGAGAGACGCTCACAGGTCGCTCCGGTCGAACCGGAGGATTCCGACGACGAGCGGGAGACAGAGCCACGCGACGAGCACGAGAACGCCGAACCACGCTGACGCGTAGAACGCTTCGGTGGGCGCCGGTCCGCCCGACACGAGTCCCCGGACCGCCGTCTGGAAGGCGTTCGTGGGGTTCAGCTGGCCGAACACCGCGACCCACTCGGGGGTCGGGCCGCGGGGCGGCGAGAAGCCGTTGAGCACGTACCGGACGATACCCGGGAGCTGGCTCCACAGCCCTAAAAACAGCAGGTAGGTCCCGAACCCGAGCACGGCGGCCCGATTGGTAGTGCGGACGGCCGCCGAGATGCCGACCGCGAGCCCGACGATCGAGACCGCGAGCAGGACGCCGAGCGCCCAGACGACCGCGAGCGATCCGAGTTCCGGGACCCCCGTCCGGAGAGCGGCGACGAGCGCCGCCGCGAGGAAGCCGGCGGTCACGAGCCCCGCCATCACGATCGCTCGCCCGACGGCGGTTCCGACGACCACCTCGCGGCGCGTGTGCGGGTACGACAGCACGACCCGGAGCCCGCCGTTCTGGCGGCTCTGGGCCACCGACTGGTAGCCGACCACCAGCGAGACCAGCGGCACGAAGAACGCGACGATGCCGACCAGCGCCGCGGCGAGTGGCTGGCCGCCCGGCGCGACGACGTAGCCCGCCAGCCCGAAGAGGACGACGAACACCGCCAGGTACACCCACAGCGACCGCGACCGGTAGGGGTCGAGCGCGTTTCGCTCGGCGACGACCGTCCAGCTCATTCGCGCCCTCCGGTGTAGGCGGCGAACAGGTCGTCGAGCGACGCGTCGCTGGTCTCGATGTCGAGGACGGTCGCGCCGTCGGCCCGGAGCGCATCGAGGGCGTCCATCTTCCGTCGGTCGGGACACGACAGCGACACGGTCGCGCCGTCGGCGGCGACGTTCGAGACGCCGTCGAGGTCGCCGACGGCGTCGAGCGCGCCGTCGGGCGAGCGGTCGAGAGTCACGGTCATGGTCGCCTCCGAGCCGACGGCGTCCTGGAGCCCGTCGATGGTGTCGACCGCGACCAGTTCGCCGTCGGCGAGGATGCCGACGCGGTCACAGACCGCCTCGACCTGCCCGAGGATGTGACTCGAGAAGAAGACCGTCGCGCCCCGGTCGGCTTCGGTCCGGACGATCTCGCGCATCCGGCGCGCGCCGTTGGGGTCGAGGCCGGTCGAGGGCTCGTCGAGGATCAGCAGATCGGGGTCGCCGACCAGCGCCATCGCCAGCAGGAGCCGCTGGGCCATCCCCTTCGAGAAGCCGCCGACCCGGCGGTCGAGCACGCCGTCGAGGCCGACTCGATCGAGCAGCGCCGCGGGGTCGTCGTCGGCGCCCTTCGAGTCGACGGCGAATTCGAGGTGGTGGCGCGCGGTCAGGTGGCCGTCGAGGTGGTAGCCGTCGGGGAGGACGCCGATGCGGCGCCTGATCCGTTTGGTCTCCGTTTGGGCGTCGAGACCGAAGACGCTGGCGTTGCCGGCCGTCGGACGGAGGAAGTCGAGCAGGACGTCGATGGTGGTGGACTTGCCCGCGCCGTTCGGCCCGAGGAAGCCGAACACTTCCCCGGACTCGACGGCGAGGTCGAGCCCGCGGAGGGCGACCACGTCGCCGAACCGCTTGCGGAGGGAGTCCAATTCGATGGCGGTCATGCGTCGTGACCTACAGAGGGCGCCCGGATAGATCTTGTCATCGTGCTGTCGTTCTCGCCCGACGAGCCGCGGGAGACGGCCGCTGACGCGGGGGAAGACTATTGTCCCGACCGTCCCACGTCCCGATAATGCCCTCCCGACGCCGATTCCTCGCGACGTGTAGCGCCGCCGCCGTCAGCGGCCTCGCCGGCTGTACCGGACTCCTCGACGATCCGCCCGAGGGAACCGTCTGGAGCGCATCGGTCGGCGGCGCGAGCCCCCTCTCGCCGCCGGCGCTCACGGGGCGCGTCGTCGCGGCCGCCGGTCCGGACGGGGACCTGGAGGACGGTCGCGTCGACGCCTTCGACGCCGCGTCGGGCGAGCGGCGCTGGTCGAAGGAGGTGGGCCGCGTCACCGGCGTCGAGGCCGCCGGGGGCGTCGTCTACGTCGGCGTCAAGGCCGGCGGCGACAGCGCCCGCGTCCTCGCGTTCGACGCGAGATCGGGCGAGCGGCGCTGGAACGGATCGGTTCGGAATCTCGCGTCCGCGATGGCCGCCGCCGACGGGGCGCTCTACGCCGCGAACGGCGGGCTCGCGGCGATCGACCCCGCAGACGGGAGCGTGCGCTGGCAGTTCGACGACCGGGACGGCGCGACCTTCACGATCGTGGTCGCGCCGGGCGAGCAGCTCGCGGCCGACGGACGGCGGGTCGTCTACGGCGGGAACGGCGGCATCGTCGCGCTCGCGCCGGCCGACGGGAGCGTCGAGTGGCGCGCCGACACCGACTTCTCGACGAACGCCGGCCCGGCTCTCGGCGACGGGACGGCGTACGTCGGCGGGGACAACGGCGACGGGCTCGCCGCACTCGACGCGACGAGCGGCGACGTCCGGTGGACGCGCACCTTCGGTCAGAGCGCCGGCGTGGCCGGGATCCGTCCGACCGATCGGTCGATGCTGGTCGCGACCGGGACCGCCGGCGTCGGCGGATCGTTCGGGACGCTGTACGAGCTCGACCCCGAAACCGGAGTCGAGCGCCGCGAGACGCGGTTCGACGCGCCGGTCCGCGGGACCGCGACCGGCGGCGACTGGTTCGTCGTCCGGACGGCCGAGGACACCGTCGCCTGTTTCGACGCCGAGACGTTCACCGAAGCGTGGCGGACCGAGCTGTCGGCGAGCGCCCTGCTGGCGACCGACGGCGAGCGAGCGTACGCCCAGACCACCGACGGGACGCTGTGGGCGCTCGCGCCCTGATCACTCCAGCGTCTCGTCGAACCCCCACTGCTCGGCGCGCTCGCGAGCCTCCTCGCGTGCGCGCTCGCGGATCGCGTCGATCTTCTCCTCGTCGTCGAGAAACGCCTCGACCGCGTCCATCGACCCCGCGTCGGCGGTCTCGTCGCGACGGCTCGTCGGGGCGGCCGCCCGCGTCCGGTCGGCGAGGGCGGCGTCGCCCGCCAGCAGGTCCGCCGGCGCGTCGGCCGCCACTCGGCGGTCGGCCTCGCGGTGGTACGCTTCGAGCGCCCCCGCCGAGACAGACCGGAGTTCGACCCTGTAGGGTCCGGGCACCGCGAGGTCCGCGAGTGCGTCGGCGCCGCGCCGACCCGTCCCGGTGTGGCCCGCCGCGACCGGCACGCCGTCCTCGAAGGTGAGTCGGCCCTCGCCCGTCCCGTCGAGCAGGAGCGCGTCCTGGGGTTCGAGGACGGCGTAGCCCGTGAGCCCGCGGTCGAGGGCGGTCGCGAGCGCGTCCCCGGGGTCGCCGACGACTCGCGACAGCACGAGGGTACCCGACGGGAGGCTCATGGCGAGTCCGGCGCGACCGCGCTCCGGAAGCGGTCGGCCACCGCGTCCGATTCGCCGGCCCGCACGTCGAGCGTCCCCGCCGCCGCCTGATACGCTCGGGCAGCGTCGCTGTCGGGGGCGTGAGCGAGCAGGGGAGCGCCCGCCCGCCGGGCCGCCCGGGCGGCGTCGCTGTCGGGGACCGTCGCCAGCGTCGGCCCGTCGAAGTACCGCTCTGCCTTCTCGGCGACGTCCGAGGCGGCCTCGGGGTCTCGGACCTTGTTGAACACGACGCCCGCGGTGTCGGTGCCGTAGGAGGCGGCGTACTCCTGGACCTTGAGGCCGTCGCTGAGCGCCGGGATCGTCGGCTCGACCACCACCGCGACCCGATCGGCCAGCACGACCGGGAGGACCGCGCTCTTCGAGCCGAGCGCCGCCGGCGAGTCCAACAGGATCACGTCGGCGTCGGCCGCCAATTCCGCGACCACGGCTCGGAGCCGGTCGGGGTCGGCCGCCTCGAAGGCCTCGAGGCTGGTCCCGCAGGGCACGACTCGCATGCCGAACCGCTCGTAGACGGCGTCCTCGACCGATCTGGTCGACCCCGCGATCACTAGGTCGTGGAGGGTCGCGTCGGCGTCGGTCAGGCCGGTGTGAAAGAGGAGGTTCGCCATCCCGGTGTCGGCGTCCACCACGGTCACGTCGTACTCCTCGGCCAACGCCATCCCGAGCGCGACCGTCGTGGTGGTCTTGCCGGTGCCGCCCTTCCCGCTCGCCACCGCGAACGCCTCGACCATTGGGCCGTGATTGCGCTCGACGCGGTAAAAATCTAACCTTCGAGACGGGGGATTATAATCCAGGCACGTCGGGGTGGCCCTCGTCGAGCGAGAGCGCGACATTCTTGGTCTGGAGGTACGAGTCGAGCGCTTCGAGTCCCTTCTCGCGGCCGATTCCGCTCCGCTTGTAGCCTCCGAACGGGGTCGCCGTCCGGTCGCCGAACCACTCGTTGACGTAGACGGTTCCGGCGTCGATGCGGCCCGCGACGGCGTGAGCGCGTTTCACGTCGCGGGTGAAGACACCGCCCGCGAGGCCGAACTCGACGTCGTTCGCGACGGCGATCGCCTCGTCGACGTCCGAAAACGGAACGACGGTGAGTACGGGACCGAAGATCTCCTCGCGGGCGATCCGCATCTCGGGGGAAACGTCGGTGAACACCGTCGGTTCGACGAAGTGGCCGTCGCGGTCGAGCGACCCGCCGCCGGCCGCGACCGTCGCGCCCTCTTCGCGTCCCACCCGGATGTACTGCTCGACCTTCTCGCGGTGTGCGGCGTGGTTGAGCGGACCCATGTCTGGGTCGTCGAGTCCGGCGTCGAGTTCGTACGCGTTCGCGACGGCGACGATGCGATCGACGAACTCCTCGTAAACGTCTTCGTGGACCAGGGCCCGATCTGCGGCCGAGCAGACCTGTCCGGCGTTAGTGAAGATTCCGGTGGCGATCCACGAGACCGCCTCGTCGAGATCGGCGTCGGGGAAGACGACGGCCGGGTTCTTCCCTCCGAGTTCGAGCGTGACCGGCGTTATCGTCTCTGCGGCCGCTTCCATCACGCGCTGACCGGTGGGGACGCTCCCGGTGAACGTGATCGCGTCGACGTCCTCGTGGCCGGTCAGGGCTGCGCCCGGGTCGGCGCCGCCGGTGACGACGTTGACGACCCCGTCGGGGAGACCCGCGTCCTGACAGAGTTCGGCAAGCCGGAGGGCCGAAAGCGGCGTCGTGGGCGATGGCTTCACGACCGTCGCGTTACCGGCGGCGAGCGCGGGCGCGACGCCGCGCGCGAAGATGTTCGCGGGGAAGTTCCACGGGATGATCTGAGCGCTCACGCCGTACGGTTCCCGGACGGTGTAATCGAGACGATCGGACTCGACCGGGACGGTCGTCCCCT
The DNA here is from genome assembly GCF_004521895.1 of Halorussus marinus. Taxonomy (NCBI): domain Archaea; kingdom Methanobacteriati; phylum Methanobacteriota; class Halobacteria; order Halobacteriales; family Haladaptataceae; genus Halorussus; species Halorussus marinus. Next base: position 228,300 of record NZ_SBIR01000002.1, read on the forward strand.
CTAATTTGTCGGCCGCACCGGCGTAGTATTCGAAGTAGCGAGCCGCGCCCTCGATGTCGCGACGGGCCTGCGACAGCGGCTTGCCCTGGTCGCGACTCTCGAGTTCGGCGAGGTCGTGGGCGCAGTCCCTGATCTCAGCGGCGACCGCACGGAGGAGACGCCCGCGCTCCGACGGCGAGACGTCTCGCCAATCGGGAAACGCCGACTCCGCCGCCTCGACTGCACGGTCGACGTCGGGAGCGTTCGCCTCCGGGACGCTGGCTATCGCTTCGCCGGTCGCCGGGTCTTCGGTCGTTAGCCATTCGCCATCGGTCGCTGGAACGCGCTGGCCGTCGATGAAGAGGCGCTCGCGCTCGGTATCTGTCGTCGGCATGGGTGCTGTCACCGGTGTTCGTCCGGCTCGTCAGAACCCTCTCGGCGAGCGCGTATAAAACTAGCCGGTGCCGGAAACTACAATAGATTACTATATCGCCGGAAAGTCCGTATTACGAAACCGTATTTAGTTACTTCGCACGGGATCGACCGAGCTCACCGCGACGGCGCGCCTCCGCGGTCCGTCACCCGCAGTCGATTTCGTATCGCCGGTTACGGTGTAAACACCGACGCCCGCCGATCGGTCACGACCCCGTAGTCTGCGTCCGCGACCGACTCGGGGAGCGCCGAGTCGCCGTCGCCGTCGGCGTACCGCGAGTCGAGGCTCGCCGAGACCGCTTCCCGGACGCAGGCCCGGGCGCACGCGCCGACCTCGGTCGCGCTCCCGGAGAACGCCGCCGGCTCGCCAGCCGGGTCGCAGGCCGCGATCGCGGCGTCGCTGGTCGTGCCCGGAAAGCCCGTGGCGGCGAGCAGGGTCGCGGTCTTGGCCTCGACCGCGACCGCGAGCAGGTTCGTGAGCGCGCCGTCGGCCAGCGATCGGTCGGCGCCGACGACGACGTTGACCGTCCCCGCGTGGCGGGGCGAGTCGCTCGACCGCTCGACGCCGTCGCCGTCGGGGTCGGGGTCGGGGTCGGGGTCGGGGTCGATCGGGAGCGCCGCCGGGTTCGAGAGGCCCGCGGTCGCGACCGCCGCGACCGGCCCACACCGCGCCCCCCGGGCGTGGCGGAGGTCGACGCCGGTGAGCAGGGCCGGCCCCGCCCCGTCGAAGCCCACCCGGTCGCGGCGCTCGGCCAGATAGGCGTCGAGGTCGGTCCGGTCGAACCCCTCGGGCACCGAGACGTTGTACGCGGCGTCGGCCCGGCAGTGCCCGCCCGCCCACCCCGAGGAGAGCCAGCGAGCGCCCTCGCGGCGGAGTCGCAGGACGCCGTCCCGAACCGCCGTCTCAAACACTCGCGAGCACCTCCAGCAGGCGGTCGTTCTCGGCGGGCGCGCGGACCGCTACCCGGACGTGCGAGTTCAGTCCCCGGAAGGTGGTGGCGTCCCGGATCGCGACGCCCCGGTCGCGGGCGGCCGCGACGAGGTCGGCGGGATCACGGGCGCCGGTATCGAGCAACAGGAACGGGGCCTCGGAGGGGTGGACGTCGAAGCGCTCGCCGAGCGCGTCCGCCAGCCGGGCGCGCTCGCTCGCGACCCGGTCGCGGGTCGCGGCGACGAACTGGGACTGGTCCAGACAGTAGGCGCCGACCCGGGCGGCGGGCGTGCCGAGGTTCCACGCCCGCCGGGCCGTCCCGAGCGCCTCGCGGGGGTCGCCGGTCGCGACCGCGAACCCCGCCCGGAGGCCGGGGAGCCCGAACAGTTTGGTGAGCGAGCGCGCGACGACGACGCCCTCGGTGCCCGCCAGCGAGGGTCGATCGGTGAACCCCAAGAACGCCTCGTCGACGACCAGACGCGTGTCGCGGTCGCGACAGCGAGCCGCGAACGCCTCGATCGCGTCGGGGTCGTACGCGTCGCCGGTCGGGTTGTTGGGGTTGCAGACGACCGCGAGCGCGTAGGCGTCGGGGTCGGCGTCGAGCACCTCGTCGTGGGGGACGAACTCGGGCGTCGCGCCCTGCAGGCGGACCTCGCGGGCGTACTCCCCGAAGCTCGGGGACGGGACCAGCGCGTCGTCGCCCGGACCCAGCGTGGTCGCGAACGCGAGCCGGAGCGCCGCGAGGCCGCCGGGCGTCGGGACGACCGCTTCGGGGTCACAGCCGACGAAGGCGGCGGCGGCGTCTCGGAAGGCCGGATAGCCGTCGTTCGGGTAGGATCGGGCCGCGTCGAGCGCCCCGTCGTAGACCGCATCGACTCCGTCGGGCGTCCGGGGGTTGGTGTTCGCCGAGAAGTCGAGCAGGTCGGGGTCGTCGCTCCCGCCGTGGGGAACGCGGTCGACCCCCCGGACGCTATCGGGGTCCATCCGCACCCCCGAGCAGGGTTTCGGCGAGGTCGGCGTCCGATCGTCTGTTCACGTTGAGCGCGAATCGCGCGTCGTAGGTCTCGTAGATGGTCTCCTCGGAAGCGTCGGCGACGACGTTGATCCCGGCGGGCGCGAGCGCCCGCCCGTCGCGCTCGAAGGTGGTGTCGGCGCTCGCGCCCAGTCGGCGCTTGAGTGCCGCCGGCACGCAGACCGTCACCGACCGCCCGTCGAAGGCGTCCCGGACCCGGTCGACGGCCGCCCCGTCGAGCACCGGCAGGTCGGCGGCGACGGTCAGCGCGGGCGTCCCGACCCGGTCGAGCGCGGTCCGGAGGTCGGCGACGTACCCCTCGCCGGGCGTCTCGACGACCGCGAGGTCCTCGCGGGCCGAGACGTGCGCGCGGGTCTCCGGGGCGTGGGGCGAGACGACGGCGTGGGCGCGTTCGAGCCCGCTCGCCGCGAGCGCGTCGGCGACCCGGTCGACCATCGGCGCGCCGGCGACCTCGAACAGGGGCTTTTCGGCGTCGGCGTCGAGGCGGGTGCCCCGCCCGCCACACATCACGAGAGCGTCCACGCGATCACCCCCAAGTGGAGGCCGGCGAGCCGGCCGAGCTCGTTGGCGGCGCCGAACGCGTCGCCGCTGATCCCGCCGAGAGTCGCGTCGAACCACCGCCGGACGCCGAACGCGGCCCCGAGCGCGCCGAGGACGGCCGCGATCGCTGGCGCGCCCAACAGCGCGACGGGGGCGGCGACGATCGCGGGCCCGGCGAGTCGGGCGGGCGGGTGGCGGGCGAACGCCGAGCCCAGCCCCTCGTGGGCGGGCCGGCCGAGACACGCCAGCGACGCCATCCCGAGTTTGGCGCCGACCTCCGCGGCGACGACGACCCCGAGCGCCCCGCCCGGCGGTCGACGCGCGAGCGCCAGCCCCGCCAGCGCGACCCCGACGAGGACGACCCCGAGCGCCAACAGCGCGCCGACCCCGATCTCGGTGTCTTTCAGCACCGCCCGGCGTTTCTCGGGGCCGCCGTGGACGACCGTGGCGTCCCCGAGGTCGGCGACCCCGTCGGCGTGGTTGATCCCGCTGATCGCGTAGAGCGCGAGCAGGTAGCCGAACGCGGCAGTCGGCGCGGGGACCCCGACGAGGAGGGGTCCCGCCGCGACCGCGCCGACGATCCAGCCGACCGCGGGGAAAGCGGCGGGCGTCGCGCGGAACGCGTCCCACGCCCGCTCGTCGTGGCCGACCGGCGCGCGCGTGAGAAACCCGAGCGCGCCACGGAGCGCGGTCAGGTGACGCTCCGCGAGCGACCCCTCGTTCAGGGCCACGCGACCACCCCCGCGAGCAGGAACGAGAGCAGTCCCGCGACCCCGACGATCCGGACGCCGCCCCGAGCGTCCGCGAGCGTCGGGAGCGGGGCTCCGGGGTTGAGCGCGTAGGCGCCGGGCTTTTCGAGCCGGACGTCCAGAAGCGCCGCCAGCGTCGCCATCGGCCACCCCGAGTTCGGCGAGGCGGGGACGCCGGCCCACTCGCGGGCCGCCCGGAGCGCCGCGAGCGGTCGCGGTCGAGCGGCGTCGGCGTCCCGGACCGCGAGCGCCCCGAGAGCGAGCAGGCCGGCGCTGGCTCGGGCCGGGACCCACATGACGAGGTCGTCGAGGCGGGCGCCGGCCCCGCCGTGGGGCTTGTGCGGGTAGCCCACCATCGAGTCGACGGTGTTGACCGCCTTCACCCACGCGGCCGCGCCGGCCGCCAGCGCCACGGAGGCGGGCGCGAGGAGGGCAAACGCCAGCAGGGGCGCGACCAGTCCGTCGGTGAGGTTCTCGGCCGCGCTCTCGACGGCGGCGCTCCGGACCTCGCCGGCCGAGAGGTGGGTCGCGTCCCGGCCGGCCAGCCACCGGAGGCGCTCGCGGGCGGTCGGGAGGTCGGTCTCGGTCGCCGCCGCGACCTCGGCGGCCTTCGCGACGAGTCGCCGGAGGCTCGTGGTCGAAAAGAGCGCGACCCCCGCGACGAGGACGCCCGCCAGCGGGAACACTCGGCGGGCGAGCGCGACCGCGAGCGCGACGACGCCGGCCGCCAACAGGGGGAGCGCGACCGCCGCGACCGCGCCGGCGAGCCGCGGGCGGACCCACTCGCGGTCGAAGGAGGCGACCAGCGAGCCGAACCACGCGACCGGGTGGAACCGCGTCGGCGGTTCGGCGAGTGCGGCGTCGAGGACGATCGCGACCGCGACCGCGCCGGCGGCCGCCGCGGTCATCGCCGACCCTCCAGCCACGCCGGGAACTCGGTCAGGCCGACGTCGTCGAGCAGGACCGCCTCGCCTCCCGCGTCCGCGAGGCCCGCGTCGGTCCGGGGGTCGTCGCCGACGTGGACGAGCGCCTCGACGCCGACCCCGAGCCGGTCGGCGCAGGTCTCGAACGCCCGCGGGTCGGGCTTGCGCCACCCGCAGGCGACGCTGGTGACCACCGCGTCGAAGGCCTCGCGGTCGAGCGCCGACCGGATCAGGGTCCGGCGGGCGAGTTCGGGCACCGCGCAGTTCGAGAGCACGCCGACCGGTCCCCGATCGCTCGCGGCCGCGACCGCGGCGACGGCGCCCTCGCGCGTCTCGACGTCGGGATCGAACGCCGCGACGACCGCCCGGCGCGGGGCGTTTCCGGGCGCGTCGACGCCGCGGCTGGCGAGGGCCCCACTGACGTGGGCCGGCAGCGGCACCTCCGCGCCGGCCGGCGCGTCGACGTGTCGCTCACGATAGGCCGCGTCCCAATCGTCGGGGACCCGGACCCCCCGCTCGCGGAGTTCGGTCGCGACCGCCGCCGCGGGATCGGTCGGCCGGTCGGCCTCGACCAGCGTCCCGAACAGATCGAACGAAACTGCCACTACTCCGGGATTAGTCCAAGCCGACTTGAATCGCTCGGAGTCGACCCTACTCGACCGGGATGACGTTCGATTCGAGGTCTCGCGGGAAGTAGGTCAGCCACTCGACGCCGTCCTCGGTGACCGCGATGGTGTCCGAGTGGCGATAGCCGTACTCGTCGGTGTAGATCCCGGGCTCGATGGTGTAGACGTGTCCGGGCTCCATCTCGGCGTCGGCCGGGTCGCGCTCCTCGCGTCGCTCGCAGTGGTCGGACCATCCGCGGTCGATGTACGGCGGCTCGTGGGCGCCGAGCCCGATGTTGTGGCCGACGTGGTGCTGTGCGAGATCGGTCACGCCCTGTTCGTCGAAGTACGACCACACCTGCTCGTCGACGTGCGACAGCGGGACGCCCGGGCCGAGCGCCTCGATGGCGATCGTCTGGGCCTCCAGCATCAGCTCGAAGTAGTGGGCCTGCTCGTCGGAGGGTTCGCCGAGGAACATCGTGCGTTCGAGCTCCGAGTGGTAGCCGTCGACGTTCGCGCTCGCGCCGGTCACGAGCACGTCGCCCTCCCGGAGCCGGCGGTTCGCGGTGTGGCCGTGGGGCAGGGCCGTCTGCTCGCCGGTGATGTAGCCCGCCATCGCGGGACCGTCTCCTCGCGTGCGCGGGACGTACTCGTCGCCCAGCGCGTCGAGCATCGCCCGCGAGGCCTCCATCGACGCTCGCTGGCTCACCGTCGCGGGGTGCTCGCCGACCTCGGTGTAGTCGGCGAGATAGCGGTGAGCGAGGTTGCCCCACCGCGCGGACTCGCGGATGAGGTCTACTTCGACGTCGGACTTGGCCCACCGCATCCGGTCGACCCAGCTCTGGGACTCGACGTCGACGTACTCCGAGAGCGCCGGCCCCTCGTAGCCCATCGCGCCCGGGGCGCCGTCGGCGTCGGCCGCGACCGACGACGCGTCGAGACCCGCGAGCATCTCGGCGGCCACCTCGATCGGTTCGCCGCCGGGGTAGTCGAAGTAGTTGTGGACCGCGTCGATGAACGGGTTGGTCTCGACCCGCTCGACTTCGAGCCGGGGGACCGTGACCTCGGCTCGGTCGTCGGTCACCGCGAGGACCACGGGCCGTTCGGTCTGGATGTGGTCGAACCCGGTCAGATACTCGATGCTGGTCGCGCCGAACCAGACGCCGGCGTCGGCGCCGGCGTCGGCGATTCGCTTTCGGACGGCGTCGAGGCGGTCCGCGAACTCGGACTCGGGAACGCGTGTCGGCATAGGCCGAACCACGCAACCCCCGCGGTTAAATATTGACGTGGAGGCAACCCCGCGGGACCCGGTCACGAGAGTCGCAGGCCCGCCCGGAGCGCCACCGCGTAGGCGGCGATCCCGATCCGGAAGAACAGGCCGAACACGACGACAAACAGGACCGACAGACCGACCGCAGTCGCGGCGACGTCGAGCGCTAACGGGCCAGCGCGGGCGGCTTCGATCGCGACGATCGCCAGCGACAGCAGGGCCGCGACCCCGCCCGCGACGTACGCACCGACCGAGAGCCCGACGCCGACCCGGGCCTCAACGAGGTCGGCCGTCGTGCCGAGGTCGCGTGCGACACCGCCGTAGAACCCCACCAGCGCCACGACCACCGCCGCGTCCGCGAGTTGCGCCGACATCACGACCGGACGTTCGACCCGCCGGAGATAAAACGTCCGGAAGACGTGCGTCTGACGAATAACTTATGCCGGAACGACGCGAAACGAGACCGATGGCAGACGCTCGCGGCCCGGCGGTCGGCGCGGAGGCGCCGGAGTTCACTGCACCACTCTCTACCTCGGAGGGAACGACCCGATCGGTGTCGCTGTCGTCGCTGTGCGAGGACCGCGCGGTCCTGTTGGTGTTCCAGCCCACCGACTTCGGACTCGAACCGTTCGCCGAAGAGTCGGCGGTCGGCGAGTACGGCTGGTTCACCGTCGACGATCGGGTCCGGGTCGTCGGCGTCAACCGGGCGCGACCCCGGACCAACCGGAAGTTCGCCACGCACCTCGACGTCCCGTACCCGTTTTGCTCGGATCGGAACCTCTCGATCGCGAGGGCGTACGGCGTGACCTACCGAGCGTTCGGGGTGGCCCCGCGGGCGCGCCCGGCCTGCTTTTTCGTGGATTCGGACGGCGTGGTCCGCCACCGGTGGGTGGCCGATCGGGCCCGACGGAGTCACGCCCGGGCCCAGATCCGGGACCTCTACGAGTCGGTCCTCGAGGTGCTCGGTCGCCCGACCACCGAGACCTTCGGACTCGCGTGATCGCGGGACCCACACCTATTTGTATCGGGAATCGGAAGCTTCGCCGAGTAGCATGCGCTGGTCGACCCCATCGCCGGCCGGAAACGCGACTCTCGGCGGCCTCGGGGTCGCTGGCGTCGGATTTCTGCTGACTCGGTTCACGGTGACGCTGGCGATCTACGACGAGCCGCGGGCGTTCTACCTCTCGGGGCTGGTGCCGCTGGTCCTCGGACTCTCGCTGACGGCGTTCGGCGTCGCGCTCGTGGTCGGGCCGTTCGACCGCGCGTTCGTCCGCACCACCACCGCCTGGTGTCTGGTCGGCGCCGGCGCGATGCTCCTGCTCGTGGTGTTGACGGTGCTTGGCTCGAACCCGGACGGCGTCGACGGGATGGCGCCGGTGCTGTCGGAGACGTACCTCTCGAACTTCCTCATCGGCGGGAGCGTCGGCGGGACGCTGACCGGCGTCTACGCCGCCCGGGCCGAGCGCCGGCGGCGCCAGCTCCGATCGCAGGCCAACCGGCTGGTCACCCTCAACCGGATCCTCCGCCACGAGGTCCTCAACGCGGTGACCGTCATCGGCGGGTACGCCGACGCGATCGCCGACCGCGAGCGCCCCGGGGACGAACGCGAGTCGGCCGACGTCATCCGCCGGAGGTCCGACCACATCGTGGACACGATCGAGGACGTCGAGTACCTCACCGAGACGGGCCGATCGGCCGGGAGGGGACTGGAGCCGGTCGGGCTGGCGACGTGCCTGCGGGCGAGCGTCGAGTCGGTCCGGGCGGCGTATCCGGACGCCGAGTACGCGCTGGCTGTCGATCCGGCGGAGGGAGTCGAGGTGTGGGCCAACGAGCGGCTCGACCAGCTGTTCGAGAACCTGATCGAGAACGCCGTCGCGTACGACGGCTCCGACCGGCCCCGCGTGGAAATCGACGCGACCGTCGGCGGGCGTCGCGCGACCGTCCGCATCGCGGACGACGGACCGGGACTGCCGGCCCGCCACCGCGAGATCCTCGAAGACGGCGCCATCACCGACCACGACGACCCGTCGAGCGGGTTCGGCCTCAACGCAGTCCGCCTGCTCGCCGAGCGGTTCCACGGCGACGTACACACGACCGTGACCGACGACGGGACGACCATCGAAGTGACGCTGGTCCGGGCGAGCCGGCCGGCGCCGGCGTCCCCGACCGAGAGCGTCTCGTCGTACGGCGTCTCGCCGTCGGAGCTGACGGTCGCGGTCGGCGCGTCGGTGCTCGCGGGGGGTGCGATGGGCGTGTTCAATCAGCTCACCGGCGGGTCGATCCCCGTCATCGGCGCGCTGTACGGCGTCGCGAACCCGCTCGTCGGCTGGATCACCCACGAGTTCCACAGCGTCGTGTTCGGGATGATCTACGCGGCGATGCTGGCTGTCGTCCCCGAACGGTACGGCAGGAGCCGGCGCGGCCGATTGCTCGTCGGGGCGGGCTGGGGCGCGTTCCTCTGGGCGTTCGCGGCCGGCGTCGTCATGCCGACGTGGCTGCGGCTGGTCGGGATCTCGGCGCCGCTGCCGAACTTGGCGTGGCCGTCGCTCGCGAGCCACCTCGTCTGGGGGCTCGGCCTCGGCCTCCTGTACAGTCTGGGAACCGAGTGGTTCGGATCTGATACGCGTCCCTGGCCGCGATAGTCTGATTTCAGCTACGCTAGAAATAAGTGATCGGCGGGCGTGAACGCACTGGATGCGATCCGGAACGACCCGTCGGGGGTTCCTGGGGACGGCGGCGGCCTCGCTGCTCGCGGTCGGCGCCGCGACCGCCCGAGATCGAACGCCGAGAGCCGACCATCGGGCGTGCAGTCGCACCGGACGCCGGGGCGTGTCGAGGCGGGGCGGCCCCGACGCCGACGGCTTCGACCCGGCGGTCCACGGCTTCGGCTTCCGGAACTGGTCGACGAGCGATCCCGCGTATCCCGAGCACGATCACGACGCCGTCGACGAAGAGCAGATTCGGCGGGTGCTCGGCCGGCGGTGGCCCGAGTCGGTCCGCGCCGACGCGGGCGTGAACGTCCGGGACCTGCCGGGCGCGCTCCTCGACGCGATCGCCAAACAGCTCTACGTCTCGGTGAACCAGCAGTCCGCGACCGACGGCCACTGCTACGGGATGGTGTTCGCCGCCCAGCAGTACTACGAGCACCCCGACACGCTCCGCGCGGGTCGGTCGGTGGCGAGCGACCTCGCCCATCCCGAAGCGCCCGCCGGCGACGACGGCCGGCCGGCGAGCCGGGAGATCGACCTATATCAGCTCACCCAGTTTCTGAACGTCCACGCGTGGCTCGGCCGGCGGGCGATGGCCGCGCCGGAGCTGATCGACTACCGGCGCCAGCTCGATCGGGTCACGTCGGTCGTCGACGAGTTCGACACCGCGAGCGTCACGCTGTTCGATCGCGACCACCGTCGCGCCCACCAGGTGCTGGTGTACGACTACCGCCGGGACTCGGACCGAACTCGGCTGTTCGTCTACGATCCGAACTACCCCGCCCGGCGGTACGAACGGGTCGACGAACCGCCCGCGATCGACGTCGCCACCGCCGGGGATCGACCCACCGTCCGGCGGTACGACGGCGAGTACGGCGAGTTCGTGTTCAACCGACGGGACCGTCTCGTCGCCGCCCAGACCGCGCCCGGGCCGGGATCACTGCTGGCGGCGAACCCCGATCGACTTCGGGAGGCGGCGTTCCGGCTCGCGCTGTTCGTCGTGGACTCGCCGGGAGTGTCGCTGACCGTGGTCGGACCGAACGATCGGCCGCTCGGACGCGACACCGCGACGTACATGGACCGGGGGCGAAGCGCCTACGCCCGGATGCGGTACCGCTACGGCTTCGCGCCCGGCACGTATCGGATCCGGATCGCGGGCCGGCGCGCGACCGAGTACACGCTGGAAGCGCTGGTAGCAGACGACGCGCCCCGCCTCGACGCGACGACCTCGGCGTCCATCGGCCCGGGCGAGGTCCACCGCTACACCGCGACCGCGCCCGACGACGGAACCGGGTCGCTCGAACGCGTCTCGGCCGGGCGGTCCCCGTGGCTGGCGGCGCTCGGCGGCGCGGGCCTCGGAGCGGGCGTCGCCGGCGGGTACGCGTACCTCCGGTGTCGGGACGGAGCGTCCGACCGGGGCGACTCGGAGTGAGCCGGAGCGGCATCGCGTGCGGAGACTCCGAGAAGCGGAATGCGAACGGCAGGCGAATTTGTATCGGTCGTCGAACACCGTGTCGTTGAGCGAATACGAGTGCCGGGATTCCGTCGGATAGCTGAAAAAGTAAACTGATGCAAAGCGTCCCTACAGCTCGTGTTCAGCCAGAATAAAATACGGGTTTATCTACCGTTTGTTAGTCGAACGTGTAGACGGTCGCGTTCTGGACATCCGAACCCCAAGCAACGACCGAAGCGGAGGCAGAACCTCCATCTGCATCATTGCAATTAATCGTCGATCCGACACTCGTTGTGTATTCATCGCTGTCTGCACTGCTGAAGTCCTCCACTCCTGAACATTTGATCCCCTCCGTACTAGGACCAAGCGAGTTCAGGGTCACTCCATAATCATTGCCGGAAACTTCCGAGACGCCTGCGCTGGCATTCTGACTGACGTTCTCGCCGAGGCCGAGCACGAACGTGCCGATGACGGCGGCCAGAATCACCGTGATGGCGACCATCAGGATGACCCCGATCACCGGGCTCACCGCCTCGTCGTCCGTGAATAAGGTTTTGAAGTTCATGTATTGTGTTTCTCGTTTGGCACGGTATCATCTCTGAGAAGTGGCCGCACATTTTATGCCGAACGACCGAGTACTTTGGTCCGTCGGCGGGGAGAGCCTGTCAAAGCCGCCCCACGTCCGACACTTCTCTGTGGTGATACGTGCTTAGTTCAGATTTTGGCACCAAGGGTATATAAAAACTTCTCTATATGAAACAGAGTTTATGTCATTTCTTCATCTGATGTGAAAATAGAGCGAAGACTTGTCCGTGATAAAAGAGTTTAAGCTAGGTTCGAGAAACAGACGTATGATGAGCGAGTGCACCGCGACAGATCCCGGCGAGGAGACTCTGGAGGTCGCGCTCCGCGCGCTCGCGGCCCGGCTCGGGAAGACGCCGACTGTCGTGGACATGCACGAGCGGGGGGACTTCCACCCGGAGACCTACGTCGAACGGTTCGGAAGTTGGGAGGCCGCGCTCGAAGCCGCCGACCTCGATCCCGGCGAGATCGGGTCGAAGCAGTACACCGATTACGAACTCCTCGGCGAACTCCAGCGACTCGCGGAGGAGCTCGGTCGATCGCCGACGCGGTACGATCTCGACGAGCACGGAGAGTACTCGTACAAGACCTACCAGAACCGCTTCGGGTCGTGGAACGACGCGAAAACCGAAGCGATGCTCGAAACCGAGAAGATCCCGGAGGAGCGACTGCTTCACGAACTCCGCCGGCTGGCGAAGGACGTCGACGGCATCCCGCGCGTGACCGACATGGCAGAAGACGGGGCGTACGGTCACGTGACCTATTATCGCCGATTCGGGTCGTGGATGGAGGCGCTTGAAAAAGCCGATCTCCTCGAATAGAACGCCGGTCGCTCCCCCTCCGCTTCGTCGGGGTCCCTCTCAGGATCGAGAGAGGTGTTACCTGTTCCAGCGGGACGCAGAGCCGTCAGTCGCAAAATGCGTAGTTGGTCCACCGCTCGGGCAACATCCAAAGACACGACGGCGCGGACCCGATTTGGACACCCATCGAACTATCTCGGGTCCTGCGGGGATCGAACGAGGGCGGCTACTCGACCAACAATGAAACGACCGGGGGAGAAGTCCGCCCTCCCCGATTTGAACGGGGGACAAGTCGATCTACAGTCGACTGCTCTACCAGTCTGAGCTAAGGGCGGGCGTGTTTCACCGTAGGTCGTCTGTCGGACTTAAGGGTTATTATTCGACGACGGCGTGCCGTCGGCTACCGACCGGACGCCGCCTCGCGAACCGGGGTCGATCGGCGCACGGGACGGCGACCGAGACGAGAGAGCCGACCGTGAAGCGCTCGGAGTCGCGTTTACGGACACTTTCGAGTGTTAACGCGGGATCGAATCGGGACGGCAGTGTCAGACGCTCGGTAAGATTGAAGTGGTGGGGGCGACGACATCGTGACGAACAGTTACATGAGCAAGATAACGTTCCGCGCGGACGAGGACCTGATCGAGCGCATCGAGGCCCTCGACGAGTCGAAGAGCGAGGTCATGCGCGAGGCGCTCCGGGCGTATCTCGACGCCGAGAGCGAGGCGTCCGGCGGGGCCGAGGAGAGTCTCGACGGCCTCCTCGCCGAGCGCGTCGACGAGCTCGTCGCCGCGCGCCTCGACGCTCGAGAGCCCGAGGCCCGCTCGTCCGTGAGACCGCAGGGCGGTCGGGACGTGAACGTCAACGTCACGCTCGAATCCGACGGCGCAGTCCGGGAGCGAGCGGCCGACGAGTCGGCCCGGGACGCGGACACCACGGACGACCGCGACCGACAGAGCGAGCGGGACCGCGAGTGTGGCCAGTGCGGGGAGTCGCTGTCGGACGATCACGTCTACTGTCCGAACTGCGGGGAGAAGGCCTCGCGACGCGCCTTCTGCGAGTGCGGCGACGAGGTTCGGTCGGACTGGGCGTTCTGTCCGGGCTGTGGCCGGCGCACGCCCGCGGCCGACGTCCTCGACAGAACGTAAGACGCCGTTTTACTACTCGCCGTTAATTATTTAAGTTCTGACTATGTGGGTTAGCCCACGTAAGACGGTTGTCTTACACGGCGCCCGAGAGTCGGCGTACGGCCGCGCTCCGGGCGGATGCGGCGTAAGACAGGCTGTGTGAGCATCCGCATGCCGTCTTACCTCAAGGGGAATACAAAATATGGAGCGTGTGACACTTCGCATTCCGAAACAGCAGATCGAGGAGGTCGAACAGATGGTCGAGACCGGGGAGTTCCCGAACCGTAGCGAGGCGATTCGGGCCGCGGTCCGCGACATGCTCAACGAACACGACGAAGGCACGACAGAGCAGACGACGAACAAGCGGTCGTGGGCCAAGGTGTAAGCATGCAGGACATCGTGCAAGACGCCTTGGAGAACGCCGAACAGGAGAACCGCGAGCTGGACGCCGACACCAACGGCGACGAGTTTGGCGACCCTCGAATCGTGATCGTGGGCTGTGGCGGCGCGGGCAACAACACGGTCAACCGACTGTACAACATCGGAGTCGACGGCGCGGACACCGTCGCGATCAACACCGACAAGCAACACCTCAAGATGATCGAGGCCGACACGAAGATCCTGGTCGGCAAGTCCCTCACCAACGGCCTCGGCGCGGGCGGGGACCCCTCGATGGGCGAGCGAGCCACCGAGATGGCCCAGGGCACGATCAAGGAGGTACTCGGCGACGCCGACCTCGTGTTCGTGACCGCGGGCATGGGCGGCGGCACCGGGACCGGTGCGGCCCCGGTCGTCTCGAAGATCGCCAAAGAGCAGGGCGCCATCGTCGTCGGGATGGTCTCGACCCCGTTCAACGTCGAGCGCGCACGGACGGTGAAGGCCGAGGAAGGGCTCGAAAAGCTCCGCAACGAGGCCGACTCCATCATCGTGCTCGACAACAACCGGCTGCTCGACTACGTCCCGAACCTGCCGATCGGGAAGGCCTTCTCGGTGATGGACCAGATCATCGCCGAGACGGTCAAGGGGATCTCGGAGACGATCACCCAGCCGAGCCTCATCAACCTCGACTACGCCGACATGACCTCGATCATGAATCAGGGCGGAGTCGCGGTGATGCTGGTCGGCGAGACCCAGGATAAGAACAAGACCGAGGAGGTCGTCCGGGACGCGATGAACCACCCGCTGCTCGACGTCGACTACCGCGGCGCCTCGGGCGGGCTCGTCCACATCACGGGCGGTCCGGACCTCACGCTCAAGGAGGCCGAGTCGATCGCCTCGAACATCACCGAGCGACTCGAAGCCAGCGCCAACGTCATCTGGGGCGCGCGCATTCAGGACAACTACAAGGGGAAGGTCCGGGTCATGGCCATCATGACCGGCGTCCAGAGCGCCCAGGTCCTCGGCCCGAGCACCCAACAGCAGGCCGACAAGTCCCGCGAGCAGATGCGCGACGTCGACGCCCAGTCGTTCGACGCCAGCCAGAACCTCGAAACGGGCGCCACCGGCGGCTCGTCCCGTGAAGAGAGCCTCGGCGGAACCGACCGGTCGACGAAGACCACCGGCGACTCGGGCGGGTGGGGTGCCAAGAGCGACGGCGGGCAAAACGAGGTAGAGCAGAACAACGGGCTCGACGTCATTCGCTGAGTCGGTCCCGCACCGCTTTTCTCTCCGACGGGTCTCTCACCGACGGACGAGCGGCCGTCTCAGGCCGCGTGGAGCGCGTCGAGCAGCGAACACTTCCGACACCGATCCCGGGTCGTGGCGGCCCCGCACTGCTCGCACTCCCCGAGATCGGCGCTCCCGCCCTCGCGGGCGCCCAACTCCTCGGCGGCCAGCGCCGCCAGCTCCTCGTAGCCGGCCATGATCGAGTGGCGGGTCCCCGGGTGGTTCTCCTCGAGGTCGTGGAGGAGGCTCTGGATCTCCCCGCGGTAGGCCTCGCTCGCGTGGGGGCACTCCGTGATGTGGGCCGGCAGATCCGCGAGGTGGGCGTACAGCGCAACCTCCTTCTCGGGCACGTCCCGGAGGGGTTTGGCCCGCGGGACGAAGTGGTCGCCCGCCTCGCGGGTCGGATCCTCGCCCGCCCCGCGCTCGTCGAATCCGCCGAGGCTCGCGTCGAAGTGTTTGGCGATCTGGGCGAGGTCACCTTCGAGGAAGTTCATCAGCGCGGTCTGGGCCTCGTCGTCGAGATTGTGGCCCGTCAGGAGCTTGTCGGCGCCCAACTCCTCGGCGTACCGCGAGAGCACGTCCCGACGGAACACTCCGCAGTACGCGCAGGCGGCCATGTTCTCGGGGTCGTCCTCGACCACGTCGTCCATTCGGACCCCAAACTCCTCCTCGTAGCTCACGAGTTCGTGGCGGACTCCGAGCTCCGCGGTCAGCTCCTCGCAGGCCGCCACGCTCTCGTCGCGGTACCCCTCGATGCCCTCGTGGACGGTGAGTGCGACCAGTTCGATCCGGGGGTCGCGCTCGAACGTCCGGTGGAGGATGTCGGTGAGGACGACGCTGTCTTTCCCCCCCGAGAGCCCGACGACCCACGTTTCGGGCTCCTCGGGCGTAGCGTCGTCGGGCACGAGGTTGTCCTCGCGGACCCGGCGGCGGACGCGCTTGTCGACCGACGAGAGAAAGTGATCCTCACAGAGGTGCAGCCCCGAGTAGGCGGCGTTCATCACCGCCTCGCGGCCGCATTTGTCGCAGTCCATCGCCCGACACTTTCGGTCCCGAGCGTTTGACGGTTTCGCCTCCGGGCGCGTAAACCGGATCCGGCGATAGCAAATCGTAATTCGGCCGGGTCGGTGTGTCGAGCGGGCGTCGACAGCGGCCGGGGTGTCGCTGTGGGCCACCGGGGCGCTCGATCAGCAGTGTCGCGTGTATCGGCATCGGCGACGACTGCGACGAGAAGCGTGATCCGGATCGTGACCGACGACGGCGAGTGACCGGAGTCGAGAACCCAGACCGCGACTACCGCGACCAGACGCCCTCGCGGGCGTCCATCCACGTAACGACGAGCGTGTGGGGAAGGGTCAGGACCGCCAGCAACACGAGGTAGAGCCCGAGCAGCGACGGGAGGCTCGCGTCCGGGGGCGCGACCGCCCCGAGCCCGACGAGGACGACGACCGCGCCGACCGAGTTCGGGAGCGCGTCGCGCCCGAACCCGGCGAGGGCGGCGCCGATCCGGCCGTCGGCGAGCGCCGTCCCGGCGTCGGCGACGACCACCAGTCGGGCGACGTGTCGGATCGAGTGCCAGAGACAGAAGTAGAGTCCGACCGCGACCACCGGCGGAACGACGAGGAAGAACGCCCACAGGAAGCCGGTCTCGACCGCGTCGATCCGCCACCCCCGCCGCGATTGGGAGGCGTCCTCGCCCGTCCGAGCACGAGCGTAGCCGAGCGCGATCGAACCGATCGAGAGGGCCCCGAGCGCGCCGCCCGCGATCAGTCTCGCCTCCGGGCGGAAGGCGGCCCCGAGCGCGTCGGCGGCCGACGGGTCGAACAGCGCCACGGTGGCGCGGGTGATTTCGCGGTACACGCCCGGAAACGCCACCAGCGGGACCACCATCGGAAGCCCGCCTCGAACGGCGATCGCGAGCGCCCGCTGGGTCCGGGTCCGGAGGTGGTCGCCGCCGACCGCGAGCAGGAAGTAACAGTCGCCCTGCCCCCAGTGGTACCACGTCAGCAGGATGAACCCCGCGAACGCGGCCGCGGGCGCGACCAGCCAGCCCGCGAGAGTGGCGCCGCCGGCGAGGAGGTAGGCCGCGCCGACCGCGACGAGCGGCCGCTCCCCGCCGAGTCGCGCGACCGCGAGGTGGTCGGCCGCGCCGTGGGGGAGCCCGAAGGCGACGAAACTGACCGCGAACGGGAGATACCGCGCGATCGGGGGGACGTCGACGCCGAGCGCGAACGGGACCGCCGCGAGCCCAAGCGCCGCGACGGCGGGAACGACCGCGAGTCTCACGAGTGCGCGCCGAACCGGCGTGGGGTAGCTCACCGCCACCGCCTGCTCACCCGCATTGTGCCCGGCACCAGTCCCTCGACGGCGTGGCCCGCCCCGCGATCGGCCGCCCGCGCGAGCGTCCAGTCGAACAACACCAGCCCCTGAACGACGAGGAGGTTCGTCAGGACGAAGAAGACCGCCTCCTCGATCGGAAGTCCGAGGACCGCCAGACCCGTACTGTGGTCGGCCGAGATCGTCCAAAGGCCGCGGCCGATAGCGAACCTGTCGGCGGCCCAGAGATACGCCGAGGGGACCGCGACCGCGACCGCGACGAGCCGGCGGGCCGACCAGAGCACGGGGCCCCCGACCGCCCAGAGGAACGCGGCGACCGGGGCCGCCCAGACGAGCGTCATCCCGAGGTAGTACGTCCCATCGGACGCGACCGCGAGCGCGGCGCCGACGACCGCCAGCGCGGCCCAGACCGCGGCGCCGACCGTCCGGGCGTCGGGGCTTGCCGGCAACGCGGGATCGATCCGCGGGGCCAGAGCGTAGTACCACAGGCCGGTGAGTCCGGTCTGGCCGGCGAAGAACAGCCACTCACCGAGGGGCACCCGAGCGAACCGGGCCGCGACGACGCCGTCGCCGTACCGCCAGACGCCCCGTCCGATGAGGTAGCTGTCCCACGGCGCCGTGTAGGAGACCGCGATACAGACCAGAGCGCCGATTCCGGCGGCCGCTCGCGACGGCCGTTCGCGCCGGGCGAACACGACCGCTCCGAGCGCGAGCGCGGGCGGCCCGAGGGCGGCGATCAGGAAGTCGAGATACGTGACTGGGCTCGTCATGGTGAATCGGCCGCCGTGAGCCGGCACACGGGACCGGATTGGGAGGCCCCCGTCAAAGTCGGTTCGGAAGCCGCGGACGACTCGCGTCCGGGCGCCCGATTCGGGGCGTCGGCCCCCGGTCGCGGGGATGGAACTGAGTTGCTCCGGGACGTAGACCCCCGAATGCGGCGCGTCTCTCGTCAAACCGTCCTCCGCGAGTGGCTCCGGATGGAGCGGACCGACGCCGAAACCGACCGCGACCCCGTCGAGGGCCTCTCCGAGCGGGCGGTGCTCGACGAACTCCTCGACCACAAGCCCGGGGCGGCCGCCTTCGTCTGGCGCGACGCCCCCGTCGAGTGGTACGAACTGACTCTCGACCGCGAGACGTTCTCGCGCCTCCGCGTGATCGACGGCGTCGACGGCCTCCGGTGGCGGGCGCTCGCGCCCGACGACACGGTCCTCGGGGCGGCCCGACGGGTCGCTCGCGAGGACCCGGCGGCGCTGACCGCTCGGACCGGCGTCGACGTCGAGCGCATCCGGCGGTTTCGCGCGGACCCGCCGGGCGGTCCGCTGGTCCTCGCCACCCGCCGGGGGTGCGTGCCCGTCACGGTCGCCGACGGGAACCACCGTGCGGTCGCGCTCGCGCTCGACCTCCTGGCGGGCGAGCCGGTGACGTTCCCCCGGGCGTATCTGGGACGGGGCGCGAACCCGGTGGTCGGGCCGCTCCGCCAGCGCGTCTGTGGGTTCGTGCGGGGCGTCCTCGGACGCGTGTTCGGCGGGTCCGGGTCCGATCTGCCGGAGTGACGCCGGTCGCTCGCGCGGTCCGAGAACGGTATCTTTTCGTCCGTGCCCCGAAAACGTGACCGAAGATGTATATCGTGATCGTCGGCGCAGGGAACATCGGGACGCCGCTCATCGAGATCGCCACCGCCGGTGGGAACGAGGTCGTCGTCATCGAACGCGACGAGGAAAAGGCCGAACGCGCGGCCTCGGTGTACGACTGTCTCGTCCTCCACGATGACGCGACGACGAAAGAGACACTCCTCGACGCGGGCATCGACCGTGCGGACGCGCTCATCTCCACGACCGATCAAGACGCGACCAACATCATGGTCAGCCTCCTCGCGAAGGAACTCGACGTTCCGAACATCGTCTCGGTCGTCCACAACCCCGAGCACATGGACCTGTTCGCCCGGATCGGGGTGAACACGATGCAGAACCCCCAGCGGCTGATCGCGGAGTACCTCTACCGTGCGGTCAAACGCCCCTCGATCGTCGACTACATGCGAATCGGCGACGAGGCCGAGGTGTTCGAGATCCGCGTGGGCGAAGACGCCGCGATCGTCGGAGAGACGATCCAACAGGCGGCGTCCAAGGGCCTGCTGGAAGAGGAAATGCTCGTCGTCGCGATCGAGCGCAACGGAGACGAACACCCCATCACGCCCCGCGGGAACACCGAGATCCACGCCGGGGATCTCGTGACGGTGTACTCGGGCGAGGGCGCGACGCCCGAAGTGACCGACGTGTTCGGCCATTTCGAAGACCACAGCGTCGATCCCGACGAACACTGAGATGTCGGCGGATCGCTTCGCCGGCCGACTCTCCTCGGACCTCGCGATCATCGCTCGCGACGTCGGCTCGCTGATCGCGATGGAGGCCGGACTGATGGCCATCACCGTCGGCGTCGCCGTCCTCTTCGCCGAGTGGTACGCGGCGGCGTCGTTTCTCGGGGCGGCCGTCGTTACCGCCGCGGTCGGACTCGGAGCGCGTCGGGCGTTCGCGGACGCGCCCGACCCCCGGATGAAACACGGGATGGTGATCGCGGCCGCGGGGTGGCTGTTCGTGGCCTGTTTCGGCGCGCTCCCGTTCGTCCTGACGGCCCATCTCACGCCGATCGAGGTCATGCAGACGTACGTCGCCTCCGCACCCCGACCCGACGCCTACGAGGCGGTGAGGATCCTCGGCGCCGAGTCCCGGTCGAGTCTGGTCTACTTCCGTGACCCGTTGCACGCGTTCTTCGAGAGCATGAGCGGCTGGACCGGCTCGGGGCTGACGATGGCGGTCCACGAGCCGACGCTCCCGCGGACGATTCAGTGGTGGCGGTCGTTCATGCAGTGGGTCGGTGGCGTCGGCGTCATCGTGCTCACGACCGCCATCCTCGCGCGACCGGGGAGCGGGAGCTACGCCCTCTACCGAAGCGAGGCGCGCGAAGAACGGATCCACCCGAGCATCATCTCGACGGTCCGGACGGTCTGGAAGATATTCGTGGTCTACACCGGCCTCTCGGTCCTCGCGATGTTCGTCGCCATCTCCCTGTCGGACTACGGCTCCCAGCTACCGACGTGGGAGGCGTTCTGGCAGGCGCTCAACCACGCCATGACCGGGTTGGCAACCGGCGGATTCTCGGTCACGGACAACTCGATCGCGACCTACGATTCGCCCCTCATCGAGACCGTCTTGTTGCCGATCATGTCGCTGGGAGCGATCGCCTTTCCGATCCACTACGGCATCCTCGCGAACGAGGAGATAGAGCTGTTCTGGGAGGACTTACAGACACGGTGGCTGTTCGTCCTCTTCGGTGCCGGCGTGGTCGTCCTCTCGATCCAGAACGCCGGGGTGGTCACCGAGGCGTTCGACGCGACCGACTACGCCGGACTGCAGACGGTCGGCCTCTCGGCGCCACAGACCACCGCGGTCCGGGACTCGGTGTTCCAGTGGATCAGCGCGCTCTCGTGTACCGGCTTCCAGTCGTCGGACATCGGGGCGTGGGGCGCGGGCGGCAAGCTCATCGTCTCGACCGCGATGGTCGTGGGCGGGGCGGCCGGATCGACGGTCGGCGGCATCAAGATCGTCCGGGCGTACACCATCGGCCGGGGCATCGTCTGGCAGTTCTCGCGGGTGTTCCTCCCCGCGAGCGCCGTCGTCACGACGACGATCGACGGCCGAACGCTCGACCGCGAGGAGATGGAGCGGGAGTTCAGCGAGGCCGCGATCGTCAGCCTCCTCTGGATAAGCCTCCTCGTCGCGAGCGCGCTGGTCCTGATCAACGTCGTCGGCCCCGACTTCGGGCTGGCCGACGCGCTGTTCGAGGTGGCCAGCGCGCAGGGGAACGTCGGGCTCTCGTCGGGGATCACGGGGCCGGAGATGCCGCCGCTCGCCGAGGGGATGTTCGTCCTGAACATGTGGATCGGCCGACTCGAGATCATCCCGATACTGGTGTTCGGCCGGTCGCTCCTCTACGGCCTCGATCCGCGCTGAGGTGACCGAGCCGGAATCCGACCCAGACTCCGCGTTTTCGGGGGGTTCGAACCCGGACGCGTCCGATCCGTCCGTCGGAACGACAGCGGGACGTTTTTCCTCCTCGCCGCGAGAGAGTCGCCCAATGTACGGTGATCGGTGATGTCAGTTCGAGTCGATTGGCGACAGAGCGTCGCTTTCACTGGCACGGTGATCAAGTACCTCGCCGTCGCCATGCTCGTCCCGCTGGGGATAAGCCTCCTCTACCAGGAAGACGTACTCACCTTCCTCGCCTCGATCAGCCTCACGGTCGCCAGCGGCGTCGCACTCGAGCGGCTCAGCGACGACCCGGATCTCGGACCCCGCGAGGCGCTCTTGCTCGTGGCCCTCTCGTGGGGCGCGGTCGCGGTCATCGGGGCCATCCCGTACGTCATCGCGGGGTACGGCACCGAATCGGCGCTCGGCCACCCGATCAACGCCTTGTTCGAGTCGATGTCCGGGTTCACGACGACCGGAGCGACCGTGACGGCCGAGATCTCCTTCGAGCGCCACTCCCACGCGCTTTTGATGTGGCGCCAGCTCAGCCAGTGGCTCGGCGGCATGGGGATCATCGTGCTGATGGTCGCCATCCTCCCGGAGGTCGCGGTCAACGGCGCCCAGCTGATCGCCTCGGAGGCGCCCGGCCCGGAGCTACAGAAGCTGACGCCGAAGATCGCCGAGACCGCGCGACTGCTCTGGCTGTTCTACCTCGGGTTCACCGTGCTGTACGTCGCGATACTGCTCGGACTCCACTACGCGGGGCTGGCGCCGAACATGGACGCGTACAACGCGGTCGCCCACGGGTTCACGACGCTACCGACCGGCGGGTTCTCCCCGCAGGCCGAAAGCATCGCGGCGTTCTCGCCGGCGGTCCAGTGGGTCGTCATCCCCTTCATGCTGATCGCGGGGATGAACTTCGCGCTGTTTTACTTCCTGTTGCAGGACGACTACGGCGAGTTCCTCCACGACCGCGAGCTACAGGCCTATCTGGGCGCGAACGCCGGCGTGGCGGTCCTGCTCTGGGGACTGCTCTTCACCGGCTCGGCGCCGCCGCTGGAGCTCGGCGGCCTCACCGAAGGCGTCGTCGAGAACTCGCTTCGGCAAGCGACGTTTCAGGTCGCCTCGCTCCTGAACTCGACGGGGTACGCGACCAGCGACTTCGCACAGTGGGGGACGACCGCGCAGGGCCTGCTGTTGTTCGCGATGTTCATCGGCGGCTCGGCCGGATCGACCGGCGGCGGCGTCAAAGTCGTCCGATGGCTCGTCGTCCTCAAGGCGATCCGGCGCCAGCTGTTCACGACGGCCCATCCGAGTTCGGTCAGACCCGTCCGTCTCGGCGGCCACGTCATCGACGAGGACGCCATCACCGCCATTTACGGGTTCACCCTGCTGTATCTGTTGACCTTCGGGGTCGCGACGGTGCTGTTGCTGTTCGACGCGAGTCGGGTCGGCCTCGAACTGTCCGTCCTCGAGGCGGTCAGCGCGAGCCTGGCGACGATCGGCAACATCGGCCCCGGGTTCGGGTTTCTGGGACCGTTCGGGAGCTACCTCGACTTCCCGGCGACGAGCAAACTGCTGATGGTGTTTCTGATGTGGATCGGCCGGCTCGAGATCATCCCCGTCTTCGTGATGTTCACCGGCGCGTTCTGGAAGAAGTGAGGACGCGCCGGGCCGGCGGTCTCGGGAGCCCGACCGCCGGCGGTTTTATCCGCCGGCTGAAACAACTGTGTACGTATGGCTGACGAGCGTGCCGACGTCGAACCCGCGGGCCGGAACGTCGCCGGCGAGGCCCCCGCAACGGAGCCGAAGGCGGTCACCGACGATACGACCGTCCACGACGACGTCGAACTCGAACGGACGATCGGGCTCGTCGGCGGGTTGGCGATCGGGATCGGCACGATGATCGGCGCGGGGATCTTCGTGTTCCCCGGGCTGGCGGCCGCGAACGCCGGGCTCGCGGCCACGCTCTCGTTCGCCATCGGCGGCGTGATCGCGGCTGGTGGCGCTCCCGACCTCGGAGCTCGCCACCGCGATGCCCCGAAGCGGCGGGGGCTACTACTTCATCTCGCGGGGGATGGGGACGGCGTACGGCGCGATCGTCGGCCTCGGGCTGTGGCTGGGGCTGATGTTCGCCTCCGCGTTCTACCTCGTCGGACTGGGCCACTACGCGAGCGCGGTGTTCGCCGAACTGGGCGTCGCGCTCCCGGTCAGCCCGGTCATCGGGATCGGGCTGCTGTTCGGAGCGGGCCTGACCGCGCTGAGCATCGGCGGAACCGAGAACACGGCCAGCCTCCAGAACGCCGTGGTGGGAATCTTGCTCGTCGTGCTGACGGCCTTTCTCTCGTACGGCGTGCTCGACGCGGTGGGCGTCTTCGGCGGCGAGAGCGTCCCGGAGGCGTTTTTCGCGAGGGGGTACTTCCCGGTGCTGACGACCGCGGCGCTGGTGTTCACGTCGTATCTGGGGTTCGCGCAGGTCGCGACCGTCGCGGGCGAGATCAAACGGCCGGGACGAAATCTCCCGCTGGCGATGGTCGGGTCCGTCGTCGTCGTCACGGTCTTCTACGTCGTGACGATCTTCGTCGCGACCAGCGCGTTCGGCGCGGAGCGACTGGGCCAGTTCGGCGAGACCGCGATGGTCGAGGTCGCCCGGGAGTTCCTCGGGGTCCCCGGCGCGATCGCGATCCTCGGCGCCGGGCTGTTGGCGACGTTTTCGAGCGCGAACGCGTCGATCCTCAGCGCCTCGCGGGCGGTGTACGCGCTGAGCCGCGACGCCTTACTTCCCCGAAAGGCGAGCGAGGTCAACCTCCGGTACGGCACGCCACACGTCGCGTTGCTCTCCGCCGGCGGACCGATACTGGTCCTCGTCGCGACCGGGCAGGTCGAACTGCTCGCGGAGGTCGCCTCGTTTCTCCACCTGATCATGTACGGCCTGATGTGCGTCGCTCTGATCGTGTTGCGTCGGCGAGATCCGCCGTGGTACGCCCCGAGCTACCGCGTTCCGGGCTACCCGGTGGTCCCGGCCGCCGGCGCGCTCGCGAGCTTCGGACTGATCGCGTTCATGCAACCCGCGTCGATCGGCGTCGGTATCGTGGTCATGGCCGGGTCCTACCTCTGGTACCGATACTACGCCGGCGACATCGACCTCAAAGGAGACATCTGACAATGACAGACAGACCGTCGGTACTCGTCCCGATCCGCGTGCTCGAAGGAGAATCGGTTCCGGAGGGCGTTCCCGAACTGCTCGCGGACGCCCACGTCGTCCTGCTTGGCTATCACGTCATCCCCGAACAGACCGCGACGGGGCAGGCCCAGATGCAGTTCGAAGAGCGTGCGAACGAGCGCCTCGACGACTACGCGTCGATGTTCGAGGAGGTCGGTGCGACCGTCGAGCGCCGACTCGTGTTCACCCACGACGGGCAGAAGACGATCGACCGGACGATCGCCGAGCACGACTGCATGGCCGTCCTCGTCCCGAACGCGACCCGATCGGTCGAGGACGTGCTGGTCGCCGTCCGCGGGACCGTCGGGATCGATCGGCTCGCCCGGGTCGTCGCGGGCGTGTTCGCCGAGACCGACGTCTCGGTGACGCTGTATCACGTCGCCGAGACCGACGAGTCTGACGGCGACGTCGAGACGCTACTCGAGGGCCTCGACGAACGACTCGAAGAACTCGGGGTGGAGCCGTCGGCGATCGAGACCCGCGTCGAGCGCGACCGAGACGCGCTCGACGCGATCGTCGAGGCGGCCGACGAGTTCGACGCCGTCGTCATGGGCGAGACCGACCCGTCCCTGACGACGTTCGTGTTCGGGATGCCGGCCGATCAGGTCGCAGACCGGTTTCTCGGTCCCGTGCTCGTCGTTCAGCGCGAGCCCGCGTCGAGCGCGACCGAGGAGTGATCCGCCGAGGCGGCCCGGACGGCCCGAAAGCGTCGGTCGACATGCCCCGGCGTGCTCGCCCGCGGGCGGCACACGACTCTTCGAGACGCCGGCCGTCTCACTCCGCGGGCGGCGCCGGTCGATCGTCGGACTGCTCGGAGAGCTGGAGTTCCTCGACGAGACGAGCGGTGACGATCTGCTCGACGATCACGAGCAGGTCCGGGCCGTCGAGGTCGGCGTCGGCGAAGATCCCGAGCGGGATCTCGCCGCCCGCCATCTCCCGGTGACCGCCGGCGCTCCCGACGTCCGCGAACGCGGCGTGGAGCGCGTTGCCGATGTGGACGCGCGAGTCCGTCGACCGGGCGCTGAGCTGAATCGACTCGTCGATGATACCGAAGACGACGGCCGTCTCGACGCCCTCCAGCGACGCGAGATAGTCGGCGGCCTGTGGTAACGCGTCGCGTTCGGACGTCCGACCGACGTGGGAGATGAGCACCGCGCCCCTGATCTCCCGGTTCTCGATGGCGGTCGCGATCGCGTCCACGGTCGCGCCGCTGACCGACGGCGAGGAGAGTTGCTTGAGGAGGTCCCGATCCGCGTGGCCGTGGAGATACTTGGCCGCCTCGTACTCCTCGGCGGTCACCCCGCGGAGGAACCCGAGCGTCTCCCGGCGGATCGCGAACATGAGCGCCGTCGCGAGCGTGGGATCGAGATCGAGTTCGAGCGCCCGGACGTACTCGGTGAGTATCGTGGCGGTCGCGCCGATGGCCTCGCGGTGGTCGACGAATCGGGCCTCGATTCCCTCCGCGGGGTGGTGGTCGATCACGATATCGATCGGGGTTCCCTCCGGCACGCGGTTGTTCGCGCCGGGGACCGCGTGGTCGACGAACGCGAGCAGCGACTCGTCGGGGCGGTCCCGAACCGCGTCGGCGTCGAACGGTCGGAGATCAATGTCGAGGAGATTGACGAACGCCCGGTTCTGCTGGTGGGAGATCTCGCCGCTGTACAGGATGTGGTGGTCCTCGATGCCGGCGGCGGCCGCGATCCGCCCCAGCGCGAGCGCGCTCGCGAGGCAGTCCGGATCCGGGTTGTTGTGACAGACGATCGTGAGCTCTTCGCCCTCGGCGAGCAGTTCCCGAAGCGACGCTGCGTTACTCATCACTGTGACGTTCGGGCCCCGGACGAATAGGGATACAGGCGTCCGTAGGTCGGGGCCAAACGCAGTCGGCGGGGTCGGAACTCCCCGTGAGAGACTCCATGAAGCCCAGCGAGAACGTCGCGACCGCTCAGTCACGTCCCAGTCCGAGCGTAACGGCTACCGCGACGATAGCCGCGATTACTCCGATCGCCAGCGGCACCGGCTGACGCAGGAACGAACCCCACTCCCAGCCGAAGAGAACGGAGCCACCGATGGCGATCACGGCGACGACGAGTCCGACGAGCGTACCGATGCTTGAGGTATCGCGCGCTGGCAACATACGAAATGATTACTATCCTACAATATAAACCGTCCTCGCACGACTCCAAGAGCTGGAACTGTGGGTTCGCCCTGATCAGACCGGGTGGAGAAGTGTGCATGGAACGAGTGAATGAAGACGTACGCGAGATCAGCGGACTGCTGGCCGACGACATCACCCAGCGAATCCTCGTCGAAACGACTGAGCAACCAATGTCCGCGAACGAACTGAGCGACGCCTGTGACGTGTCACCTCAAACCGTGTATCGGCGACTAGAGAGACTACAGGAGTACGAGCTGGTCACCGAAGCCGTCGCGCTGGACGA
This sequence comes from Halorussus marinus, assembly GCF_004521895.1. Taxonomy (NCBI): domain Archaea; kingdom Methanobacteriati; phylum Methanobacteriota; class Halobacteria; order Halobacteriales; family Haladaptataceae; genus Halorussus; species Halorussus marinus. The sequence continues at coordinate 255,114 of NZ_SBIR01000002.1, forward strand.
CGACGGCCACCACCACAAGGTATACACCGCGACGCTCGATCAGGTCACGATCAAGCTGACCGCGGACGGGTTCGAGTTCGATCTCTCTCTCCGTCAGCGCATGGCCGCGCGCTTTAGACAGTTCGTTACCGAGGTGCGTGATCGATGAGTCCGTTTCAGCCCAGCCCCGCGATACAATCACAGATCGCGTTCGTACTCACGGCTATCTCGACGGTTCTGGGACTCGCAGTCGGCTATCTCGCGCTACGTGGCTACTGGCAGAGCCGACACCGACCGATGTTTTTCGTCGCCGTCGGTTTCTTCCTCGTCTTCTGGACGCCGGTGTTCCTCGTCCTCGGGCCGTATCTCGTCCCGCTCGTCGGGCCGTTCGTGTACGGGATGCTGGGAGAGATCAGTCGGATCGTCGGCCTTCTCTCCATTCTGTACGGGTTACGGATGCCGTACGTCCAACGCACGTCGTAGCCGTCCACTCGGGAACGCGGGTTACGCAGTCTTCGACGTCGTGGCCCTCTCTGTCCGCGAGTTGGGAGCATCTGTGCCGTCACAACGGACGCAGAGTCGCTCGGCCGAACGCCGAGAGCGCGATTCTGTATATCTGAATCTGGTTTATCGAGAGTGACGAACCGACGCGTCACCGTTTTGGCCCGTAAGCGCGTAGGGTCCGCTAATGGACAGAGACGACGCTATCGAGCGCGTCGAGGAGATTCTGCGGACGGTCGAGACCGAGACGATGCCGGTCCCGGTTCGAGAGCTGTGGGTGTACGGCGACGTCGCGCTGGGGCTGGACCCGGTCGAGCGCCTCGACGTGTACGTCACCAAAGACATCCTGCTCGACGGCGACGCCGACCGCGAGTCGGAGTTCCGGCGCTCGCACGGAGTCGAAGGCGTCGGCAAGACCGTCCGGGCCGAGTGGGCCGACGACCACTCCGAGCACATCCGCGCCAACGACAGCGGCCACGCGGCGCCCGAGAAGTGTCTGGCCGCCCACCTGCTACCCGACGACGAGCCGGTCCACCTCGAAGTCTGCAATTCCAGCTTCGAGGACAACGTGACCCAGCGGCTCAGGGGAGCGATCGCCCGGGAAGCCTACGAGCAGATCCTCGATCCGCGGGGCGTCTGTCTGTGGGTCGACGGCGAACGCAGCGACGAGGCCCTCGGGAAGCTCCGCGAGAGCGAACTCGCGTTCCCGACCCTGCCCGACGCGCTGGAGATGCTCGGGATGGACGCCGACCGAACCGACACGGCCGCCGAGGCGGTCGAGTCCTACCGGAAACGCCAAGAGGGCGCGACGGTCCGAGGCGACGTGGTGTAGCGAGGGACCGTCGCGACGTCTCCGAACGCTCACGTCCGTCAGACCGATCCGACGGTCACGTAGAAGGGGACGACCTCGGCGCGGCGGTACTCGCCCGCCCGCATCTGTTCGATGACGGTCCGTCCCATCTCGCGCCAGTCGGTCCGGAGGTCGTCGTACTCGCCGGCCGAGAGGTCCCCGTCGAGTAGGGTCGCCCGGTCGTCGGCCAGCCCCGCGCCCGAGGCCTTCCGGCGGGCCGACCGGAGGTCGCGCTCGGCGTACGGGGGTTCGGTCGTGCGCGCGTGGACGTACCGCCGGGTGCGGACGTCCGAGAGCCCGACCTCGCGGAACGCCTCGCGGGTCCCCTCGCCTCCGAGCGTCACGTCGGTCTCGACGCCCGACAGGTACGCCCGGCGGGCGCGCGCCGAGAGGTCGCTCTCTCGCTCGACGGTCGATTCGACCGACACCGCGGAGTTGTCGGGCTCGATCGCGGCCACGAGGTCCGAGGAGACTCGCCGGAACTCCCGGACCGCGTGGGCCGGTTCGGGGAGGTTGATGAGTAGCGCCTGACACACCGCCAGATCGACCGCGTCCTCGCACAACGGGAGTCGGAGGGCGTCGCCGGCGACGACCGGGACTCCGGGCTGGTCGGTGTCGTCCCGGCCGGCGGCGACCGCCAGCAGGTCGCGGTCGGCGTCACAGCCGACCACCTCGCCGGGCGACTCCTCGGCGAGCACGCGGGCGAGTTCGCCGGTGCCACAGCCGACGTCGAGGATTCGCTCGCGGGACCCGAGTTCGAGGTCCGAAAGCGCCTCCCGGTCGTCCCACATGCCCCGGCGGGTGTCCCGAAGGTAGTCGGCGGAGAACTCTCGCACGGTTCTGGGCCCGCTACGGCCCGGTCCCGGAAAAGTCGGGCGGTTCGAGCCGGCGATAAACCGTATCTCGGTCGATGAAATCCGGCGACGCCCGCGAGCGCTCGGGACTCGAACGCGGGGTCTCGGTCGGGCGCCGGCCCGGAACTTCGCCGCGACGCCAACCTTGATGGCGACCGGCGGACCTACTCGGAGACAGTGTCGTCTCCTCGTGCGGACTTCGTCTCCGGCGTTCGAGTCTCGCTGCCGATCCTGCTGGGCATCGCCCCGTTCGGGATGGTCGCCGGCGTCGCGGCCGTCGGCGCCGGCGTACCGACCGTCGAGGCGCTCGCGATGTCGGTCGTCATCTTCGCGGGGGCGTCCCAGCTCGCGGCCGCCGAGCTCATCGGACGGAACGCGCCCGCGGTCGTGGTCGTGGTCACCGTCCTCGTCATCAACGTCCGGATGGTGATGTACAGCGCCTCGATCGCGCCCTACTTCCGGGACCAGCCCGGGCGCTGGAAGGCGCTGGTGGCGTACCTGCTCACAGATCAGGCGTACGCGGTCTCGCTGCTGGAGTTCGAGAGCGACGGCGAGACCGCCCGGCGGTGGTACTATCTGGGCGTGGCGGCGTCGCTGTGGGTGACTTGGCAGGTCGCGACCGTCGCGGGCATCGCGCTCGGCGCGAGCGTTCCCGACGGCTGGCGCCTCGAGTTCGCGGTGCCGCTGGTCTTTCTCGCGGTGCTCGTCCCCGCGGTCACCGACCGAGCGACCGGGGCCGCCGCGCTCGTCGGCGGGTCGGTCGCGGTGACAGCCAACGGGCTCCCGTTCAACCTCGGGCTGATCGTCGCGGCGGTGGTGGGAATCGGGGCCGGCCTGCTGGTCGAGGAGGTGGCGTAGATGGCGACCGACTACGGCGCCGTGACTCTCTGGGTGATCATCGTCGCCGGCGGGGTCGGGACGTTCGCCTACCGGTTCTCGTTCATCGCGCTGTTCGGGCGCCTCGACGACGTGCCCGAAGGGGTCGAGCGGGCGCTCCGGTTCGTCCCCGCGGCGGTGCTGGCGGCGTTAGTTGCGCCGGACCTCTTTCTCGCCGAGGGGTCGGCGGGCGTCTCGGTCGCGAACCCGCGGGTGGCGGCCGGCGCGCTCGCGGCCGCGGTCGCGTGGCGCACGGAGGACATCGCGGCGACGCTCGGGTCCGGGATGGTCGCGCTGTGGGCGCTGTCGGCGCTGTAGTCTCAGAGCCGATCGCGGAGCGTGGCGCCAACCGCGACAGCGACGGCGACGAGCGCGAGACCGAGCGCGATCGGACTGTCGACGCCGTCGCCGAACCGCCAGCCGAACGCGACGTAGCCGACGAGCGCGAGGACGAACATGGCCACCCCGATCGCTCGGGTCGCCGTGGAAGTCGAGCGCATGATCGGGCGTTCACCGCGTACGTGTAAAACAGTTAGGACGAACGGTAGCGAGTCGACGCGTCGGGTCGGCGCTCACTCGGCGGGGCTGGCCGCGCGCAGTTCCTTGACTCGCTCGATGTTCCACGCGAAGCCCCGGCCGTCCTCGTGGGGCGTTTCGAGCACCAGCGGCACGTCCTCGATCGCTGGGTGGTTGACGAACGCGTCCATGCCCGCCTCGCCGATGAGCCCCTCGCCGATGTGGGCGTGCTCGTCTTTGTTGGTGCCACACTCGTGTTTGGAGTCGTTGAGGTGAACACACTGCAGGTGGTCGAGCCCGACCACGTCGTCGAACACCGCCAGCGTCTCCTCGACCGCCTCGGGGGTCGAGAGGTCGTAGCCGGCCGCGAACGCGTGGGCGGTGTCGAGACAGACGTCGAGGTCCTGGTCGGTGCGATCGAGCACCGCCGCGAGGTGCTCGAAGTCGCCCCCGAGTTTGGTGCCCGAACCGGCGTCGCTCTCGACGAGGACGGTCACGCCCTCCGGAACGTCGAGTTCGTCGAGCGCGCTGGCGGCGTTGTCGAGGCCGGCGTCGACCCCCGCGCCGGTGTGGGCGCCGAGGTGGACGTTCACGAACGGGATGTCGAGTGTGGCGGCGGCGTCGACCTCCTTTTGCATGCTGTCGATCGACTTCGACCGGAGGTCGTCTTTCGGGGTACAGAGGTTCACGAGGTACGACGAGTGGATGACCCACGGTCCGACGTCGTGGTCGGCCGAGAGCTCGCGGAACCGCTCGGCCTCCTCGTCGCCGATGTTGGGGTCCTGCCAGACCTGCGGGGAGTGGGTGAAGATCTGGCCGCAGTTGCCGCCGTCCTCGATCTGGGCGTCGACGGCGTTGTAGACGCCGCCCGCGATGGATTCGTGCGCGCCGACTTTCATGTGCGTTCGGAGGGAAGGCGTCCCTTTAGTGGCTTCGGAACCGGTGAGGCCGGCGCTCGGGGACGGGGCGGCGCGGCCTCAGAAGGAATTTTTAAGTCGGGGCGACGGGAGGAGCGACTATGAGCGACTCCCAAGGGCTGGCGACGGGCGAACGCGCACCCAACGTCTCGGCGCCGCTCGTCGGACCGGACGGGGAGGCCACCGAGACCCCGTTGGCCGACCTCTGGAACGACAAGCCGGTGTTGCTCAGCTTCTACACCAACGACTTCAGCCCCGACTGCATCGAGGAGTGGTGTGCGTTCCGCGACTACGACTGGTTCACCAGCAACGACGACGTGCAGGTCGTCGGCGTCAGCAAGTCCCGGGCCTACACCCACGAGAAGTTCATCGACTACCTCGATCTGAGCTTCCCGCTGTACGCCGACTGCGACCTCGCGATCTCCGACGCCTTCGGGGTGACCTACCGGACGTTCAAGATCGCGACCAGATCGCGGCGGTCGTGTTTCCTCCTGGACAGCGACGGGGTGGTCCGGTACAAGTGGGTGGGCGAGCATCCGCTCGACCCGACCCGCGACCAGCCGCCGATCTCCGAGATCCACGAGATCATCGCCGAGGAGTTCGGCGGCGAGGGGCCCGAGACGTTCGGCTTCTAATCGAGAGGGTCCTCGCGGTCCCGGACCCACGCCTCGCTCTCGAACTTGGCCGTCGCGCGGTCGCGTGCGCGATCGAGTTCGTCGTCGGTCCACGAACCGGCCTCGGCATCGGCCCACTCTCTGAGGGCGTCTTCGACGGCCTCGACGGCGTCCTCGCGGGCGACGCCCGCCTGTTCGCGTATCGACGTCACGCGCTCGCGGAACTCGACGGGCGTCGTCGCCGGGTCGGCGAACGTCGCGAGGTGGCGCTCGGCGTCGACGTCGAACTTGAGCGAGCCGTGCTGGATGACCGCGTCCTTCCGGCGGTACTGGGCGTTGCCCGAGATCTTGCGAGCGTGGCCGTCGGCGCGGTCTGTCGAACCGCCCGCGACCACGTCGTGAGCGGGGTGGAGCTCCCGGAGGTAGCAGGCGGGCTGGTGGATCTCGGGGAGCTTCTCGTCGGTGAACTCGGCGTCCACCCCGAGGCGTTCGAAGGCGTCGAAGATCGGCTCGCAGAGGAGCTCGTAGGTCTCCATCAGATCGCCCGGAAGCTCGTCGGCGGGCGCGACGATGGTGTAGGAGATGTCGGCGTACTCGTCGTGATAGATGCCGCCACCGCCGGTCGGGCGCCGGGTGACGGTGATCCCCTCCCGATCGCAGAACTCCCACGCCACCGTGTCGGGGTCCTGCCGGTAGCCAAGCGAGAGGGTGCTCGGCTCCCACCGGTACACCCGGACCGTCCGGGGGCCGCCGGCGGCCGCCGTCTCGGCGGCGACCTCGTCGAGCGCCATGTTCGTCGGGCCGCGCCGGGACTCCTCGGGGATCAGCCGCCACTCGCGGTCGGACAGCGCCATACCGGGGGTTCGCGCGAGGGGACCAAGTGGATTGCGGAGCCCCGGCGGGCCGACCGCTTCGAGAAAAGACTAAGTGTTTTAGGCTCGCCTAAACAAGTATGAGGTCGACCCGAAAACCCCGAACGCGTCGGAGCCGAGCGTGGGCGTACGTCTGTGCCGGCCTGTTCGGCCCGGCCGAGGCCGACGACCCGGACGGCGACGACGCGCGATAGGCCGTCGAGCGCGGACGCGCGGGGCTTTTACCCGCCCGACGCGTAGGCGCGACTAATGGTTCAGAACGTCGCGGGCATGCTGACCGAGTTGGAGCCCGAGGACTTCCACCTGCTGTCGGGCGTCGAGCAGGGGATGCGGTTCTCGGAGTGGGTCGCTCGCGAGAAGATTCCGGAGTTCTCGCGGCTCACCGCCGAGGAGGTCGACTACCGGCTCGACCGGTGTCTCGACCACGAACTCTTGGAGCGCCGGACGATACAGTACGAGGGCTACAAGCTCAAGTTCGAGGGGTACGACGCGCTGGCGCTACACACCTTCGCCGAGCGCGAGAGCGTCGAGGGGTTCGGCGCGCCCCTCGGGGTCGGCAAAGAGAGCGACGTCTACGAGGTCCAGTCGTACAAGCCCCTCGCGCTCAAGTACCACCGCGAGGGGTTCACCAACTTCCGGGAGGTGATGAAAGAGCGCGACTACACCGCCGACCGCGAGCACGTCTCGTGGCTCTACACCGCCCGGAAGGCGGCCGAGCGCGAGTACGAGGCGCTGGAGGCGCTCTACCCCGACGTGGCGGTCCCCCGGCCCGTCGACCACAACCGCCACGCGATCGTGATGGAGAAGATCGACGGCGTGGAACTCTCTCGGACGAAGCTAGAGGACGAGCAGGTCGTCGCCGTCCTCGATCTGATCCTCGCGGAGATGGGCGACGCCTACGCGGCGGGATACGTCCACGCCGACATGAGCGAGTACAACGTCTTCGTCAACGAGGGCGGCATCACCATCTTCGACTGGCCGCAGGCGACCCCGACCGACCACGAGAACGCCGCCGAACTGCTCGAACGCGACGTCGAGAACGTTGTCGGGTACTTCCGACGGAAATACCCCCGAATCGTGCCCGACGAGGTCGACGCCGCCGGGCTGGCGACCGGCCTCGCGGACGGGTCGTTCGAGTCCGTCCGCGAGTACGGCTCAGAACACTAGCGATACCACCGCCAACACGAGGAACACGATCACCAGCCACTTCGCGACGTCCATCGACAGGCCCGCGATCCCGCCCGCGCCGAGCGCGCCGGCGATGATGGCGAGGACGAAGAACGCGATCGCGAGTTCGAGGACCGCCATGCTATCGACCCCCGAAACCGCAGGGCGATCGAACGGCCGTGCGCCGACGGCGCAGTTGGAGTTCCTGCATGACAGCACGTACCCGCTCTCCACCGTTAGTTATTAGCCGGGTATGTCTCCGATAAGCCGGCGTTAGTGCGTGGGACGGTCGGGAACGGTTGCAACGGAAGACGAAGCCCTTAAATCCGAACGACGAGAACCCCGAGTAACTCGCTGGCGGACGGGCACCAGCGGGCACCTGCGCGTCGCGCCGACCGCTTCCGGTCGGTCGCGACCGCGGGACGGAATGTGGCCTGCGGGGTGCGTTGCACCTCGGGACGTCGAGCGGGGTCGCCCGCGAGACGGGGCTGAACCACCAACGCCCGTGGTGATAACCATGGCAAAGAGCTTCTACTCGCACATCAAGGACGCGTGGAAAAACCCCAACGACGGGGATCTCGGCGAACTGCAGTGGCAGCGAAAGCAGGAGTGGCGCGAGCAGGGCGCCATCGAGCGCATCGAGCGACCGACGCGCCTCGACAAGGCCCGCGAACTCGGCTACAAGGCCAAACAGGGCGTCGTGCTGGCTCGGGTCAGCGTCCGGAAGGGCTCGGCCCGCAAAGAGCGGTTCACCGCGGGCCGCCGGTCGAAGCGCCAGGGCGTCAACCGGATCTACCGGCGCAAGAACCTCCAGCGCATCGCCGAGGAGCGTTCGAGCCGGAAGTACCGCAACCTGCGCGTGCTCAACTCCTACTGGGTCGGCGAAGACGGCAGTCAGAAGTGGTTCGAAGTGATCATGATCGACCCCGAGCACGGCGCCATCCAGAGCGACGACGAGCTGAACTGGATCTGCGACGACAACCACAAGGGTCGGGCCTTCCGCGGGCTGACCAGCGCGGGCAAGAGCAACCGGGGCCTCCAGCAGAAGGGCAAGGGCACCGAGCACAACCGCCCGAGCAACAACGGCGGTCAGGGCCGCGCGAAGTAGCCCCCGGACGTTCGAACACAGTTTTCCGCGATTCGGTCGCCGGCCAGCGGCGGCTTTTTACCCCGAGACCGCCAACGACCGGGCATGAGCCTCTCGCTCGATCCGACGCAACTCGACCGCTACTCGCGCCACATCATCATGGACGAGGTGGGGCCGGAGGGCCAGCAGGCCCTGCTCGACGCCGCCGTGCTGGTGGTCGGCGCCGGCGGGCTCGGATCGCCGGTCGTCCAGTACCTCGCGGCCGCGGGCGTGGGCACGATCGGCGTCGCCGACGACGACGAGGTGGAACTGAGCAACCTCCAGCGCCAGATCATCCACGGCAACGACGACGTCGGTCGGCCCAAGGTCGAGTCGGCGGCCGACTTCGTCGCCGACCTCAACCCCGACGTCGACGTCGAGACCCACGAGGTCCGCGTCGAGCCAGACAACGTCGAGGATCTGATCGCGGAGTACGACTTCGTGGTCGACGCGACCGACAACTTCCGGACGCGCTATCTGGTCAACGACGCCTGCACGCTCTCGGGGACGCCGTTCTCCCACGGCGCCATCTACAAGTTCGAGGGGCAGGTCACGACCTTCACCACCGAGGGGCCGTGCTACCGGTGTCTGTTCCCCGAAGCGCCCCCGGAGGGGATGGTCGCCGACTGTGCGACCACCGGCGTGCTCGGCGCGCTCCCGGGAACGATCGGCAACATTCAGGCCACCGAGACGCTCAAGTGCCTGCTTGGCGCGGGCGAGCCCCTCGACGGGCGGATGATCTTCTACGACGCGATGGAGATGAGCTTCGAGGAGGTCCAGTTCCGCCCGAACCCAGACTGTCCGATCTGTGGCGACGACCCCATCGAGTCGGTCGCGGAGGTGTCGTACGCCGAGGAGTCGTGTCCGGTGAACGCGGACTGACGCGTCGGCGTTTCACGCGGTCGAGCCGACCGATTTCCGAACCTTGAGAATCGGATTCTACTTATATGTCTCCGGGGAGCCACGGTTCACATGTGAGGTGAACGACGATGGCCACTACCCAAATCACAGACGACGCGAATTCGTTCGAGAGCACCATCGGCGGGGTCACGGTCCGAGGCAAGGCCCACAGCCTGAGCGCGTGGTTCGTGCTCGCGCTCCGGCTCATGATGGGGTACGCGTTCTTCTACTCCGGCTGGACGAAGATCGCGGCCGCCGAGCCGTTCGACGCGCAGGGGTACCTCCTCCACGGGGTCGCCGACGCGAGCCCGCTGGTCGGGGTGTTTACGTGGATGGGCAACACCCCCTGGTTCGTCGACTTCGTGAACGTCGCGGTGCCGTGGGGCGAGCTCCTCATCGGGCTCGGGCTCCTCGTCGGCGCGATGGTCCGGCTCGCGGCGTTCTTCGGGGCCTTCATGATGCTGATGTTCTACTTCGGCAACTGGGAGGTCGCCCACGGGCTCATCAACGGTGACTTCGCGTACATGCTCGTGTTCCTCGCGGTCGCGGCGTTCGGCGCCGGCCGGATCGTGGGGCTCGACGCGCTGATTGAGAAGTTCGAACTCGACGGCGAAGCGCTGGTCGAGAAGTACCCGAAGCTCCGGTACGTGCTCGGGTGACCGACTCGCGTCCCACCGGGACCGACGGTCCCGGACCCCTTCGACGCTCGACGCTTCGGGCCGTCGTCAACGTTCGGTGAACGCGTGACGCATGAACCGCAACTGAGTCGCGTAGTCGTTCCATTCCTCTCTCGTCGTGAGCGCGTACTCCGCGAGCGGTTGGTTCCGGATCAGTTCGAGCTCGACGAGCCGCGTTCGAGCCGGCGTCGGGAGCCGTTCGAACGACTTGACGGTCCGACCGGTCTTGCGCGGGCGGCCGCCGGCCGAGAACCGAACCGGATCGGCGTCTTCGATCGCACCCCGGCGCGAGCGGATCCAGATCTCGTACTCGCCGAACGGCTCGGTGTCGGTCGGCGGGCCGTCGCGAGTGATCTGTGCCTTGAAGCGCATCCCGGGCGACGGGAGCGCCGACCGCTCCCAGAGGAACCCGTCGACGGTCAGTTTGAGCTCTCGGGCCCGGGTCACCCCGCCGTTGAACCGGAGCTTCCCACACCGGTAGGTCGCGTCGCCGATAGCGAAGTCATCGAGCGCCTCGTATCGGACGTCGGTCTCGTACTGGAACGGTAACGGCGTGTGGAACGCCTGTTCGCGGATCGGGCGGCGCTCGCGGTCGTCGCCAGCGTCCGACGACGACCCGGCCCACTCGCGGGCGTTTCCGTCTTTGGGATCGATCCACGTCGACATACGTAATGATTTATAATTTTGTAGTATAAATCTACCGGGGCGACACGCCACCGGGCGCCCGACCGCAGACGAGAGCGGCCGCGCCGCCAGACCGGCCGTTCGTCGGTCGTACCGCCGAGCGTCCGAGTCCGCCCGTGTCGCGGCCGCCACGCTCGTCTCGGAATCTCGTCCGTTCCGCCGACTGGACGAGGGGGCAGTTCCGGCCGAACTACGGGCGATCCCCGACCTTTTGTGCCGGCCGACGCTACCCCGGGGCATGAGCCAGTCCGCAGCGACCGTCACGGTGTACTCCGATTACGTCTGTCCGTTCTGCTATCTCGGCCGCGAGTCGCTCCGGGAGTACCGGGCGTCCCGCGAGGGCGACCTCGAAGTCGACTGGCACCCGTTCGACCTCCGGTCGGGCAAGCGCAACCCCGACGGGACGATCGACCACTCGGTCGAGGACGGAAAGGGCGAGGACTACTACGAACAGGCCCGCGAGAACGTCCGGCGCCTCCAAGAAGAGTACGGCGTCGAGATGGCCCAGGAGATCGCGACCGACGTCGACTCGCTTCCCGCCCAGATCGCCTCCTACTACGTGAAGACCAACCGCGACTACGAGACGTGGCTGGCGTTCGACGTCGCGATCTTCGAGGCGCTCTGGCAGGACGGGGCCGACATCGGCGACGCGGACCTGCTGGTCGACCTCGCCGAGGAGGCCGGGGTCGACGGAGCCGAGATCCGGTCGGCGCTCGACGACGAGCGCCTCCGCGAGGCGGTCCGCGCGAAGTTCACCGAGGCCCAACAGCAGGGCGTGACCGGCGTCCCGACGTTCGCCTACGACGGCCACGCCGCCCGCGGGGCCGTCCCCCCGGAACACCTCGAACGACTGGTCGAGGGGACCTGAGCCCCGAACGCGCGGTCGACTCCACGCGCTTTTACGCTCGCGGTGCGTACCCCACGCTATGAGCGAAACAGCCGAGCGCGTCGCGACGGCCTGTCCGTCGTGTTCGCCCGACGCCGAGACCGTCCACGAGGTGCTGTCCTCGGGCGGCGGTCGCGTCACCGTGCGGTGCACCGAGTGCAGTCACGTCCACAAGACCCAGATCGAGCGCGAAGACGACGTCGAGCGCGACGTCGTCGTCTCACAGGACGGCGAGTCGTTCACCGCGACCGCCGAGGCGCCGCCCTCAGAGACGGTGGCGGTCGGCGAGGAGTTCGTCCTCGAAACGCCCGAGGCGATCATGGTCGTCCGGATCACCGACCTCCAACTCGGCGACGAGGTTCGGAAAGAAGAGGCCACGGTCGAGGACGTCGAGACGTTCTGGACCCGCGCGGTCGACAACGTCCGCGTGAACGTCACCGTCAACCCCGACGACGGCCGCGAGGAGGAATCAAAGAGCGTCAAGGTCGACGTGCCCGGCGACTTCGAGTTCGAGGTCGGGGCAAGCGAGGAGTTCGGCGACGAGAAGTTCCGAGTCAAGTCGATCGCGCTCCGCGACGACGCCGTCGGCTACGACTTCGACCCGCTCAGCGAGGACGGCGACACCGCGGTCGCGAAGGACATCAAACGAGTGTACGCCGACGACGAGACCTCGTCGGCCTGGTCGGCGTGGTAAGGGGGTGAGCGAGCGTGACACCAGGTGGGGGCCCGAGCTTCGAGGACGCGCGCGAACGCATGGTCGGCCGGCTCGCCGACCGCGAGGACCTGTCGGAGGCGACGCTCGCGGCGATGCGGGCGGTCCCGCGCCACGAGTTCGTCCCGCCGAACCGCCGCGACCGGGCCTACGAGGACCGACCGTTACCGATCGGCGACGACCAGACGATCAGCGCGCCCCACATGGTGGCGTCGATGGTCGACCAGCTCGATCTCGATTCCGGCGAATCGGTCCTCGAAATCGGGACCGGGTGTGGGTATCACGCCGCGGTCACCGCCGAAGTCGTCGGGGCCGAGAACGTCTCCAGCGTCGAGTACCACGAGTCGCTCGCCGAGTCGGCCCGCGAGCGACTCGCCGAGTTGGGCTACGGCGACGTCTCGATCCGGGTCGGCGACGGCCACGAGGGGTGGCGGGCACACGCGCCGTACGACGCCGCCTACCTGACCTGCGCCGCGACCGCGCTCCCCGAGGCGGTGGTCGAACAGGTACGACCCGGCGGACGACTGCTCGGCCCGATCGGCGCGGCGGCCGGCGCCCAGCGGCTCGTCTACGCCCGGCGGCGGGCCGACGGATCGCTCGATCGGGAGACCCGCGGCCGGGTCCGGTTCGTCCCGATGCAGGAAGACTAAGCCGCCCGAGGCTCCTTCTGTCGGTATGGACTACCGCGAAGCGCTGCTGTTGCGAGCCGCCCGCGAGAGCGGCGTGCTGGCGGCGGTGACCACCGACGCCGGGACGCCGAACGCGGTCGCCGACCGGGCCGGCGTGACCGAGCGCGCCGCCCGCATCACCCTCGACGCGATGGCGGAACTGGGCTACCTCGAATCGGTCGACGGCGAGTACGAGATCACGAACCGCGCGCTCGGGTTCGTCGCCAAGGCCGACGTGCGCTCGATCGGACCCGTGCCACACGCCCTCGACTGCGTCGAGCGGTGGATCCGACTCCCCGAGACCATGGCGTCGGGCGAGCCGCCCGAACCGCCCGCCGAGTGGACGACCAACTTCGCGGGCGCGATGGCCAGCGTCGACGAGGCCCTCGTCCGCGCGTGTGTCACCGCCGCGGTCCACCGCCACCCCGACGCCGAGCGCGTCCTCGACGCGGGCGGCGGCCCCGGAGCGTTCGCGGCGGAGTTCGCCAGCCGCGGGTTCGACGTGACGCTGTTCGACCGGCCGGACGTGATCGACATCGACCGGAAACTCCTCGAACACGAACCGATCGAGCTGGTCGAAGGCGACGCGACCGAGAGCCTGCCGGCAGGGTTCGATCTGGTGTTCTGCTCGCGGGTCGCCCACGGGCTCGGCCCCGACGAGAACCGCCGACTGCTCGCCAACGCGTACGACGCGCTCGACCCGGGCGGCGCGGTCGTCCTCGTCGACAGCCTCCGGGGCCGGGCCGACGGCGCCGCTCTGCTCGGCGCGCACATGCTCGCCCAGACCGAGCGCGGCGACACCTACACCGAGGCCCGGTTCACCGAGTGGCTGGAAGCCGCCGGCTTCGAGTCGATCGAGGTCCGGGACGTGCCCGGCACCGACCGACAGGTCGTCGCCGGGCGACGACCGACCGAGTGAGTGGGATCGCCGGGGTCGGGACAGCGTCGGCGCTCGTCGACCCGATCGGGCCCCCGAGTCCGGCCGCGGCCGCGCGATTCAAGACCCTCGACCACCACCGTGGAGACATGGAACTCGCGGTGCTGCGCGACGACATGGTCGACAGCCTCGAACACCCCTCGAAGGGGTTCGTCGCCAGCGACGAAGTCAGCGCGGCGATGCGGGCGGTCCCGCGCCACGAGTTCGTGGAGGACGATCGGCTGGCCTACGCCGACCGGTCGTTCGAGCACAGGGGGACCCGCGTTCTCGCGCCCAGTACCGCCGCCCGCCTGCTGGAGGCCCTCGACGCGTCGGCCGGCGACTCGGTCCTCGTCGTGGGCGCCGGCGTCGGTTACACCGCGGCCGTCCTCGCGGAGATCGTCGGCGAGCGAAACGTCCACGCCGTCGACATCACACGGAGTCTCGTGCTCGACGCGCGGGCGAACCTCTCGACAGCGGGGTACGACGGCGTGTTCGTCGACCGTCGGAACGGCGCCGACGGACTCCCGGAGTACGCGCCGTTCGACCGCATTCTGGTGGAGGCCGCCGCGGTCGAGCCGCCCCGGGCGCTGATCGACCAGCTCGCGCCCGACGGCCGGCTGGTGATTCCGCTCGGGACCGGCGAGCAGTCGCTGACGATCGTGACCGACGATGAGTCGGCGTCCCGGCCGCTCGGGACCGTGCTGTTCGCGCCGCTGCTCGCCGACGGCGAGCACGCAGACGCCGTCGAGCGCAACCGGACCGTCCGCGAGGACCGCGAGCGCGCCGATCGGGCCCGCGAACGCCGGACCGGCTGGGAGCACGACTGGATCGACTGGGACGGCTACTCGTAGTCGGCCAACACGAGTATCGCGGTGTTTTCCCGATCGTCGGCGTACTCGGTGCCGGCGGGGGGCTTTATCGACACGTCGAGGGTTCCCTCCGGCTGATTCGAACCCAGTTCGGGGTCGATGTCGACGGTCGCCCGACCGTCGTCGCCGGTCGTCCCGGTGGCGACGCCGTCGATCGTCGCCGTGCCGCTCCGGACGACGACCGTCGCGTCCGAGACCGGGGCGCCGTCCGGGTCGACCACTTCGACCTCGACGCTCTGGTCGGTCGGACCGACCACGTCCGGCGACGGTCTGGCGTCGAGTTCGGTCACGGTGAGGCCGTTCAGCCCCGAGAGCATGTTCATCATCACGCCGAGGCTGGCGACCCCGACCACGAGAGCGATGACGAGTCGGATCGGGAGCCCCTCGATGGCGCGGTCGTCGTCGCGAAAGCGGTCGAACGCGGTGCAATCGAAGGGATCCGGACAGCCCAGTGGGTGAGCCATAGCCGGGGCTGGTCCCGGCTTCGGATTTAAACCCTCGCGCGAACGTTTATCCACCGAACCGCGCCAACCGGATCGCGTGTCCCGAATCCTCGGTCGCCGCGAGTCGGAGTCCGATCCCGAACGCCCGGCGGGCCACCTCGGTTCGTATCGCGCACGCGACGGAAGCCCCGGCGCGCGGGTCCGCCTCGACTTCGAGTCGTCCCACGCGGGCGTCGTGGTGGGCAAGCGCGGCTACGGCAAGTCCTACACGCTGGGCGTCCTCGCCGAAGAACTCGCCGACTCGATGGGGGTCGCCCCGATCGTCGCGGACCCGATGGGAATCTTCGACTCGCTCGGGACGCTCGGCGCCGAGGTGGTCGCCGAGCCCCGGGTAGCCGCCGACGCGCTCGGCCCGCGGACGTGGTGTGACCTGCTGGGGCTCGCCCCGGACTCGGCGGTCGGGGCGCTGGTCTGGCGGGCCGCCGCGGCCCGGGCGACGCTCGAGGGAATGCAGTCGTTCGTCGCTGGCGCCGACACGGAAGCCGATCGGTCGACCAGACGGGCCGCGGAGAACCACCTCGCGCTCGCCGACTCGTGGGACGCGTTCGCGCCGGACGGGCTGACCGCCGCCGACCTCCTCGGCGACCCCCCGGAGGCGGCGTCCGAGACGCGTTCGGGCGTCGTGGTCGACCTCTCCGGGCTGGACGCCGAGGCCGCGAACGCGGTCGTACGCGGGATCGCTCGCGACCTCTACGACCACTGCGTCCGCGAACGCCCGGCCCGGCTCCCGTGGCTACTCGTCGACGAGGCCCACGCGTTTTTCGACGGCGTCGCGGGGCCCGCGCTCCGGACCGTCCTGACCCGGGGTCGCCAGCCAGGGGTCAGCCTCGTGGCGGCCACCCAGCGCCCGGCCGCGTTGCCGGCGGTCGCGGTCTCGCAGGCCGACCTCCTGTTCGCCCACCGGCTCACGTCTCGGGCGGACATAGACGCCCTCGGGGACGCCCGGCCGACGTACGTCGCGTCGGCGCTCGGCGAGCGACTCCCCGAGAACCCCGGCGAAGCGCTCGTGGTCGACGACGCGACCGAGAGCGTCCACGCGGTCCGGATCCGCGAGCGCGAGACGGCCCACGGCGGGGGCGGATCGCGGGCGTCCGATCGGGCGTGAGGCTTCGAAAACGGTATCCCGCCGCCGCGTCTCCTCACGGCCGGATGTCGGACACGAACCCCACGGGCGCGAGCCCGGGGGCGCTTCGACCGCTCGCACTGGTCGCGATCGGCGGGTTCGCCGGGGCGGTGGCTCGCTACGCCGTCGGAGTGGCGCTCCCGGCGAGCTTCCCGTGGGGGACGCTCGCGGTCAACGTCGCGGGGAGCTTCGCGCTGGGTGCGTTGAGCTACGAGTCTCGGCTGGTCGGTCGAGTCGGCCCCCGGACCCGGCTGATGGCCGGGACCGGCTTTCTCTCGTCGTTTACCACCTACAGCACGTTCGCGGTCGAGACCGCCGCGCTCTCGCCCGCGCTCGCGGTCGCGAACGTCGGCGCGAACTACGGACTCGGGTTCGTCGGGGTGGTGGCCGCCCGCGCAGTCGTCTCGGGGGTGGCGAGATGAACGCCCCGCTGTTGGTCGGTGCGGGCGGCGTCCTCGGGGCGGTGGCTCGCTACGCGGTCGGCCGGCGCCTTCCGGGTCGGACCGCGGACACCTTCGCGGTGAACGTCCTCGGGAGCCTCGCGCTCGGAGCCCTGACCGTGGGCGTTCCGGCGAACGCGCCGGTTTCGGCCGCGTTCGGCGTCGGGTTCTGCGGGGCCTTCACGACGTTTTCGAGTTTCGCCGTCGAGACGGTAACGCTCTACGAAGAAGGGCGACGGCGGGCGGCGGTCCGGAACGCCGTGCTCAACCTCGTCGGCGCGCTGATCGCGGTCGGGATCGGTGGCTGGCTGGCGAGCGCCCTCGGATGAGCCCCGTCGAGTGTCGGTGATCGTCGATCGCGAGCCGCCCAGATCAGACGTAGCGAGCGCACGCTACACGAGGCTCGTCGGGATGAGTCGCGGAAGAAAGCGCCCGAGGCGGGATTTGAACCACGGTCGTTCCACTCGCCGCGCTCGGTCACTTCCTGTTTCAAATCCCTTCGATCACGGGCTCGCCGGAGACGAGTGCCCGAGGCAACCGAAGCAGTGCTCGTCGGGATGAGTCGCGGAAGAAAGCGCCCGAGGCGGGATTTGAACCCGCGTCACAACCGTGACAGGGTTGTATGATGGGCCACTACACCACCCGGGCTTTCGTCTGCACTTGCCCCTTTCGCCGGCTTATATTAAGGCGTGCCGGTTTCGTGCGCCATCGGTGTGTGCTACCGGATGTCAAGACCACTCGGTTGCCTTCACCACGGGGTCGGTGCGTTTCAGTTCGGTCCCCTCGCCCGTGTGCTTCGTCTCCAGGACCGTCCGGGGAATGGGTCGACACCTATTCTACAACGGCTTCCACCCCGTGTTCCCGTGGATGGCGTTTCTGCTGTACGGGATGATTCTCGGCCGGATGGATCTCCAGAACATCTCCCCTCGGCGACGCGTGATGGGCGGTGCGATCGCCGTCGCGGTCGCGGCGGAATCCGTCTCGTGGATACTCACCGAGACAGTGGCCGGCAGTCTCCACTCGGTGCCGCGGTCGGATATCGCGTTCCTGTTCGGGACACAGCCGATGCCGCCGATGCCCCTCTACATTCTCGCGGGGGCTGGTACCGCAACGATAGTGATAACGGGCTGTCTCGAGTTCCGTGAACACGTCTCTAACGA
This sequence comes from Halorussus marinus, assembly GCF_004521895.1. Classification (NCBI taxonomy): domain Archaea; kingdom Methanobacteriati; phylum Methanobacteriota; class Halobacteria; order Halobacteriales; family Haladaptataceae; genus Halorussus; species Halorussus marinus. The sequence continues at coordinate 272,927 of NZ_SBIR01000002.1, forward strand.
AGACCTGCTTCAGCCGTTCGTCGCGACCGGACAGATGGCGTTGAGCCTCTACGTCGCACACGTCTTGCTCGGAATGGGTGCTCTGGAGGCGATCGGCCGTCTCGAAGACCAATCGCCGCCCTTCGCGATGGCCAGCGCGCTGACGTTCTCCGTACTAAGTATCGGCTTCTCGTATCTGTGGCTCCGACGGTACTCGCGGAGTCCGCTCGAACAGGTCATGCGCACGCTGACAGATAGAGAACTCTGGTCGTGAGAACTACCGGTGGGGGAAACCGCCAGCGGGCGTTCGATTTGACCGAGCGTTCGCTCGGAGCTAGCGGCTCGCGAGTCGACGTCACCAGAAAGCGCCCGAGGCGGGATTTGAACCCGCGTCACAACCGTGACAGGGTTGTATGATGGGCCACTACACCACCCGGGCTTTCGAACGCATTCAGTCGTTGACCTCGGTCGGACTTAAGGCTTCTCAAACGAGTCCGGTGTGGTCGACGGTCGCGTGGGGGACTGCGCCCCAAACAATTTATACTTCGACGCAGTTCGTGACACCAATAGGCGCCCGACCGTGGCCGGGAGACGGGCGCGGCCCGGGCCGGATAGCCCGTCGTGTGGCCCCTACTTAGCAAGTCTTAAATGAGCGACGCGTGTAATGCCCTGTAGTATCTCGTGACAGCCATTTCTTCACTTTCCCAGAGAGCCCATCGCCACACATGGTAGACGTAAGCCAACACAACCTCGTTCCGGACCACAGCATCGTCGACGATGCCGAGTTAGACGACGTGCTGGAGGAGTACGACATCAAAGAGACCGACTTACCCAAGATCAAGCGGACCGACCCCGCGTTGCCCGACGACGCCGAGGTCGGCGACGTCATCAAGATCGTGCGCGACTCCCGAACGACCGACACCGCGACCGTATACCGACTCGTCGTAGAATAATGAACAGGGAAGATCGACGCGCCATATCGCAGGAGTATTTCTCGAAAGAACGGCTCGCAGAGCACCACTACCGCTCGTTCAACTCGTTTCTCGAGCGGGGGATGCAGCGGGTAGTCGACGAGAAAGAGACCATCGACACCGACATCGGCGACAAAGAAGACGAGGAGCCGGTCCACGTCGAACTCGGCGACGTCCGGGTCGTGACGCCGCGAGTCCGGGAGGCCGACGGGAGCGAGGAGCTCCTCTACCCTCAGGAGGCCCGGCTTCGAAACATCACCTACGCCGCGCCCGTGTTCATGGAGATGTCCATCGTCAAGGGCGAGGGCGAGGACGAACGCGTGGTCGACGCCACCGAGACCAAGGTGGGCCGGATGCCCATCATGGTCGGCTCCCAGAAGTGTAACATCGCGGGCTTCTCCGACGAGGAACTCATCGACATCGGCGAGGACCCGGCCGACCCCGGCGGCTACTTCATCGTCAACGGCTCCGAGAGGGTGCTGATGACGAGCGAGGACCTCGCGCCGAACAAGATCCTCGCGGAGTACGACAGCAAGTACGGCGACGAGATTCAGGTCGCCAAAACCTTCAGCCAGCGTCGGGGCTACCGCGCGCTGGTGCTCGTCGAGCGGACCCGCGACGGCCTGCTCGAAGTGTCGTTCCCGTCGGTCTCGGGGAGCGTCAACTTCGTCACGCTCGTCCGAGCGCTCGGGCTCGAATCCGACGAGGAGATCGTCCACCGGGTCTCCGACGACCCCGAGATCGTGAAGTTCATGCTGGAGAACCTGGAGGCCGCCGACGTCCAGACCGAGGAAGAGGCGATCGAGACCCTCGGCAAGCGCGTCGCCTCCGGACAGGGCAAAAACTACCAGCTCAAGCGCGCGAACTACGTCATCGACCGCTACCTCCTGCCTCACCTCCACGAGGAGGGCGTCGAGGAAGAGGACGTCCGCATCAACAAGGCCTACTACCTCTGTCGGATGGCCGAGGCGTGTTTCGAGCTCGCGCTCGAACGCCGCGAGTCCGACGACAAGGACCACTACGCGAACAAGCGCCTGAAGGTCTCGGGCGACCTCATGAAGGACCTGTTCCGGACGGCGCTCAACAAGCTGGCACGCGACGTGAAGTACCAGCTCGAACGCGCCAACATGCGCAACCGTCAGCTGTCGGTCAACACCGTGGTCCGGTCGGACGTGCTGACCGAGCGGCTCGAACACCCCATCGCGACGGGCAACTGGGTCGGCGGCCGGTCGGGCGTCTCCCAGCTGGTCGATCGCACCGACTTCATGGGCGTGTTGAGCCACCTCCGGCGGCTTCGCTCGCCGCTCTCCCGGAGCCAGCCCCACTTCGAGGCGCGGGACCTCCACGCGACCCAGTGGGGTCGCATCTGTCCCTCCGAGACCCCGGAGGGGCCAAACTGTGGGCTGGTGAAGAACTTCGCGCAGGCGATGGAGCTGTCACAGAACGTCGAGGACGAACAGGGCCTGAAACGAGAACTGGCGTCGATGGGTGTCGAGGGGATCCCCGGCATCGAGGGCGTCGAACCAACAGCAAGCGCAGACGACTAACATGAGTCAGGGACGAGAAGCCAAAGTGTACGTGAACGGCAGTCTGGTCGGAACCCACCCCGACCCGGAACAGCTCGCAGAACAGGTCCGCCACGCCCGCCGGCGCGGGGACATCTCCGAGATGGTCAACGTGTCGGTCAAAGAGCGGACCCGCGAGATCATCATCAACGCCGACGCCGGCCGCGCCCGGCGGCCCCTGCTGGTCGTCGAGGACGGCGAGGCCCTCATCACCGAGGAGGAGGTCGAAGCGCTCAAAAACGAGGACCTCGACTTCGAGGACCTCGTCGAGCGCGGCAAGGTCGAGTTCATCGACGCCGAGGAAGAAGAGGACATCTACGTCGCGGTCGACGAGGACGACCTCAACGACGACCACACCCACCTTGAGGTCGACCCACAGCTCATCTTCGGCATCGGCGCGGGGATGATCCCGTACCCCGAGCACAACGCCTCCCCGCGGATCACGATGGGATCGGGGATGATCAAGCAGTCGCTCGGCCTGCCGGCGGCGAACTACCGCATCCGGCCCGACACCCGCCAGCACCTGCTCCACTACCCTCAGCTCTCGATGGTCAAGACCCAGACCACCGAGCAGATCGGTTACGACGACCGTCCGGCCGCCCAGAACTTCACGGTCGCGGTCATGTCCTACGAGGGGTTCAACATCGAGGACGCGCTGGTCATGAACAAGGGGTCGGTCGACCGGGCGCTCGCGCGCTCGCACTTCTTCCGGACCTACGAGGGCGAAGAGCGCCGGTACCCCGGCGGTCAGGAGGACCGCTTCGAGATCCCGTCCGACGACGTGCGCGGGGCGCGCGGCGAGGACGCCTACACCCACCTCGACGAGGACGGCCTCGTCAACCCCGAGACCCGAGTCGACGAGAGCTCGGTCCTGCTCGGGAAGACCAGCCCGCCCCGGTTCCTCGAAGAGCCCGACGACATGGGCGGTCTCTCCCCCCAGAAGCGTCGGGAGACCTCCGTCACGATGCGGTCGGGCGAGTCCGGCGTCGTCGACACGGTCACCCTGATGGAGGGCGAGGACGGCTCGAAGCTCTCGAAGGTGTCGGTGCGCGACGAGCGGATTCCCGAACTCGGGGACAAGTTCGCCTCGCGTCACGGCCAGAAGGGCGTCGTCGGCCACATCGCCCCGCAGGAGGACATGCCGTTCACCGAGGAGGGCGTCGTGCCCGACCTCATCCTCAACCCCCACGCGCTGCCGTCCCGGATGACGGTCGGCCACGTTCTGGAGATGATCGGCGGGAAGGTCGGCGCCCTCGAAGGCCGACGCGTCGACGGCACCGCCTTCACCGGTGAAGACGAGGACGAACTCCGCGAGGGCCTCGAAGAGCAGGGGTTCAAGTCCTCGGGCAAGGAGATCATGTACTCGGGCGTCACCGGCGAGAAGATCGAGGCCGAGATCTTCATCGGCACCATCTTCTACCAGAAGCTCTACCACATGGTGTCGAACAAGCTCCACGCCCGCTCGCGCGGTCCGGTGCAAGTGCTGACCCGCCAGCCCACCGAGGGCCGGGCCCGCGAGGGCGGGCTCCGGGTCGGGGAGATGGAACGCGACGTGCTCATCGGGCACGGCGCGGCGCTCACGCTCAAAGAGCGTCTCCTCGACGAGTCGGACCGCGAGTGGATCTACGTCTGTGCGAAGTGCGGGATGAGTGCGGTCGAGAACGTCGAGCAAAACCGGGTGTACTGCCCGAACTGCGACGAGGAGACCGACATCCACGAGATCGAGATGTCCTACGCGTTCAAGCTCCTGCTCGACGAGATGAAGGCGCTCGGTATCGCGCCGCGACTCGAACTGGAGGACGCAGTCTAAACCATGTCTACAGGACAAACACCCAAAGAGATCGGCGAGATCAGCTTCGGGCTGATGGACCCCGAGGAGTACCGAGAGATGTCGGCCACGAAGATCATCACCGCCGACACCTACGACGACGACGGCTTCCCCATCGACATGGGGCTGATGGACCCCCGGCTGGGCGTCATCGACCCGGGACTGGAGTGCAAGACCTGCGGGAAGCACTCGGGGTCGTGTAACGGCCACTTCGGTCACATCGAGCTCGCGGCGCCGGTGATCCACGTCGGGTTCACGAAGCTCATCCGCCGGCTCCTGCGCGGGACGTGTCGGAACTGCTCGCGGCTGTTGCTCACCGACGACGAGGCCGCAAAGTACGAGTCGAAGCTCACCCGGACCCGGGAACTGAGCAACGACGTCAACGACGTGACCAAGGCCGCCATCCGGGAGGCACGCAAGCAAGACCGGTGTCCCCACTGCGGGGAGGTCCAGTACGACATCAACCACGAGAAGCCGACCACCTACTACGAGGTCCAGCAGGTCCTCACCAGCGAGTACTCCGAGGTCATCGCGGCCGCGATGCAGGGCAAGGCCGACGATGACGAGGAGCGAGAACCCGTCCCGCCTCAGGAGCTCGCCGACCAGACCGGCATCGACCTCTCGCGCATCAACGAGATCATGTCGGGCGAGTTCCGGCCCCGAGAGGACGACCGGAAGGCCCTGGAGAAGGCCCTCGACATCGACCTCACCGAGGAGGACATGAACAAGCTGATGCCGAGCGACATCCGGGACTGGTTCGAGGACATCCCGGACGACGACATCGAGACGCTGGGCATCAACTCCGAGCGCTCGCGGCCCGAGTGGATGATCTTGACGGTCCTGCCGGTGCCGCCGGTGACCGCCCGGCCGTCGATCACGCTGGACAACGGCCAGCGGTCCGAGGACGACCTCACCCACAAGCTGGTCGACATCATCCGGATCAACCAGCGGTTCATGGAGAACCGCGAGGCGGGCGCGCCCCAGCTCATCATCGAGGACCTCTGGGAACTGCTCCAGTACCACGTCACCACCTTCATGGACAACGAGATTTCGGGCACGCCGCCCGCCCGCCACCGCTCGGGGCGGCCCCTCAAGACCCTCAGCCAGCGGCTGAAGGGCAAGGAGGGCCGATTCCGGGGCTCGCTGTCCGGCAAGCGCGTGAACTTCTCGGCCCGGACGGTCATCTCGCCGGACCCGACCCTGAGCCTCAACGAGGTCGGCGTCCCCGAGCGGGTCGCCCGCGAGATGACCCAGACGATGAACGTGACCGAGCGCAACGTCGAGGAGGCTCGCCGGTACGTCTCGAACGGCCCCGAGGGCCATCCGGGCGCCAACTACGTCAAGCGCCCCGACGGCCGCCGGCTGAAGGTCACCGAGAAGAACTGCGAGGAGCTGGCGACCAAAGTCGAGGCGGGCTGGGAGGTCAACCGCCACATGGTCGACGGCGACATCATCATCTTCAACCGCCAGCCGTCGCTCCACCGGATGTCGATCATGGCCCACGAGGTGGTCGTGATGCCGTACAAGACCTTCCGGCTCAACACCGTCGTCTGCCCGCCGTACAACGCGGACTTCGACGGCGACGAGATGAACATGCACGCCCTCCAGAACGAGGAGGCTCGCGCGGAGGCCCGCGTCCTCATGCGCGTTCAAGAACAGATCCTGAGCCCGCGGTTCGGCGAGAACATCATCGGCGCGATTCAGGACCACATCTCCGGGACCTTCCTGCTGACGAACGAGAACCCCCACTTCAACGAGACGCAGGCGCTCGACCTCCTGCGGGCGACCCGGATCGACGAACTGCCCGACCCCTCCGGAAGCGAGGACGGCGAGCCGTTCTGGACCGGCCGGGACATCTTCTCGGAGTTGCTCCCCGACGACTTCGACCTGACGTTCACCGGGACCGTCGGCGAGGACGTGATCATCGAGGACGGCCAGCTCGTCGAGGGCACCATCGCCGAGGACGAGGTGGGCGGCTTCGGCGGTCAGATCGTCGACACGATCACCAAGCAGTACGGCAACACTCGCGCGCGCATCTTCATCAACGAGGTCGCGGCGCTGGCGATGCGCTCGATCATGCACTTCGGGTTCTCGATCGGCATCGACGACGAGACGGTGCCCGCCGAGGCCCAAGAGCGCATCGACGAGGCAATCGACAACGCCTACGACCGCGTCGAGGAGCTCATCGACACCTACCAGAGCGGCGACCTCGAGTCGTTGCCCGGTCGGACGGTCGACGAAACCCTCGAGATGAAGATCATGCAGACGCTCGGGAAGGCCCGGGACTCCGCCGGCGACATCGCCGAGGACCACTTCGCCGACGACAACCCGGCCGTGGTCATGGCCGAGTCGGGCGCGCGTGGGTCGATCCTGAACCTCACCCAGATGGCCGGCTGTGTCGGCCAGCAGGCGGTTCGGGGCGAGCGGATCAACCGCGGCTACGAGGACCGCACGCTGAGCCACTACCAGCCCGACGACCTCTCGGCGGAGGCCCACGGCTTCGTGGAGCACTCGTACACCGGCGGCCTGAACCCGCGGGAGTTCTTCTTCCACGCGATGGGCGGCCGCGAGGGGCTGGTCGACACGGCGGTTCGGACCTCCAAGTCCGGCTACCTCCAGCGCCGGCTCATCAACGCTCTCTCGGAACTCGAAACCCAGTACGACGGCACGGTGCGAGACACCTCCGACACCATCGTCCAGTTCGAGTTCGGCGAGGACGGCACGAGCCCGGTGCAGGTGTCCTCGAACGAGGACACTCCGGTCGACGTCGGCGAGATCGCCGACCGCGTGCTCGACGCGGAGTTCAAGGGGGCCGAGCGCGAGGAGTTCCTCGGCGAGAGCCTGCCGCCGACGAACCTCTCGGAGCACGCCGACGCCCGACAGGTCGAGAGCGACGACTGAACCCAATCCAACCATGACCGACTACGACGTATCCGAGGACATCGAGGCCGTCGTCGAGGACACCGAGCTCCCCCGGCGGCTGAAAGACGAAGTGTACAGTACCATCGAGGATCGGGGCGCCGACCTGTCGCAGGCCGACGACCTCGCGAAGGCGGTCGAAAAGCAGTACCTCGACACCCGGGTCGACCCGCTCGACCCCGTGGGGACGGTCTCGGCCCAGTCCATCGGGGAGCCGGGGACCCAGATGACGATGAACACGTTCCACTACGCGGGGGTCGCGGAGATCGACGTGACCCAGGGCCTGCCCCGGCTCATCGAGCTGGTCGACGCCCGCAAGACGCCCGACACACCGATGATGACGGTCCACCTCGAAGACGAGTACGCCGTCGACCGCGAGAAGGCCCACGAGGTCGTCTGGCAGATCGAGGCGACCAAGATCCTCGCGCTCGGGGACATCTCCACGAACGTCGCGGACATGATCGTCTCGATCGACCTGAACGAAGACACTCTCGACGAGCGGATGATCGCGCCCGATCAGGTCGCCGACATCATCGAGGACGAGCTCGGCGTCGGTACCACCCAGCAGGGGACCGTCATCGAGTTCGGCCCCCAAGAGCCCAGCTACCGCGACCTGCTCCAGCTCGTCGAACAGCTCCGGGACATCGTGTTCAAGGGGATCGAGGACATCTCGCGGGTCGTCATCCGGAAAGAGCAACTCGAGGAGCGCGAGGAGTTCGTCCTCTACACCGAGGGGTCGGCGTTCGGCGACGTCATCGACATCGAGGGCGTCGACGCGAGCCGGACCACCTCGAACAACATCCACGAGATCCACAAGAACCTTGGGATCGAGGCGGCCCGCGAGTCGATCATCAACGAGACGATGGACACCCTCGAAGAGCAGGGGCTCGACGACGTGAACGTCCGCCATCTGATGCTGGTCGCCGACATCATGACCAACGAGGGCACCATCGAGTCCATCGGCCGCCACGGCATCTCCGGGAACAAGAACTCGGTGCTCGCGCGGGCGGCGTTCGAGGTGACGGTCAACCACCTGCTCGACGCCGCGATCCACGGCGAGGTCGACGACCTGAACGGCGTGACCGAGAACGTCATCGTCGGCAAGCCGATCAAGCTCGGCACCGGCGACGTGAACCTCCGGATGGGATCGCTGTCCGGCGAGGCCGAGCCCGAGCCCTCGGACTGAGATGGTCGTCACGCTCTCGGATACGGCCCGCCGGTACATCGCGCTGTTCGAGGACGCGACCGGCGCGACCGCCCGCGACTGCGTGATCTTCGAGGACGACGGCGAACGGATCGTCTTCCTCGTCAAGCCCGGCGATATGGCCCGGGCCATCGGCTCGGGCGGCGAGAACGTCCGGAGCGTCGAGGAGCAACTCGGCACGGACGTGACGCTCGTCGAGGACGCCGACACCGCCGAGGCGTTCGTCGCCAACGCGCTGGCGCCGGCGGCGGTGTACAACGTCACCGTCAGCGAGGACGACGAGACGGTGGCGTACGCCGAGGTGGACGCCGCCGACACCGGCGTCGCGATCGGCGAGGACGGACGCAACATCGCGGCGGCCGAGCGGCTGGCGAAGCGCCACTACGACATCGACGACATCCAGTTGACGTAGGCCGGTCGTCGCTCCCGGCGGGGAGCGCGTCGACGACTCGGCTCGTTTTTCGGAAAACGAACGGCGCGATAGCCACCGGTCCGGCGGGGCGGTCGGCTCGAACACCGGCGGGGCAGTCGGCTACTCCGGGCGGCCGCCGTCCTCGATGGCGACGTTCGCCGGCGCGGCCGGATCGGCACCCTCGCCGCTCACGTCGAACTTCTCCACGAGCATCTGGAGGCGCTCGGCACGATCGCCGAGCGACTCGACGGCGGCGCTCACCTCCGACATGGAGGCGGCCTGCTGTTGGGCGGCCGCCGAGACGCCCTCGGTCTCGTCGGCGGTCGACCGACTGATGTCCGCGACCTCCTCGATCATCGAGACGACCTCCTCGGTGCCGGCGGCCTGGTCGTCGGTGGTGTCGCTGATCTCCTGAATGCCGCCGTCGGTCCGCTCGGCGTTCTCGGCCACCGCCGAGAACGCGTCGAGGACGTCCTGGACCGCCTCGACGCTCTCCTCGACGTACTGGTCGGCCGAACGGACCTCCTCGACCGTCGTCGCGGTCTGGGACTGGGTCTCCTCGATGCGCTGTTCGATCTCGGTGGCGGACGCTCTGGTCTCCTCGGCCAGTTCTTTGACCTCGTTCGCGACGACCGCGAACCCGTCGCCGCGCTTGGCCCCGTCGCCGCCGGCCCGGGCGGCCTCGATGTTGGCGTTGAGCGCGAGCATGTTCGTCTGGTCGGCGATGTCGCTTATGAGATCGACGATCTCGCTGATTTCGGTCATCTGGCGGTCGAGGACCTCGACCTTCTCGACCGTGGCGTCGATCGCCTCCCGAACCGCCCGGGAGTCGTCGATCGCCTGGCGCGCAGTCGCCTCGCCGTCCTCTGCGATCTCGGCGGTCTCGCGGGACGTCTCGGCGACGGTTTCGGCCGAGGCGGCCACCTCCTCGACGGTCGCCGAGAGGTCGGTCATCTCGTCGGCGACCGTCTCGAGCATCTCGCGTTGCTCGTCGGCGCCCGCGGCGATCTCCTGGACGGACTCGCTGACGCCTTCGCTGGCTTCTCGGGCCTCGTCGGTGCCGGCGGTCGCGTCCCCGCTCGCGTCGGCCACGTCGTCCGCGAACTGCTGGATCTCGCGCATCGCCGACTCCGTCTCGTCCATCATCTCGTTGAACGCCTCGCCGATCTGCGCCATCGCCTCGCTCTCGCTCTCGGCGTCGAGTCGGACGTGGAGTTCGCCCTCGGCCGCCCGCGCCATGGTCGCGCTGTAGGCGTCGGCCTTGGCTTCGAGGTGGTCGTTGAGACGCTCGACCTCCCGCTGGCGGGCCTCGGCCTCGGCCTTTGCCTCCTCGGCTTCCGCCTTGGCGGCCTCGATCTCGGCCTTCTTGGCTTCGAGGTCCTCGACCTCGGCGGTCTTCGCTTCGGCCTGTTCGAGCTGTCGCTGGGCCTCCTCGCGGGAGCGCTCGGTCGAGTACCAGTGGGCCATCAGCGCCGCGGCGAGCGCGAGCACGAACGTCGCGTGGATGAACGACCACGCCCACGGGTTGTTGATACCGGCGGTGTGGTTGTACACCCGGCTCGGTTCGATCATGCCGAAGTAGCCGTGCTGGAGCGCGACGTAGCCGATGCCGAGCAGGAACGGGAGCCAGTCCTCGTAGACGGCGACGACCGCCATCACGACGAAAAAGTGGAAGTGCGCCTCGATGTACCCCCCGGAGAAGTGAACCAGGAACCCCGAGGTGGTCACCAGCCCCAGCGTGGCGAGTGCGGTCCGGGTGCGGCGGCCGAATCGCGACCACCTCGCGAGGAGCGCGAGTCCGACGACGATCCCGACTTCGAGGAGGACCCGCCACAGCGGGATGACGGGGATCGTCGCGCCGGTGACCGCGGACTCGGTCCCCTCGTACAGTCCGAGCGCGAGGAGGAGCGGGACGTGGGCCGCGAGAACCAACAGGATGTTGCGGTGGCGACCCCGCCAGGTCTCCTCGGGGATCGTGTCGCCGCTCGGAATGTACTCGACGAACTCGCGAATCTTGCTCTCCCACCCGTCGATCGGAGAGCTCGGTTGTCCCGCCCCGTCGGTGGTTCCTGCCATATAGAGCCACCGCCGACTACAGCGTCAAAAATATTGGGGCGGCGCTATCAACCATAATAATCGTCGCGCCTGCGCGAGACCGGTGTCGGCGGCGCTCCGGACTGATCCCGTTCGGCCCAGCGACGGACTCTCCGTTCCGAACCGAACCTAAGCGCCGCGGAGAACCATTCGATGAGACTGGCTCAGATCCCGTAATCGACCCCTCTCGGCCGCCCTGCGGCCGTAACTCCGGGTGAAAAGAGGGAGGCTTAAGTAGCTCCGACGGGTAGCCCACGCCATATGGCGAACGGCAAGTACGCAGCCCGGAAGCTGAAGAAGGACCGCCAGAATCACCGGTGGTCCGACTCCGATTACGCCCGACGCGAGCGCGGTCTCGGGGAGAAGTCCGACCCCCTCGAGGGCGCGCCCCAGGGCCGAGGCATCGTTCTGGAGAAGGTGGGCATCGAAGCGAAACAGCCCAACTCCGCGATCCGGAAGTGCGTCCGGGTCCAGCTCATCAAGAACGGCAAGCAGGTCACCGCCTTCTGTCCCGGCGACGGCGCGATCTCGTTCATCGACGAACACGACGAGGTCACCATCGCGGGCATCGGCGGCGCGAAGGGTCGTGCGATGGGCGACCTCTCTGGGGTCAACTACAAGGTAGAGAAGGTCAACGGCGTGAGCCTCGAAGAACTGGTTCGCGGGAACGCGGAGAAGCCGGTGCGATAATCATGGCCGCAGAAGACCAACCCGAGCCCGACAAGCCTGCGGGCACCGACGAGGAAGGCGCGGCGACGAAGCTGTTCGACGAGTGGGACGTGACCAACATCGACTACACGGACCCCTCGACCGAACGCTACATCACGGTCACCCCGGTCGCCCACACGATGGGCCGCCACGCTGGCAAGCAGTTCCAGAAGAGCGAGATCTCCATCGTCGAGCGGCTCACCAACCGCCTGATGCAGACCGAGGAGAACACCGGCAAGAAACAGCAGGCGCTCCGGATCGTCCGGGAGGCCTTCGAGACCATCCACGCAGAGACCGACGAGAACCCCGTGCAGGTCCTCGTGGAAGCCGTCGAGAACGCCGCCCCGCGCGAGGAGACCGTCCGCCTGAAGTACGGCGGTATCTCGGTGCCGAAGGCGGTCGACGTGGCGCCCCAGCGCCGGGTCGACCAGTCGCTGAAGTTCATCGCCGAGGGCGTCTACAGCTCGTCGTTCAAGACGTCGACCGACGCCGCCGAGGCGCTGGCGAACCAGCTCGTCGGCGCGGCCAACTACGACGTCCAGACGTACGCGATCAACCAGAAAGAAGAGAAAGAGCGCGTCGCGGCCGCGGCCCGCTAAGTCTCTCTCCGTTCTCTCGGTTTCAGCTCTCGACCAGCCGCGGCGCTCGCCGGGCCGGGCGACCGCCGTGACGTCTCACTCGCCAGCCGCGCCGACGAGCACGAACGTGCTCTCGGTGTCGCCGTTGTGGATCTGGCGGCTCGCCTCGGCGGGGACGCGCAGGGCCTCGCCGCCGCTCAGTTCGACGTCCTCGCCGTCGACGGTGACCGTCGCCGAGCCGTCGACGAGCACGTACACTTCCTCCTGGCCGTCCTCAGCGTGGTCGTGTTCCTTCCCGGTCCAGCCGGGGTCGGCCTCCAGCAGGGTGACCCCGACCGTCTCGCAGTCGAGGGGGTCGCGGAGAAATCGCATCCCGTCGCCGATCGGTTCGACCGCGTCGGAGTCGACTTTCGTGTAGGACATGCGGGTCGGTGTACGGCCGCGAGGCTCATATAACGTTGGCCGGGTCGCCGCGCGGTCGGGGCGGGCCACTCGGGGTCGAGCCGCCTCCTCCGCGGTCGCGCCACCGTCCACCCCGATCGGGGCGCCTCACCGAAAAGGGATAGATTTTAGGCTCGCCTAAACAACCCGCGGGTATGAGCGAACTCCCTGACGCGACTCGGAGGCGCTTGCTCTCGGCGGCCGCCGGGGCGGGCGCGGCCGCCCTCGCCGGCTGTGCGAACGTCGAAGTTGGCGACGGCGGGACCGAGACCACGGCGACGCCGAAGTACGACGTTGCGGTGTCCCACGACGAGACCGCATGGGCGAAGTACGACCCCGACTGGGCGGGCCCGACCGATCCGCCGGTGCCCGCAGACGTGACCGTCGAGGTGCTCGTCGAGAACCTCGAAATCCCGTGGGACCTCGCGTTCGCGCCGGACGGCGACCTGTTCATCACCGAACGGACCGGCAACGTCCTGCGGTTCGACGCCGGCGAGGTGACCGAGGTCACCGCCCCGGACGGCGTGCTCGACGCCGAGGCCATGGAGCCGGGCACCGACGAGCGGTCGTGGTTCATCGCGGGCGGGGAGGGCGGGATGCTCGGCATCGCGGTCCACCCGGCGTACCCCGACGCGCCCTACATCTACACCTACTACACCACCCAGCCCGACGGCGAGCCGAAGACGAACCGGATCGCCCGGTTCGACGTGAGCGCCGACGACCCCGCCGCGACCGAGGAGGTGCTGGTCGACGGTATCCCGGGCGACGCAATCCACAACGGCGGCCGAATCGCGTTCGGCCCCGCGAACTACCTCTGGGCGACGGTCGGCGACGCCGGCGAGAAAGAACTCGCCCAGGACCCGAGCGCGCTCCCGGGGAGCGTCCTCCGACTCACGCCCGACGGGGAACCCCACCCCGACAACCCCGAAACGGGCGACCCGCGGGTGTTCACCTACGGCCACCGGAACCCGCAGGGGATCACCTGGCTCCCGGACGCCCGGCCGGTCATCACCGAGCACGGCCCGGACGGCCGCGGGGAGACGAACCTGCTCCGGGCGGGCGCGAACTACGGCTGGCCCGAGGTCCGAACCGCCGAGGCGTACGCCGGCGACGACGAGTACGCCCACCCGCTGACCAACAGCGGCGAGGAGTCGTGGGGGATCTGTGGCTGCGTGTTCTACACCGGCGAGGCGGTCCCCCAGTGGTCGAACCGGCTCGTGATCGGGACGCTCATCGGCCAGCACGTCAACCTCGTGACGCTCAACCGCGAGGGCGAGGCGCCGCCCCGCGACGAGGGCGCACAGGTCTTCGACGAGCCGTGGTACGACGACGCGCTCGCGGCGACCTCCCACCGGACCCTGCAGGACGTTCTCGGGCGCGTGCGCCACGTCGAGCAGGGCCCCGACGGCGACCTCTACGCCATCACTTCGAACCGCGACGGCCGACCCAAGTCCGAGTCGCCGTTTCCCCGCGATCGCGACGACGTGCTCGTGCGGCTCACGCTCGCGGAGTGAGGTAGAAAGGATGTCTTGAAGATTGAGAATAATAACTGTCATTCTCGACCAGAAAACAAATGAGGTGGCATTGCACTGTTAATAACATGGACGATATATCTGCCACGGACCTTTCAGATGCGGAGATCGAATTAGTCACTGATTTTGTGGAATGGGCAGGCGAATTCGATAGACAAATCCTTGAAAGAAAGACTGTCGGAAGTGATTCCGATGAAATTGGTCTTCAGGAAGCGTTCGAGTATTTAGTTCCTATAATATCTGATGACGCATCCGAATTTGATGCACAGCTATTTCGCCTCTTTCGTATGGAACAAAAAGTTCGATCTACTCCTACATTTGAATACAAGAACGAGGACGAACTACCGAAGGACGCAAAAATAACACCAGAGGAACTAAGCCGATTCCTAAAAAAAGACGAGTTAGAAGAGTTCTTCACTCTTGCTGGGCAAATGGTTGAAACACTTTCCATAGAGTTGGTTATGCAGGAAGTGGTTACTTCTTCTCGAAGGAGCAAGTCTGTTAGAAAGAGAGTAACGCAAAAATCACAGCGAGAACGAGAATGGTTGCTTTTTGTAACAGGAGTTATTTCGGAGGGGGTTAAAAGCGAAATACGCCGAGTTTACGGCTTGAGAAGTTCGATCGTTCATAACTCAGAGGATGCCAAAAACTTCCTCCAAGAGGTTAATGTACCGAGTGACATCAATCGGGCGAAGAAAACAATAAACACACTACACGATGAATTACACGGTATTGAGTTGAAACACCGATTTAGCGATTTAATCGCTTGACAGGCACTCTGTCTTGACCTGAGCACTTACTACTCTACCGCGAGCGACCGAAGGGAGCGCGGACCGAGGCACCCCCGAAGGGGGTGACGACGGTTTTTGATCGAGCTTTTGCAAGGGCGGCGCGTTTATGCGCCGCCCCCAGCAAAAGGTCGTCGTCAGTCCGCCGCCTGCTGTCCGCTGTCGACCGCGTACTCCCGGACCGCGTCGGCGAGACGCCGGCGGTACTCGCTCTCGTCGGGATCCGGACCGAGCGACTCGAACTGGCGTTTGAACGCGGCGAGGTCGACGCCGGGCGCGTCGTTGGCGGCCGCGTGGGCGAGGTCGTAGAGCCGGTGGTCCTCGGCCACCAGATCGTGGCGCTCGACCAGCGCCAGCGCGAACGCGGCGTTGACCGCGGTCATCTCGGGGTCGGCCGTGCTGGTGATCCGGAGGCCGTCCTGCTCGCGGGCGGGGTTGTCGGCGACCGCCGCGGCGAGTTCGGATTCGAGGAACGCGACCAGCTTGTCGGTCGGGCCGACCCGGAGGGTGATGTCGTCGGCGTAGATGTCTTTCATGTGGTTGGCGATCTGGTAGCAGTGGGTCACCCGGCGGCGCTCGACCGACTTGCCAGACAGCGCGAGAAAGAGCACCTCCTCGGTCGACTGGGTGTGAGACGGATGGGCGTGCTCGTGGCGGGCCATGTGGGCGAACTCGTGGAGCGCGAGCTCGCGGGCCATCGCGCTGGTGGCGGCCTGCCGGGAGATGTTCAGGACGTGTTTTCCGTCGGGGTGGGCGGTCCAGGTCCGCTCGTCCGGGCTGTCCCGGACGTAGACGTGGACCGGCCGATCGAGGTCGTGGCCGGTCTCGAAGAGGTCGCGGGCGCGGAGAAACGGCACGGTGGGTCCGGGGCCGTGAACGTGGAGATCCATGTCTACTAGTGGCACGGACTCGGCGAGTATGACTCTTCCGCTGCGTGCGAGCCGATGTCAGGGACTGAGGCGCCGACGCCGCCGATGAGGAAACACTATGCTTTTCAACCTCCTGCCGGTAGAAGGTCCATAATGGGTAGACGAAAGAAGATCGTCGAACAGTGCGAGCGACTGATGGACGAACCGGAGAACATCCGGAACATCGCTATCGCCGCACACGTCGACCACGGCAAGACCACACTGACGGACAACCTCCTCGCCGGCGCGGGTATGATCGCCGACCAGGGGGAGGCGACGCAGCTGATGATGGACACCGAGGAGGACGAACAGGAACGGGGCATCACCATCGACGCCGCGAACGTCTCGATGACCCACGAGTACGAGGACACCGCCCACCTCATCAACCTCATCGACACGCCGGGCCACGTCGACTTCGGCGGTGACGTGACCCGCGCGATGCGCGCCGTCGACGGCGCGCTCGTGGTCGTCGACGCGGTCGAGGGCGCGATGCCCCAGACCGAGACCGTGCTCCGGCAGGCGCTCCGAGAGGGCGTCAAGCCGACCCTGTTCATCAACAAGGTCGACCGCCTCATCTCGGAGCTCCAGGAGGGCCCCGAGGAGATGCAGCGCCGACTGCTCAACGTCATCGACGACGTCAACGAGCTCATCCGGGGCATGACCGAGGAGATGGACGACATCGAGGACTGGACCGTCTCCGTCGAGGAGGGGACGGTCGGCTTCGGGTCGGCCCTCTACAAGTGGGGCGTCTCGATGCCGTCGATGCAGCGCACCGGCATGGACTTTGGCGACATCATGGAGCTCGAACGCGCCGACAAGCGCCAGGAGCTTCACGAGCGCACGCCGCTGTCGGACGTGGTGCTCGACATGGTGTGTGAGCACTTCCCGAACCCCATCGACGCCCAGCCCCGTCGTATCCCGCGCATCTGGCGCGGCGACGACGACACCGACCTCGCCGAGGGCATGCGCCTCGTCGACGAGGAAGGCGAGGTCGTCCTGATGGTCACCGACATCGGCGTCGACCCCCACGCGGGCGAGATCGCCGCGGGTCGCGTCTTCTCCGGGACGCTGGAGAAGGGCCAGGAGCTGTACGTCTCCGGGACCGCCGGGAAGAACCGGATCCAGAGCGTCGGCATCTACATGGGCGGCGAGCGCGAGGAAGTCGACCGCGTTCCCGCCGGGAACATCGCCGCCGTCACGGGTCTGAAAGACGCCATCGCGGGCTCGACGGTGTCCAGCGTCGAGATGACGCCGTTCGAGTCGATCGAGCACATCTCGGAGCCGGTCATCACCAAGTCCGTCGAGGCCAAGAACATGGACGACCTCCCGAAGCTCATCGAGACGCTCCGGCAGGTCTCCAAGGAGGACCCGACGATCCAGGTCACGATCAACGAGGACACCGGCGAGCACCTCATCTCCGGGCAGGGCGAACTCCACCTCGAGGTCATCACCCAGCGCATCGAGCGCAATCAGGGCATCCCGGTCAACACGGGCGAACCGATCGTCGTGTTCCGCGAGGCCATCCAGGAGATGACCGACGTCATCGAGGGCATCTCGCCGAACCGCCACAACCGGTTCTACATCCAGGCCCAGCCGCTCACCGAGGAGATCATCGAGACGATCAAGCTCGGCGACGTGTCGATGGACATGCCCGAACAGGAGCGCCGTGAGGCGCTTCAGGAGGCGGGCATGGAGAAGGACATGTCCCAGAACGTCGAGCACATCCACGGGACGAACATCCTCATCGACGACACGAAGGGGATCCAGCACCTCAACGAGACGATGGAGCTCGTCATCGAGGGCCTCGAAGAGGCGCTCAACGACGGTCCGCTCGCGGGCGAGCCCGTTCAGGGCACCCTGTTGCGGCTCGAAGACGCGAAGCTCCACGAGGACACCATCCACCGCGGTCCCGCACAGGTCATCCCCGCGGTCCGCAACGCGGTCCACAACGCGCTCGTCGAGGGCGAGGTCCGACTCCTCGAACCGATGCAGGACGTCCGGATCGACGTGCCAAACGAGTACATGGGCTCGGCCTCCGGCGAGATTCAGGGCCGGCGGGGCCGCGTCGACGACATGTACCAGGAGGGCGACCTGATGGTCGTCGAGGGCGTCGCGCCCGTCGACGAGATGATCGGGTTCTCCTCGGACATCCGGAGCGCGACCGAGGGTCGCGCGTCGTGGAACACCGAGAACGCCGGCTTCGAAGTCATGGCCGACAACCTCCAGCGCGAGACGATCATGGAGATCCGCGAGCGCAAGGGCATGAAGCTCGAACTCCCCGCGGCGGTCGACTACTTCTAACGCTCCGGAACCGTTTTCGTCGGTTCGGAGCGCCGGGCGGACGCCCGCACTATTTGGGAACGACTGAAGCCTTATCACCTCCCGGACGCGAGACAACGAACAACGATGAGCGACGACGCTAGCGGCGGCGAACTCCGAGCGCACACGGTCCGGCTCGAACTGGTCGACGAACCCGGCGAGCTGTTGAACGCGCTCGAACCGATCGCGGACAACGGCGGCAATCTCCTCTCGATATTCCACGAGCGCGGCTCGCTCACGCCGCGGGGACACATCCCGGTAGAGGTCGACCTCGAGTGTCTGCCCCACCAGCTCGATGCGATCGTCGCGGACCTCCGGGAGTCGGGGGTCAACGTGATCCGTGCGGGCACCGAGCGCTACGGCGAGGAGGTGACCGTCCTGCTCGTCGGTCACGTCGTGGAGACCGACTTCTCGGAGACGCTGTCGACCATCGAGTCGGACGCGGCCGCCTCGGTCGTCGACGTGTCGCTGTCGGCGCCCAACGGCACCAGCGACGTCTCGAGCGCTCGGCTCCGGCTCGCGACCGAGCCCGGCAAGACCGGAGAGGTGACCGAGGCGGTCCGCGAGGTGGCCGAGCGCAAGGACTTGCAGGTCGTCGAACCGCTGACGGAACTGGAGGGGTCGGCGTGAAACTCGCGATCCTCGGCGCGGGCGCGGTCGGCCGGTCGGTCGCCGAACTGGCGGGCGAGTACGGCCACGAGGTCGCGGCGCTCGCGGACTCGACCAGCGCCGCGGTCGATTCCGGCGGGATCGACGTCGAGCGAGCGCTCGCCGAGAAAGCCCAGACGGGGAGAGTCGGCGCGGCCGCGCCCGAGGACGCCCTCGGGACCGAGTACGACGCGCTCGTCGAGGCGACCCCGACCACGCTCGGGGACGCCCAGCCCGGGTTCGGCCACGTCCGGACCGCGCTCGAACGCGACCGCAACGTCGTGCTGGCGAACAAGGGCCCCGTCGCCGAGCGGTACGACGAACTCCGGGAACTCGAACGCGAGAGCGCGGGCTCGGTCCGGTTCGAGGCGACCGTCGGCGGAGCGATCCCGGTGCTCTCGACCATCGAGAGCTACGACCCCGCGACGATCACCGCGGCGCGGGGCGTTCTCAACGGCACCGCGAACTTCGTGCTCTCGCGGATGGCCGCCGAGGGACTCGGCTACGAGCACGTCCTCGCAGAAGCACAGGACCTCGGGGTCGCGGAGGCCGACCCCTCGTTCGACGTGGACGGCACCGACGCCGCGCTCAAGTGCGTGATCCTCGCGAACGTGCTCGGAACGGGGAACTACTCGCTCGCCGACGCCGAGGTCGAGGGCATCGACGAACTCCCGGGGAGCGCGCTCGAACTGGCGGCCGAGGACGGCCGCACTATCCGGCTCATCGGCGAGGCGACTCCCGAGGGAGTCCGGGTCGGCCCGCGGCTCGTCCCCGAGAACGGGACGCTCGCGGTGACCGGCACGCGGAACATCGTCCAGTTGGAGACCGAACACGCCGGGCGGCTGAACCTCAGCGGCCGGGGCGCCGGCGGGCCCGAGACCGCGACGGCGGTGCTCGCGGACGTGAACCGGCTCGAATAGGCGCCCGCTCGACCCGCGGGGCGGGCCGGTCGCTCGTTTCAGCCCTCGCCGACCTAAATCGTGCGACGGTCTACCAACAACCGACAGACGGCGCCGGGGTGGGTAGCATAGCGTATCGAAATGGTTTTAACCGCTTCTGCCAAATGATTCCGATAGAGCGCGTCTGCGCGTGAGATACAAATGAGCGACGAACAACACCAGAACCTGGCCATTATCGGCCACGTCGACCACGGCAAGAGTACGCTCGTGGGACGACTCCTCTACGAGACGGGGAGCGTACCCGAGCACGTCATCGAACAGCACAAAGAAGAGGCCGAGGAGAAGGGCAAGGGCGGCTTCGAGTTCGCCTACGTCATGGACAACCTCGCCGAAGAGCGCGAGCGCGGTGTCACCATCGACATCGCCCACCAAGAGTTCAGCACGGACGCCTACGACTTCACCATCGTGGACTGTCCCGGCCACCGTGACTTCGTCAAGAACATGATCACGGGGGCCTCGCAGGCCGACAACGCGGTGCTCGTCGTCGCGGCCGACGACGGCGTCGCGCCCCAGACCCAGGAGCACGTCTTCCTGGCTCGGACGCTCGGCATCGACGAGCTCATCGTCGGCATCAACAAGATGGACCTCGTCGACTACGAGGAGGCCAAGTACAAGGAGGTCGTCTCCGAGGTCGAGGACCTGCTCAAGCAGGTGCAGTTCAACACCGACGACGCCGGCTTCATCCCGATCTCGGCGTTCGAGGGCGACAACATCGCCGAGGAGTCGGACAACACGCCGTGGTACGACGGCGAGATCCTGCTCGAGGCGCTCAACAACCTCGAACCGCCGGAGCCGCCGACGGACGCGCCGCTCCGGCTCCCGATCCAGGACGTTTACACGATCTCCGGTATCGGGACCGTCCCGGTCGGCCGCGTCGAGACCGGCATCCTCAGCACCGGCGACAACGTCTCGTTCCAGCCCAGCGACGTGGGCGGCGAGGTCAAGACCGTCGAGATGCACCACGAGGAGGTCCCGAAGGCCGAACCCGGCGACAACGTCGGGTTCAACGTTCGGGGCATCGGCAAGGACGACATCCGCCGCGGTGACGTCTGTGGCCCCGCCGACGATCCGCCGTCGGTCGCCGAGACGTTCCAGGCACAGATCGTCGTGATGCAGCACCCGTCGGTCATCACCGACGGCTACACGCCGGTCTTCCACGCCCACACCGCGCAGGTCGCGTGTACCATCGAATCCATCGACAAGAAGATGGACCCCTCGTCGGGCGAGGTCGCCGAGGAGAACCCCGACTTCATCCAGTCGGGCGACGCCGCGGTCGTCACCGTCCGACCCCAGAAGCCCCTCTCGATCGAGCCGTCGAGCGAGATCCCCGAGCTCGGTAGCTTCGCGATCCGCGACATGGGCCAGACCATCGCGGCCGGCAAGGTCCTCAGCGTCAACGAGTAACGCATGCAGCAAGCACGCGTTCGACTGGCCGGAACCAGTCCCGAGGACCTCGACGACATCTGCGACGACGTCCGCGAGATCGCGAACAAGACGGGCGTCTCGCTGTCGGGTCCCATCCCGCTGCCGACGAAGACGCTGGAAGTCCCCACCCGAAAGTCCCCCGACGGCGAGGGGACCGCGACGTGGGAGCACTGGGAGATGCGCGTCCACAAGCGTCTCATCGACATCGACGCCGACGAACGCGCGCTCCGCCAGCTCATGCGGATTCAGGTCCCGAACGACGTGAGCATCGAGATCGTCCTCGAGGACTGAACCGCGGGCGCGAGCCCACCCGACCCTTCGGAGCCGAGCGGGGTTTCGACTCCGCGACGGATTCTCCGTTTTTCTCACCGAACAGCCACATCGCTCCCCTGTCTTTTTGTCGTCCGGAGCCGTATCCCGGTTCGTGACACAGCACCCCAACGAACCCCCACGTCGGGCGTCGCACGCCCCGAGCGCCCGGGCCCGGTCGGGACTCGACGGAGGACCGGCCCCGTGAGCGGTCGGGACCTCTCGGCGGGATCGGGACGGAGTCCGACCGTCGAGACCCTCGGGGCGTTCGCGGTCGTCTTCGCCGCCCAGTCGCTCGTGGCGCTCCTCTCGGAGGGGCTGTCCTACGGGCTGTTCGCGCTCGCGCCGCCGGTTTCGGCTCGGCCGTGGACCCTGCTGGTGAGCGTTTACGCCCACGACGGCGTCGGCCACCTGCTGTCGAACGCGGTGGTGCTGGCGCTGGTCGGGTTCGCGGTCGAGCGCGTGACGACCAAGTGGCGATTCCACGCCTTCTTCGCGTCGGCGGGGATGATCGCGGGACTCGCCCAGATCGCGGTCTCCAGTGCGGTGACGACCGGACGGGCGCCGGCGGTGCTCGGGGCGAGCGGCGCGGTGTTCGGGCTGGCGGGCTACCTACTGGCCGGCAACGCGGTGACCGACACGGTGCTCCGGCGGCTCCCGATCGGCGCTCGCGGGCGGGTCGGACTCTTGCTCGTGCTCGCGGGCGGGGTGACGCTCCTCACGGCGGCGCCGGGGGTCGCGCTGGTCGCGCACTTCACCGGCTTCGTGGTGGGCGTCCTCGCCGGGCGTGCGCACCTGTTGCGCACCGGGGGCGAAACATAAGCTTCTAATAAGTGCGGGCGCTACCCGTTATTGCGTTCGCGGGCTCGTAGATCAGCGGTAGATCGCTTCCTTCGCAAGGAAGAGGCCCGGGGTTCAAATCCCCGCGAGTCCATCCCGTTTCTAAGTTTCTCGAGATTCGCTCTCGAAGCGTCTCGGTCGGTCGTAGTAGCCCCGAATCCGCTCGCTCGCGGGCATCACCCCGGTTCGAGCGCGCCGTCGACCACACGCGTTCGACCGACCGGTGGGTGTATCACAATACTGAAAAGGCCCTCACGACTCTACACTCGCTGTGAGAGATTATTCGACGGAGTTCGGCGACGGCGGACTCAACTCGGAACTCGACGTCGCGTCACTTCTGCGGGAATGCGGCCTCGACGCCGAGGAGATCGAATGGCGAAAGGAGTTCATCGGGTTCGACGACACCGACCAAGCGCATCTGTCGCGGCTGGAGCCGCTGTTTCGGGAGCACGCCGACCGGATCGCCGAGGACTTCTACGAGAATCTGACTCGATACGACGACACGGTGGGGGTCATGGACCGCTCGTCGAAGGGCATCGAACAGCTCAAACGAACCCAGTCGGCCTACTTCGTGACGCTCGCGAGCGGGGACTACGGGACCGAGTACTTCGCGGATCGGGCCCGGATCGGGAAGATCCACGATCTGCTCGAGATGCCGATGAAACACTACATCGGCCAGTACGGCGTGTACTACGACCTCATCTTCCCGCTTCTGTTCGAGCGGTTCGGAGAGCGCCTCGCGGATCGGCTCGTCGACGAGGACGGCGCGGCGACCGACGGTGGACTCGCCGCGGGCGCGACCGCCGACAGCCAAGCCGTAGAACGGGCGATCACCGAGGAGCTCGACCGAGGGTTAGAGGAGGTCCTCGCGGTCCTGCGGATCATCAATCTGGACATGCAGGTCGTGGCGGACACGTACATCCACTCGTACAGCCAACAGCTAGAGGACGCCCTCGACGACCAAGAGCAGTTGATGCGTGAGGTCGAGACCGACGTGCACGCGCCGCTCACCGACTTGCAGGAGATGTCCGAGGAGGTCGCCGAGAGCACGGCCCGCATGAACGACGTCGCCGACGGGCAGGTCGAGTCGATGGAGAACGTCTCGGCGGAAGTGTCGACCATGGCGGCGACGGTCGAGGAGATCGCGGCCACGGCGGACGACGTCGCCGAGGCGAGCGAGCGGGCCGAGGCGTTGGCGGCGGAAGGCCAGACGGCCGCAGACGAGGCCATCGACGTCATGGAGCAGGTGAACACGGCCTCTGAGACCACCGCCGACGACGTCGAGCGGTTGCAAGATCGGATAGACGAGATCGACGAGATGGTGAACGTCATAAACGACATCGCCGAGCAGACGAACCTCCTCGCGCTCAACGCCTCGATCGAGGCCGCCCGGGCGGGCGAGGACGGCGACGGGTTCGCGGTCGTCGCCGACGAGGTCAAAACCCTCGCGGAGAAGTCCCAAGACCACGCCGGCGAGATCGAAGAACAGGTCGCCGAGATCAAGGCCGACGCGTCCCGGACCGTCGAGAGCCTCGAGACGACGACCCGACAGGTCGACGAGGGGTTACAGCAGGTCGAAGCCACCGTAGACACGCTGCTCGAGATCGTCGACGCGGTGAAAGACACGTCGACGGGGATACAGGAGGTCGCGGACGCGACCGACGATCAGGCCGCGAGCACCGAGGAAGTCGCGGGGATGATCGACGAGATGGTAGCACAGACCGAGCAGGTCGCGACCGAGATCGAGGAAGTCGCCGCCGCGAACGACCAGCAGTCCGCGAGGGTCGAGGACATACACCAGACCGTCAAGAAACTCGGAGACGACTGATCGAGGCAGTGGGGTGAGACCCATATAAATTTTCTCCTATCAGATTCGAATGAAAAATATTATTTCCGGAAGAGAATAATATAGTATTTTGGCCAGAGTCGATAAACAATTCCCACGCGGCCGTGACCGAGCTCCGCGTCAGCCGCGCGTCATGCGCCGAAACACAGCCTTTACCACGGATGAACCTAAGGAACAGCACGATGAGTCTCAGGTGTTCGCTCCTCGGTCACGCCTACGGGGATACCGAAATCGAGCGTGAGCGCGAGGAGCAGGGAAGCGAAGTCGTCGTCACCGTCCGGGAGTTCGAGGAGTGTCAGCGGTGTGGCGAGCGCAGTGTCGTCACCGAGAACAAGGAAGTCACCGCCATCGACCCGACCGCCCGCGACCGCGAACGGGCCGAGTCGGAGTCCGAGGAGCCGTCGGCGTCGGCGCCGACCGGGACGGCCGGAAGCGACGATGCCGGTGCCGAGGGCGTCAGCGAGAGCGTCGGCGCCTCGGCCGCGGTCGAAAACGAGTTCGAGGCCCCTCAGTCGGCCGAAGACGACGACGCCGTGATCCTCGACGACGAGGCCGACGAGGAGTCCGGGGACGCGGACCGCGAGTCCGGCGAGTGGCCCGACGCCGACTCGACACACCCCGCCGAGGCCGGCGAGGACCGGGGCCGGGGCGAGTGGCCCGAGGTCGGCCAGGAGGACGAGGGGTACGACGCCCGACCCGACGACGAGGACGCCGAGGTCGAGTTCGGCGGCGGGCTCGCGCCCGAGTCCGCACCGGAGGTCGACGAGAGCGAGGCCGAGGAGGTCGAGTTCGTCAACGCCGAGGGCGACACCCTCGAAACCGCCGAGACCGAGCGCCGCGGCGGGAGCGAGCTCTCGGCGGGGTTCACCGCCGGCTCGGAGGCGCCGTCGGTCTCGGGGCCCGCCGACGACCCGGACGTCGACGCGGAGTTCGTCTGCCCCGAGTGTGGCTACCGGGCGGGCGTCGCGGGGTCGTCGTTGCGGGCCGGCGACATCTGCCCGGAGTGTCGCAAGGGGTACATCGCGCGGGAGTGAACCGGGCGATTCAAGGGTGAGAACGACGCGAAAAGGGTTTACACCCCCCAATCCAAACGGAGCACACCATGAAAGAGTACAAGATGCGTCGCGGCGAGCATCTGGAGGACCGCATTCCCGACATGAAAGCGAAGATCGAGGAGTACTTCGGCGAAATCTCGGACACCGAGGACTGGCAGGGCCACGAACTCTACGTCGTCGACGACCCAGACAACCCCGTGTTCGACCGCATCCTCGCGGGCGCCGCCGAGTACAGCGGCAAGAAGGACAAGCTCGCGGTCCACTTCGAGGAGCGACCCGCCGAGGACGTCATCGCCGAGGGGAACGCCGACGCCGCCGCCGACGCGGTCGACGCCAAGAACGACTTCCTGCTCGAAGCCACCGGGCGTGACGCCAAGTCCCGGCGCGAGTCGATGAAACGCGCCGTCGAGGACGACGCCGACGCCCCCGACAACGTGTAGGCCTCGCAGCGGCAGTCGACGCCGTCCCGTCAGACCGAGATTCCGGTGGGGATCCGAAGACCGAACAGAAAGTCGAGGCTACTTGCGACCGAGTTTCTCGCGGCTGATCTTGACGCCCGTCGGCGTGACCAGTATCTGGTCGTCGCCCTTCTGGACGATGTCGCCGTCGACTTCGCGGGCGACCTGCTTGAGTTCGTTTGTGATGCGCTCGACGGTCGTGTCCTCGGTCCGGAGTCGGGTGATGTCCGCGACCACGAGGTCGCCGTCGTAGATGGCGTCTTTGATCTCGATGACGTCCTGCTGGCCCTGTATCTCCGCGATGTGGACCTGCATCGCCGCGTCGCTCGACGCCGTATCGAAGTCGTCGAGGTTGAGTTCGACGTAGTCCTCGGCGGTCGTCGAGTCGCGGTCCCCGAGGATTTTGCTCATGAAGCCCATAGGGACATGGGCCGAGCGGAGGGGTATAGTTCTTACGTCAGACGGAGCCCCAGCCCCGTCACGTCCCGCGCATCGGGGTCGCCCGACCGGCGCGACGAACTCGCCGGGAGGCCGACCTTTTTGCCGAGGCCGTCCCTCGTCTCGCGTGTGACGTTCAGCATCTGCGTCCGAGAGGAGTACGAAGACGAGTCCGGCGACGACCAGACCCGGTTCGGCGTCGCGGTGACGACCCGACTCCCGGCGGTCGGCACCCTCTGTCCGTTCGCCAGCGAGAACGGGGCGGTCGCCACCCAGAGCCTTGTCAACGTCGAACTCGGACGGAAGGGCGTCGAGTACCTCGACGACGGTCTCGCGGTCGAAGACGCGCTCCAGTCGCTTTTGAACGCCGACGACGGCGCGGCCCAGCGCCAGCTCCACGGGGTCGACGCCGAGGGGACCTTCGCGTTCTCCGGCGACGAGTCCAAAGACTGGTACGGCCACCTCGAGGGCGAGGGGTTCACGGTCGCGGGAAACCTCCTGACCGGCGAGTCGGTGGTCGAGGAAACCGCCGACGCCTACCGCGACTCCCGGGGCGGCGACGCCCCGCTCGCCGAGCGACTCGTCGACGCGCTCGCCGCGGGCCACGCCGAAGGCGGCGACAAGCGCGAGGAGCTTCGGGTCCAGAGCGCGGCGCTGATCGTCGAGACGACCGAAGACCGCGAGATGGAGCCGTACTACCACGATCTGCGGGTCGACGCGACCGAGACGCCGGTCGCGGACCTCCGTGAGACCTACGAACTCGCAAAGGAGGGCTTCGAGGCGGCGGTCGAACGCTACGAGGAGGCCTTCGAGGACGACGAACTCGACGACGTCGACGAGTAACGGGGCGCGGATCGAGCGATCGCATTCAGACGGTGAACTCGTAGAGGTCGTCGCCGACGTGGTGGATCGACTCGACGACCTTCCCGGAGTCGCCGACCATCTCCTCGCCGTCGGTCTTCGCCCGACCCACCGCCAGCACCTTGCCGTGAGACTCCTCGGCGATCGCGACGAGGTCGCCGGGTTCGATGTCCGGGTCGGCCTCCACGATGCCGGGCCGCATCACGTCGGCGCCGTCGCTGACGAACGACACCGCGCCCGCGTCGACCGTGACGACGTGGGTCTGGGGCGGGTAGTCGTTCGCGCCGCGGACGGTCAGGAAGGGTTCGTCGTCTCGCGGACTCTGTCCGCTCGACTCTTCGGCGGAGCCTTGCTCCGCGCTCTCGACGTACAGGACGGCGGGCTCGCCGTCGACAAGCACGAGGTCGAACGCCGAATCCTCTAGCTCCACGAGTTCGTAGCTGTCGGCGTCGAGGTCGACGCCGAGGTTCGCCGCCAGTTCGTCTTCGACTTCCCGCACCTCGTCGCTCCGGAGGTGGTGACGAGACTTGACCTGCATACCCGGACGTGCGTCGCTTCGGGGCTTAATACCCCCGCCTTCGCGGCGGGGATAAGCGTAAGAACCCGCCGCGCATACTCCACCGTATGAAGGCAAAGCGTGAGTACCGGGACCGTGCGGACGTCGAGGTTGCGGTGCTCGACGCGCTCGTCGACCGGAACGACGACGGGATGACGGTGTTCGAGCTCCGGTCGCACGTCGACGTCGGGATCGACGAACTCGAAACCGCGCTCGCCAACCTCAAAGAGGACGGACTCATCGACGCCAACGCGGCCGACCAGCGCACGCTCATCACCCCCGACGACCGCGTGATCCCGGATCCCGAAGAGGAGGCCGACGAGCCGTCGTTCGTCGACCGCGTCATCGAGCGCCTGCCGCTGTGAGAACGGAGAGACCTACTGGACGTCGATGTCCGCGGACTCGTCGGACTTCTCGAAGCTGACTTCGAGCACGCCGTTGTTGTAGGTCGCGCTCGCGGAGTGCTCGTCGACCTGTGCCGGGAGCCGGACCCGCTCGTCGTACTCGCGGTGGTCGCTCGCGGCGCCGATCGTCAGAGTCTCGCCGTCGCACTGGAGGTCGATGTCCGACTTCTCGACGCCGGGCAGGTCGGCGATGACTCGGACGGCGTCGTCGGTCTCGTGGATGTCGACGTGGGTCTCGGTGCCGAACCCGGTGGGCCCGTTGCGCTCGACTTCCATGTCGAACTCCCCGCCCATCATCTCGTTCATCACGCGCTCTATTTCACGAAAGAGATCGTCGAAGGGATCGTCGCGGTCGTCTCGTCGCATGCCAAGAGGTAGGGAGTAATCGGGCAAAAGCCTTTGGCACCCGGGGAAATCGCGTCGGGTGTCAGATGCCCATGCCGAGCGCGTCGTCGGTCGTCGCGACGCTCTCGGCGGCGTCGGCGGCGTTCGCGACCGCCCGGATCGCGTCGACGTTCTCGGGCACCACGTCGCTCTCCTGGTGGATCGCCTGAAACAGATAGAGGTCCGATCCCTCGGTCGTCACCGACTCGCCCCAGACGCAGTTCTCCCAGATGTCCCCGCGCGGCCGGCCGGCGTCCTGCGCGTACTCTTTGAGCGCGCCGGCTCCGTCGATGTCGAAGCGCTCGGGGATGACGAACAGTCGCGACTCGTCGGCGAGCAGGTCGCGGACCGCCGCGGCGTCGGGTTCGGCTTCGAGCGTGACGTTGACGCTGTGCATGTGCATCAGCGTCGCGGGCACCTTCAGCCCGAGCGTGTCGATGGCGAGGTCGGGGAAGATGGTCTGGACGTCCGGCCCGTGGTGGGAGGGAAGCGTGACGGGGTCGGGCAGGATGTCGTTGATGGGACCCCGCGAGGACTGGGCGGGATCGCCGCCCCGCCGGACCAGCGTCGCCCGGACCTTCTCGACGCCGTACTCCTCGCCGAGCGGCGCGATCAGCCGCGAGAGGCCGGTTGTGTTACACGAGACCACCCGGACGTGGTCGGCGCCGACGGCGTCCGCGAAGTTCGACCGGGCGTTGAAGCTGGTGTCGACGAACTCGGCGGACTCGCCGCCCTGATACAGCGCGGGGGTGTCGTGCTCGGCGTAGAGTTCGCTGTTCTGCTCGCCGACGCCCGAGGGGCAGGCGTCGACGATCACGTCGCTTTCCTCGACCAACTCTTCGACCATCCCCGCGAGCTCGATCCCCGCGTCGTCGAACAGCTCGACGCGGTCCTCGATCGCGGCGTAGAGGGGGTAGTCCTTCGCGACCGCGCGCTCGGCCTCGAAGTTGGGTCGCGTCTTGGCGACCCCGACGACCTCCATGTCGGGCTGTGCGCGCACCGCGTCCGCCACGCGCTTGCCGATGGTGCCGTAACCGTTGATTCCGACCCGTAACATGTACCCGAACGTCCGACGGTCTCGCGCATAATGGTTTCGGGGTTCGTCGAGGGAAAGTAACTCTCCTCCGAGTAAGTGTGGAGGGGAAAGCCTAACCGCGGCCCCGCCCACAGGGCGACCATGAGCCTCCGCGACGCGGCCGAAACCGCGCTCACGCAGTGTCTCGCGCTCGAGGAGACCGAATCCTGTTGTATCGTGACCGACGACGAGCGCCGCCCGATCGGCGAGGCGCTCTACGAGGTCGCCAGCCAGATCAGTTCGGACGCGACCGTCGTCCGGTACCCACCGGGCGACTCTCACGGCGCCGAACCGCCCGAACCCGTCGCGGCCGCGATGGCGGGGGCCGACGTGTTCCTCGCGCCGACCACCAAGAGCCTGAGCCACACCCGCGCCCGCGGCGACGCGAACGACGCCGGCGCGCGCGGGGCGACCCTGCCGGGCATCACCGAGGACGTGTTCACGACGGGGCTGGACGCCGACTACGAGGCCATCGCCGCCCACTGCGAGGCCGTGCTCGAACAGGTCGCGGACGCCGACGAGATCCGGGTCACCTCGCCGCAGGGAACCGACATCACCTTCGAGCCCGGCGACCGCGAGTGGCACGACGACACCGGCATCGTCCACGCCGACGGCGAGTTCTCGAACCTCCCGGCGGGCGAGGTGTTCGTGAGCCCCGAGGACGCCGAGGGCACCTACGTCGTCGACGGGACGATGATGCCCCACGGCCTGCTCGACGAGGGCCAACACCTCGAATTCGAGGTCGAGGACGGCTACGTCACCGACATCTCGGACGACGAGATCCGCGGACAGGTCGAGGACGCCGCCGAGGACGTCGGCGACGCGGCGTACAACCTCGCCGAACTCGGTATCGGCACCAACGTCGCGGTCACCGAACTGGTCGGGTCGGTCCTGCTCGACGAGAAGGCCGGCGGCACCGTCCACGTCGCGATCGGCGACGACGCCGGCATCGGCGGCGACACCGACGCCCCGATCCACTTCGACGGCATCCTCCGGGAGCCGACCGTGTACGCCGACGGGGAGGTCGTAGATCTCCCATGAATCGAGCGGTGGAACCGCGAGACGGGGAGGTCGTAGACCCGCCCCAGCCCGAGTGATGGAACGGGAAGTCGACGGCCACACCGTCCGGGGAGTCGACGTCGACCCCGAGACCCGGTGTGCTCACTACGACACCGACCGCGACGTGGTGGCGCTTCGGTTCGCCTGCTGTGACGCCTACTACCCGTGTTTCCGGTGTCACGAGGCGCTCGTGGACCACGACCCCGAGCGGCTGTCGGTCGCCGAGTCGGCGCCCGCGGTGCTGTGTGGGTCCTGCGGCGCGACCCTCCCGCCCCGCGAGTTCGTCGACGGCGACCACTCGTGTCCCGACTGCGGGGCCGCGTTCAACCCCGGGTGCGCGGCTCACTACGACCGCTACTTCGCGTTCGAGGCGTAGCGGGGTCGCGCCGTCGAACCGCCCGGCGGCGGAGACGGGGAGCTTTTCCCGGCCTCGGCCCCTACGAGACGTATGACCGACGACGGGCGTTACCGCGTGCTCGCCGTCCCCGAGGCCGGGACGGTGCGATTGCTGGATCTGGAGACGTACGAACCGATCGTGACCGCCGGCGAGGGCCACGACGCGCCCGTCGAGGACCTCCGACCCGGCTACCTCGTCGACGCGAGCCTCGACTGGTCGAACCCGGAGCCGACGGTGGCGGCGCTGTCGGTCCGCCGTCCGACCCGCTATGCGTTCGCCGACGGGATCGAGCCGGTGTTCGACGTCGCGGCCGACGCGTGGGACGAGGCGCGGGCGGCCGGCGACTCGATGAACAGTCGCGTGACCCGCAACACCGACAGCGAGGTCAACGGCGTCCTCTACGTGTTCGCCGAGGACGGCACCACCTTCGAGTCGTTCCGCGACGGCACCCGGCCGCTCGAACCGCTGATCGAGAAGGTCAACGACAGCGAGGGGTCGGCGCCCCGCGAGGTGTTCGTGCTCAGACCCGCCGGCGGGGAGTTCGTGATCGTCACGATCGCGCTCCGGAAGGACGGGCAGTTCGCCGAGACGCTCCGGGACACCTACGATCGGCCGGCGCCGTCCGAACCGCTGGCGTAGGCGGCGAGATTGGCGGGTCGGCGAACCTCAAGCCGCCACTGACGGCGAGGGGGCTACGCCGTTCGCTCGACCGCCGGGCGGTGTTCGTCGAACGCCGCCTCGACGCCGGCCCAGTCGAGCGGGGGTTCGAGGCCCTCGGTCGCGTCCTCGAAGGCGTCGAGTCGGTCGCCAAAGCGGTCGCTCCACGACTCGCGGGCGAGGCCGTCGAGCCGACCGCGGAGATCGGTCAGGCGGCCGTCGGTGCGGTCGAGTCGGTCGCCGAGGTCGTCGAGGTCGGTCTCGGGCGCCGGGCCGGGCGCGTCGTCGCCGGCCTCGCGGTCGGCCCACGCCCGGAGGTCAGCGAGTTCGGCCCGCACGTCCGCGAGCAGAAGCTCCGCCACCCGCGTCCGGAGCGTCGCGTCGGCCCAGACGGCCCCGTCCGGGGTGGAATCGGCGCGCGCCTCGGCGGGCGCCGACCCCACGTCGTCGACCGCGGCCGACAGGTCGTCCAGCGTGGCCTCGATCGTCTCGACGTCCGTTTCGAGCTCGCGGACCCGAACCGACGGGGTCGAGAGCCACCGCTGGAACGATTCGAGGTCGAGCTTGAGCTGGTCGGCGGCCCGCTGGGCGCGGGTGGCGTCGCCGGTGAGTCGTCGGATCTCGGCCGCCGTCTCGTAGAGACCGGCGTCCGCGCCGTCGGGGCCGACCAGCGTGTCGAGCCGATCGCCGAGTTCGGCCGTCCGGTCCTCGACGGACGCGAGTCGCGCCTCGAACGCGTCGAGCCGGGTCCCGACGCTGTCGAGGTCGGTGACCGGCTCGGCCGCGTCCCGGGCGTCTCCGAGCGCGATCGCCGCCATCTCGACCCGCGTTTCGGGCGTCGAGACGACTTTCGACGCGTGAGCGAGCGCCGCCTCGACCCCCTCGCGGGTCACGACGCCGTCGGTGGCCACGCGTTCGAGCGCCGCCCGCACCGCCTCGGGGTCGCGGCCGTCCTCACGCCGGACGATCGCCGTGACCGCGTCGTCGACCGATCGGCCTTCGATCGACTCGCCCGTCCCTCGACCGTCGTCGGTGTGCATGGGCGGCAGTTTCACCGACGCCCCGTTATATCTTACGTCAGTTACCTATTTACTGCTCTATAGGACAATATATCGGGACAGAGCGGGTACGTACGGCTCCGTTACCGTATGAGGAGGTCGTAGTGGTGCGTACCACGGTATTCCGCTATTATAAACGAGTTTAGTGTACTCCGGCGACGGTCCACTCGATGACGGAGGACCAGCAACGATTCGGCGGCGTATCACGGCGGAAATTCCTCGCGACGTCCGGAGCCATCGGCGCCGCGGGGCTGGCCGGCTGTTCCGGGAGCCAGAGCGACGACACCTCGACGACCGCGGAGAGCGGGTCGACCGAGACCGAAGCGACCGACGACGAGGAGACCGAGCCAGAGACCGAGACCGAATCGGGCGGGATGGACACGTCGATGCTCACCGCCGAGGGGTCCTCGACGGTGTACCCGATCTCGAACAAGGGCAGTTCCTACTGGAACTCCAACGCGCCCGCGAGCGACGGCGAGTACTGGGGGTCGAACGACGAGACCTCGGTCCCCGGATGGGACCAGATCGAGACCGACATGCGGCTCGCCGACTACTTCGCGAGCCGGTACGGCTTCGAGCCGACCGGCCAGCAGGCGACCCCGCCGTTCGCGACCAGCGTCGCGCTGAGCCACTCGGGAACCGGCTGTAAGTCGGTCCGGGACGGGCTCGTCGACATCGGCAACTCCTCGGGTCCGATCACCGCGGAACTCGGCATCAGCGACGCCAAGGCCAAAGAAGAGTACGTCGACCACGTCGTCGGTCGCGACGGCCAGCCCGTGTTCGTGAGCCAGAACATCTACGACAGCGGCGTCACCCAACTCACCGGCGAAGAGGTCCGGGGCATCTACCAGGGCGAGATCTCGAACTGGAACGAGGTCGGCGGCCCGGACCAAGAGATCTACGTGGTCGGTCGGGCCGAGGGATCGGGCACCGACACGTCGTTCCGGCTCAACATGCTCGGCGACGCCGACGCGCCGATGGACGTCGACACCCGAAAGGGCCAGAACCAGCAGGTCAAGACCGTCCTCCAGCAAAACGACAACGCCATCGGCTACATGGCGCTTGCGTTCCAGTCGGAGGGCATCAAGCCCGTCGCGATCAATTTCGAGGGAACGGTGTACAAGCCTGACAAGAGCGCGGAGAACACGATCTTCGACAGCTCGTACCCGCTCAACCGCGACCTTCACATGTACACCAAGAAGACCGACGAGACGCCGGACGGGACCGACATGCGCGAGGCGGCGTTCATCAACATGTTCCTGACCGACTTCGGCCAGCAGGTGTTCGTCGAGGGCGTCGAGTACATCCCGCTGCCCGAGAAGGACATCGAGGCCGAGAAGGCGAAGTTGCCCGACCAGCCCTGATCGCGACCGGGGTCGGCAGTCGCCGGCTCGACCCGTCTCGAAACCACTCCTGACACCTCTCATTCGAAATGTCATCTGTAACTGACGCCGACCCTGCTGACTGGCGCGCGACGGCGCGGCGGCGGCTGACCCGAGCCCGAGATTTCGTCGACGAGACCGACCGGTCTGCGCTCGCCGCGGTCAGCATCGGCTCGCTGGCGCTGCTGGCGATGCTCGTGGGCTTTCTCACGATGTCGCCGCTGACGGTCGTCCCGTTCGTCGCGTTCGTAGTAGCGGTCGGCTACGGCTGGCTTCGGCACCAAGCACTGACCGCACACGCGGTGACCCTCGCGATGACCGCGTCGACGATCCTCATCCTCGGGCTCATCACGGTGTACATCTTCCTCGAAGCGTGGCCCGTCTTCGAGTACGCCTCGGTCGAGGTCTTGGGCGTGAGCGTTCCGGGCCTGCGACTGTTCACCGAGACGCTGTGGAGCCCGGTGAGCGAACCGATCGGCTACTCGCTGGTTCCGATGATCCACGGTACGGTCATGGTGACCGTGATCGCGACGGCCGTGGCGGGACCGCTGGGCGTCGCGGCCGCCCTGTTCGTGAGCGAGATCGCGCCGCCGACGGTGCGCGAACTCGTCAAGCCCGGCATCGAGATCCTCGCGGGCATCCCCTCGATCGTGTACGGCTTCATCGGGTTCACGATAATCAGCCCGTGGGCGAGCGACCAGTTCGCGCTCAACGGGCAGGGGACCTACCTCTTCGTCGGGATGGTCGTCGGACTGATGGCGCTCCCGACGGTGGTCTCGGTCGCCGAGGACGCGCTCAACAGCGTGCCCGAGTCGATGAAGAGCGGGTCGCTCGCGCTCGGGACGACCGACTGGCAGACCATGACGACGATCACGTTCCCGGCGGCGTTCTCTGGGGTCTCGGCCGCGGTGTTGCTCGGCGTGGGTCGGGCCATCGGCGAGACGATGGCCGCCACCGTCATGCTTCGCAACAGCCCCGCGCTCCCCGAACCGCTGTACAACGCCTTCTACGGTTACGAGACGCTCACGTCGCTGATCGCTGCGCGGTACGGCACCGCTCACGGGCTCCAGTTCAACGCGCTGTTTGCGGCCGGGGTCGTGCTGTTCGTGACGGTGCTTTTCCTCAGCGTCGGCTCCCAGCTCGTCGAGAAGCGCATGCGCCGTGAGCTCGGGGGTGAGGAGTGATGAGCCGCGTCACCGAGAGCGCCCTGATCCGCGAGGAGACCTCGACGCTCGAAGCGATCGCCGGGGTCGCGATCTGCCTGTGTGCACTGCTGTTCGCGCTCGCGATGGCCGCGCTGTTCGAGGTCGTCACGGTGACCGACTCCGTGGCGGGGCTCCCGATGAGCAACGTGCTCGGCGGACTGCTCGCGGTCGTCGGCGTCGTCGTCGTCGGGTTCGGCGCGGCGTCGTACCGCGGCCTCGTTCCGACGGAGCCGCGAGCGAGCGCCGGCGCGGTCGCGGCGACTGCCTTCTCGGCAATCTGGTTCGTCGTCGGCGGACTCGTCGCCTCCCAGACGCTGGGACTCGGGCTCGCGGGCGGACTGCTCGGCGGCGGCCTGATCGGCGGGATCGCGTTCGCGGTGACCGCGATCCCGCGCGAAGACGTCGGCTCGACCCTGCCGGCGGGCGCGCTGGCGCTCCTCGCGGGCGGGGCGTTGCTCACCGGCGTCATCGGTCCGGGCTGGTCGTGGGCGCCGTTCGACCTCAACGCGACGTTCTTCCCGCCGATCGTCGTGCCGGCGGTGGTCATGTTCTGTTCGCTCCTCGGCGGGTGGGCCGCCGCGAAAGCCTACGGCGGCTTCGGCGCCCGCGGCCGCCACCTCGGCGCCTACCTCCTCGTCTATCTGAATGCCCTCGCGATCGTCGCGGTCCTCGTCGGACTGGTCGCGTTCGTCGTGTTCAAGGGCGCGCCCGGCGTGTTCGAGGGCGTCACGGTCGCGGCAGGCGCCGGCCCGTCGACGACCGTCTCGGCGTTCGGGTTCAGTCACACCGTCGTCTGGCCGGTGTCGTGGCCGTTCCTCACGAACGGCGCGGCGCTGATGAACGACGTCGACGGCGTTCTGCCGGCCATCGTCGGCACGGTGTGGCTGGTCGTCGGCTCGGTGCTGTTTGCGGTCCCGCTGGGCGTCGGGGCGGCGGTGTTCCTGAGCGAGTACGCAGAACAGGGCCGGTTCACGCAGGTCGTCGAGATTGCGACCAACGGCCTCTGGAGTACGCCCAGCATCGTGTTCGGGCTGTTCGGCTACGCGTTCCTCCTACCGCGGTTCGGCGGGGAGAAATCCCTGCTGTCGGGCATGCTCACGCTGGGGTTCATGTTGCTCCCGCTGGTCGTCATCACGAGCCGCGAGGCGATGCTCTCGGTGCCCGACGAGTACCGCGACGCGAGCGCCGCGCTCGGGGTCTCGAAGTGGCAGACCATCCGAAGCGTCGTGCTCCCGGCCGCGCTTCCGGGCGTCGTCACGGGCGTCATCCTCGGGGTCGGACGCATCGCGGGCGAGACCGCGCCCATCCTGCTCACGATGGCGGGCGGGACGTTCGTCCCCGGCAGTCAGACGGTCGACGTCATCGGCGGCTTCCAGTTCACGGCCTCGCCGCCGTTCGTCGCCAACCCGGCGCTACTGGAGGCCACCAGCGCGCTCCCCTACCAGGTGTACGCGCTCGTCACCGCGGGCGTCGGCGGAAGCCAACTCAACGACCCCGAGGCGTTCGCGTGGGGGACCACGCTGGTGTTGCTCGCGGTCGTGCTGTCGTTCTACGCGGTCGGCATCGTTACCAGATACTACTTCCGGAGGAAGCTACACCAATGAGCGAGACAAAATCGACGATCCAGACGGAGAGCAACCCCGACCGACCGGTCTCGACGACGACCGGCGAGACCGAAGAGGAGGTCCGAAGCGAGTGGCGCGAGTACGCGTTCGACGGCGAGCCGAAGCTGTCGGTCGAGAACCTCGACGTGTACTACGGCGACGACCACGCGCTTCGAGACGTGTCGATAGACATCCCCGAGGAGAGCGTGACCGCGCTCATCGGCCCGTCGGGCTGTGGGAAGTCGACGTTCCTCCGGTGTCTCAACCGGATGAACGACCGGATCAAGAGCGCGCGCGTCGACGGGTCGGTCGAGGTCGACGGCGAGGAGATCTATCAGGACGGGACGAACCTCGTCGAACTCCGCAAGCGGGTCGGGATGGTGTTCCAGAATCCGAACCCGTTCCCGAAGTCGATCCGGGACAACGTCTCCTACGGGCCGCGCAAGCACGGCGACATCGACACCGGCGTGCTGGCCGGACTGCTCGGACGATCGAACGAGGAGCGGGAGGCCGAACTGGTCGAGCGCTCGCTAAAACAGGCCGCCCTCTGGGACGAGGTCGACGACCGGCTCGACGACAACGCGATGGGGCTCTCGGGCGGCCAGCAACAGCGCCTCTGTATCGCGCGGTGTCTCGCGGTCGATCCGGAGGTCATCCTGATGGACGAGCCCGCGAGCGCGCTCGACCCCATCGCCACCGCGAAGATCGAGGACCTGATCGACGAGCTCGCCCAGGAGTACACGGTCGTGATAGTCACCCACAACATGCAGCAGGCCGCCCGCATCTCCGACCAGACCGCCGTCTTCCTCACCGGCGGGAACCTCGTCGAGTACGGCGAGACCGATCAGGTGTTCGAGAACCCCGAGAGCCAGCGGGTCGAAGACTACATCACCGGGAAGTTCGGGTGATCCGCGTGGACACCGACGCGGGGGTCCGGACCCGGAAGCTCCAGAAGGTCGGCGGCTCGACCTACACCGTCTCGGTCCCCAAAGAGTGGGCGCGCGAGCAGGGGCTGGAGGCCGGCGCACAGATCCACCTCTACGCCCACGGCGACGGCTCGCTGGTCGTCCGGAGCTCCGAGAGGGACGGCGGGGAGCTGGCCGCGACGCGCCTCGAGGTCGACGGCGAGAGCGACGAGTCGATCGAACGGGCGGTCGAGGCCGCCTACGCCGCCGGATTCGAGGAGATCGAGCTCGTCCCGACCGACTCGTTCACGCCGGCACAGCGCCGGACGGCCGACTCGCTCGCGCGGACGCTGGTCGGCGCCGAGGTCATCGAGGCCGGCGCCGACCGAATCGCGATCCGAAATCTGCTCGACTCCGCGGACGTGTCGGTCAGGCAGTCGCTGGTCCAGCTCCAGTTCGCGGCGCTCGCGGTCCACCGGACCGCGACCGAGGCGGTAATCGCCGACGCCTCCGTCGACGGGCTCGACGCGAGGGCGGCGGAGGTCGACCGGCTGTTCGAGATGATCACGCGCCACTTCAATCGGTCGCTGACCGATTTCGCCGAGCTCGACCGGCTCGGCGTCGGCCGGACGACGCTGTTCGAGTACTACCGGACCGCCCGCCAGCTCCGGCGGGTCGCCGACGCCGCCGTCGAAATCGGAGCGGTCGCCGACCGGCTCGACGAGCCCGTCCCCGACGCGACCGTGCCCGAGGTCGAGTCGCTCGCCGCGGACGCCAGACGCGTCGTCGAGGACGCAAGCGACGCCGTGCTCGACGACTGTGGGACCGACATCGCCCACCGGGTGCTCGATCGCCGCGAGGAGACGGTCGCGGCCGTCGAGGCGGTCGACCGCGCGCTGTTCGAGCGGTCGCCCGCCGAGGCCCACCGCCTGAACGGGGTGCTCGACGGACTCGCCGCGACCGCCGAGAGCGGCGGCGAGATCGCCGAGATCGCCGTCCGGTCGGCGATCCGAAACGGCGAGTGATCGCGACGACCGCCGTCAGTCGACGCGGCCCCGGCGCTCGACGAAGTCGACGACCGCCTCGGTCTCCTGGAAGCCGTCGACGAGTCGGTCGACCGGCTCGCCGTCGGCGAACAGCAGGAGCGTCGGGACGCTTCGCACGTCGTAGGTCTCGATCAGATCGAGGTCCTCGCGGGGGTTGAGCAGTCCGACCGCGGCGTCGGTCGCGCGGGCGACGTTGCCCACGACCGGTTCGATGGCCTGACAGAGGGGACACCCCTTCGTGTAGAAGTCCACCAGCGCGAGGTCGTGGTCGGCCACGAACGCCGCGAGGTCGTCGCCGTCGTCGAGCCGGACGGGCGTGTCGGGCTCGGGGTCGGTTGTCTCTTGCACGCCCGTCCGTAGGGGCCGGGGACCGTTAGGGCTTCCGTCGGGGCGGATCGACGAACTCGACGGCGACACGTCCACCCGGGGACGGCGCGCTCGTCGCCGATCGGTTCCGAGGGGTATTTCGGCCTCCGCCCCCTGAAACTCGCCCATGGACGCGGCGCTGGGGGTACCCGAGAAGATGGCCGACCGCGGCGAGGAGCTGACGCCGATGCTGAGCCAGTACCGGGCGCTCTGCGAGCGGTACGACGACTCGCTCGTGCTGTTTCAGGTGGGGGACTTCTACGAGACGTTCTGCGAGGCGGCGGAGGCGACCGCCCGACTGCTCGAGATCACCCTGACCCAGCGCGAGGACTCGACCGGCACCTACCCGATGGCGGGCATCCCCATCGACAACGCCGAGTCGTACATCGAGACGCTGCTGGACGCCGGCTACCGGGTCGCGGTCGCCGATCAGGTTCAGGACCCCGACGAGACCACCGGCGTGGTCGACCGGGCGGTGACCCGGATCGTCACGCCCGGCACGCTGACCGAAGACGAACTGCTTGCGACCGACGACAACAACTTCGTCGCCTGCCTGACCGAGGACCCCGATCGGTTCGGGCTCGCGCTGCTCGACGTCTCGACCGGCGACTTCTACGCGACCAGCGCGCGCCGGGAGACGACGATCGCCGACGAGGTGAGCCGGTTCGCGCCGGCCGAGGCGGTCGTCGAGCCCGGGGTCGAGGCCGACCCCTTCGACGCCGACTGCATGGTGTCGCCGTACGACGCCGGGGCGTTCGAGCCCGGGGCGGCCGCCGAGACGGTCGCGACGTACTTCGGCTCGCCCGACGCCCGGCTGGCCGCCGACGCCGAGGTCCGGGCCTGCGGCGCGCTGTTGGCGTACGCCGAGTACGCCAGGAGCGGGCAGGACGACCGGCTCGATTACATCAACCACCTCACCCGCTACGAGCCCCGCGAGTACATGCTGCTCGATCGGGTCGCTCTCTCCAGTCTGGAGCTGTTCGAGCGCCGGACGGTCCACGGCGACGCGGAGGTGACCCTGCTCGGCGTCCTCGACGAGACCTCGTGTGCGATGGGAAGCCGGGAGCTCAAAGACTGGCTCCGGCGGCCGCTGGTCGACCCCGACCGGATCGAGGCGCGCCTCGACGCGGTCGAGGAGTGGACCCGCAACGTCCGCGAGCGCGAGGCGGCCCGCGAGACG
Source organism: Halorussus marinus (assembly GCF_004521895.1). Lineage (NCBI taxonomy): Archaea > Methanobacteriati > Methanobacteriota > Halobacteria > Halobacteriales > Haladaptataceae > Halorussus > Halorussus marinus. The sequence continues at coordinate 313,290 of NZ_SBIR01000002.1, forward strand.
CTCCGGGACGTCTACGACATCGAGCGGCTCATCGCCCGGATCTCGCGGGGGCGAGCCGACGCCCGGGACCTGCGGTCGCTGAAAGACACCCTCGACGCGGTGCCCGATCTCAGGGAGACGCTGTCGGGGTTCGACTCGGAGACGCTCGCCGCGCTCCGAGCCGACCTCGACGAACTCGAAGACGTCCGGGCGCTGATCGACGACGCCATCAGGCCCGATCCCGCCCGCGAGATAACCGAAGGCGAGGTCATAAACCCCGAGTACGACGCGGAGCTGGCCCGACTGCGCGAGACCGAGCGCGAGGGGAAAGCGTGGATCGACGACCTCGAGGCCCAGGAGCGCGAGCGGACCGGCATCGACTCGCTGAAGGTAGGCCACAACTCGGTCCACGGCTACTACATCGAGGTGACCAACGCCAACCTCGATTCGGTGCCCGACGACTACACCCGACGCCAGACGCTCAAAAACTCCGAGCGGTTCTACACGCCCGAGCTCAAGGAGCGCGAGGACGAGATCCTCCGGGCCGAGAGCCGGGCCGACGACCTCGAACACGAGCTGTTCCGGGAGGTCCGGTCGGCGGTCGCCGCCGAGTCCGAGCGCGTGCAGGCGGTCGCGGCGGCACTGGCCGAACTCGACGTGCTCGCCGCCCTCGGCGAGGTGGCGGCCACCCGCGACTACGTCCGACCCGAGATCGGCGGCGACGGGATCGAGATCGAGGGTGGGCGCCACCCAGTGGTCGAGCGCACCCAGCAGTCGTTCGTCCCCAACGACACGCGCCTCGACTCCGAGCGGTCGTTCGCGGTCGTGACCGGCCCGAACATGTCGGGGAAGTCGACGTACATGCGACAGGTCGCGCTCGTCACGGTGTTAGCCCAGACCGGGAGCTTCGTGCCGGCGGCGAGCGCCCGGATCGAGCCGGTCGATCGGGTGTTCACCCGGGTGGGCGCGAGCGACGACATCGCGGGCGGCCGGTCGACGTTCATGGTCGAGATGACCGAACTGGCCTCGATCCTCCGGAGCGCGACCGCGGACTCGCTGGTCTTGCTCGACGAGGTCGGACGGGGCACTAGCACCACCGACGGGCTCGCGATCGCCCGCGCGGTCACCGAACACGTCCACGACGAGATCGGCGCGCTGACGCTGTTTGCGACCCACCACCACGAGCTGACCGAGACCGCCGCCGAACTCCCGAACGCCTTCAACCTCCACTTCGCCGCCGACCAGACCGCCGGCGAGGTCGCGTTCGACCACGAGGTCCGGCGGGGCGCGGCCACCGCCTCCTACGGCGTGCAGGTCGCCCGGGAGGCCGGTGTCCCCGACGAAGTGGTGGCGCGCTCGACGGAACTGCTCGACGCCGACCGCGGGGGGACCGACCGCGCCGGCGACCCCGACGCCTCCAGCCCGGAACCGGCCCCCGAGGTCGTCGCCGACGGCCCGAAGGACGCGCTCGCGGCCCGCCTCCGGGAGCTCGACGTGGCGACGATGACGCCGCTGGAGGCGATGAACGCGCTCGCCGAACTCAAAGACGAGGTCGAGTGACCCGGCCGGCAGGGTCACTCGGGCGGGCCGAGCGAGACGAACTCCAGTCCCTCCTCGGCCAGCAGGCCGCGCGCCCGGTCGGTCACCGAGGGCGCGACGAGGATGCCGCGGACCTCGGCGTCGGCGTGGAGTTCGCGACCCAGCGCCTCGACGTACCGCGAGAGCTGGCCCGCGGCGTCCGGGCCGACCCGCTTGCGCTTGAGTTCGACCACGACGGTCGCGCCGGCCCGGTCCTCGCCGTAGATGTCGACCGCCCCGGCGGGGGTCTCGCGCTCGGTGGCCAGCGGCGTGAACCCGTCCTCGACCAGCTTCGGGTCGTCGAGGATCCGCTGGCGGAGGTCCTCCTCGGTCCCGGTGAGCGACCGGTCGGCGGGGTCGGCGACGTCGAAGGTCGCGACCTGCTCGACCGACTCGAACGCGACGACCAGTTCCTCGTCGGGCGACGACCGGCGGCTCGCGATCCGGAGGTCGCCGTCCGCGACGGCGGCTTCGTGGGTACATCCCGGCGGCTGCCAGTTGATCGGCTTCTGGCCTTCGTCGGTGTGGACCAGCGCGGTGCCGTCCGGCTTGAGCACCACCAGCCGGTCGCCGGGGCCGAGGCTACTCGCGGCCCGGCCCTCGTAGTCGACCGTACACCGGCCGAAGACGGTGATCATCGCGCCGTCGTCGATCCCGGCCGCGATCCGCCGGCGGGCGGTCTCGGGGTCGGGGCGGACGAGCGCGTCGGCGTCGGCGGGGTCTGCGTCCGGGGCGTCGCCGTCTGCGAGAGTCACGCTCCCGGATAGGCGACCGAGCCACTAAAGCGCCCCGCGTCCGCCGGCGAAGCGACGGCGGTCTCGGGCGCGGGCTCACTCGGGCAGGATCACCTCCCGGTCGCCGGCCCGCGAGCGGACCCGGGCCGAGAGGTACGCGAGCGCGTCCTCGCGCGCGACGGCGCCGCAGTCGAAGGCGTCCCCGACCGCGGCCTTCGTCCCCCGGAACCAGCCCGGCAGGAAGTCGTCGTGGGGCGGCCGGGCCGCGACCAGCGCGCCGTGGCCGACCGTCTCGCTTCGCTCGACGCCGTCGGCGTCGGATTCGAGGCCGAACCAGAGGACGTGGAACGGCGCGACCTCGAAGCCGGCGTCGACGCGGTAGAACGCCTCGTAGCCGAGGAAATCGAGGCGGTCGGCGACGACCGTCTCGAACCCGAGGCCGGTCCCAATCGGGTTGGGGTCGACCGCGAACGCGGTGTCGGCGGCGAACGGCGTCTCGGCCGAGACGTGGCGGGCGAGCGCGAAGTCGGCGCCGCCCCACTGCGAGCGGTGGAGGTCGTAGGTCGGATCGCCGGCCGAGTCGTCGTCGCGGCGGTACGCGAGGAGCGCGCGGTGTCCCATTCGAGGGGAGGTGGCCGCGGCTTCGGACAAAAGGGTACGGACCGGGCGCGCGGCGTCGGCGAGCGCGGCGCCGCGGTCCGGGCGCCGATCTACGAGACGGCGCCGTCTTTGGTCTCTGCGGCCGCGAGGTGCTCGGCGCCCCACTCGGCCATCGCGGAGATGACCGGCCGAAGCGACTCCCCGCGGTCGGTCAGCGAGTACGACACCCGGACGGGCTTTTCGCTCACGATCTCCCGGTCGACCAGCCCCTTCGATTCGAGGTCGTCGAGGCTGTCCGAGAGCACCTTGCTGGAGACGCCGTCGACGTCGTCTTTGAGTTCGTTGAACCCCATCGGGCCGCCGTCGAGCAGGCGGTGGATCACCACGGGGTGCCACTTCTTGCCGAGGATGGTCGCTGTCGCGGTGACCGCACACCAATCCTCCCCCGCACACCACACCGAGAGCGGTTGGTCGGCGTCGCTCATGGCGGGGCCAACGCGATCGCGCCACAAATACTTACCTCGTTCAATCTAGTTACCGATAGTAACTGGTCGGGGAACCGCCACGGATTTGGTCGCGAGCCCCCAACGATCGGTAATGACCGACCTCGGCAAGGTCGACCGAGCGTTCTTCGACGAACAGATCTACCCGCGGCTCGGAGCCGACCGGCCGGACGTGCGCCTCGGGCCGCGACACGGCGTCGACTTCGGCGTGCTCGACGTCGGCGGGCGGGCGGTCGTGGTGGCCAGCGATCCGCTCTCGCTGACCCCCGCGCTCGGCTTCGAGAAGGCGGCGTGGTTCGCGGTCCACGTCGCGCTCTCGGACGCGGCGGTGTCGGGAATCGCGCCCTCGCATCTGGCGGTCACGTTCACCCTGCCGCCCGAGATGACCGACGCGGAGTTCGAGACGGTGTGGGAGACGTTCGACCGCGAGGCCACCGAACTGGGCGTCAGCATCGTGACGGGCCACACCGCCCGCTACGGCGGGTGTCAGTACCCGTGGGTCGGGGGCGCGACCGCGCTCGCGGTCGGCGACCACGACGACCTCGTGCGCCCCGACGGCGCGACCCCGGGCGACCGCCTGCTGGTCACCAAGGGCCCGGGCGTCGAGGTCGCGGGCTTTCTGGTGACGCTGTTCGAGGACGCCGTCGACCTCCCGGCGTCGACGATCGCGGACGCCAAAGAGCGCTTCTACGACATGAGCCCGGTGCGGGACGCGCTGACCGCCGCGGCGGCCGGGCCGGTCACCGCGATGCACGACGCCACCGAGGGCGGCCTCCGAGGCGCGCTGGTCGAGGTGGCCCGAGCGGGCGGGGTCCGACTCGACGTCGAGTCGTCGGCGGTCCCGTCGCTCCCCGGGGTCGAGGCCGCCTGCGAGTTCTTCGAGATCGACCCGTGGGCCGCGACCAGCGAGGGCACGCTGGTGGTATCGGTCGACCCGTCGGGCGTCGACGCGGTGCTGGCGGCGCTCGACGACGAGGGGATCCCGACCGCCGAGATCGGGGCGGTGCGCGACGGCGAGGGCGCGTACGTCGACGGCGAGCGCGTCGAACCCCCGGAGTCGGACCCCTCGTGGGCGGTGTTCGAGGAGTACGCCGAGACGGTCGGACTGGAGTGAGCCCGAGAGGCGGCGCTACCGAGCACTCGCGTCCGGAAAACCGAGTCGGAAACCGGATCGGCCCGATCAGGCGCCGGCTTCCTGAAGCGCCTCTTCGAGTTCGTCGCGCTGGGTGACGCCGACGAACCGCTCGACGACCCCGTCGTCGTTTTCGACCACGATGGTCGGGATCGACCGAACCTGATACTCGTTGGCGACGTCCTGGTGTTCGTCGACGTCGATCTTCTCGAACTCGACGTCGCCCCAGTCGGCCTCCATCTCTTCGAGGATCGGGTCTTGGGTCTTGCACGGGCCACACCAGTCCGCGTAAAAGTCCTTCAGGGTGACAGTCATCTGTAGTCGACCCGACCTACCTGCGCCGCGCGCATAAGGGTTTCCCACCACCCCCGACTTGCCGGAAGCGCAACGAAAGGTTTACGCGACCGGCGGCCGGACGACCGCACATGAGCAGTGGCCAGAACTCGGGCGGGCTGATGTCGAGCGCGGGACTCGTCCGGTACTTCGACGCCGAGGACCGAAACGCCATCCGCATCGACCCCAAGACCATCGTCGCGTTCGGCGTCCTCTTCGGCGTCTTCATCAAGGTCATCAACGTCATGGGCCTGTAAGGCGCCGACGCCGCTCGGAGGTCGATCCGAGACGGACGCTTTTTGCTTCCCGACTTCGTAGCTCCCGCTATGACTCTCCACGCCGGCGTCATCGCCGTGCAGGGCGACGTGACCGAACACGCAGACGCGATCGGCCGGGCGGGCCGGGCCCACGGCCGCGAGGTAGCGGTGACCGAGATCAGGACCGCCGGAACGGTGCCAGACTGCGATCTACTGTTGCTCCCCGGCGGCGAATCGACCGCCATCTCCCGACTGTTGCACTCGGAGGGGATCGCGACCGAGATCGTCGACCACGCCGAGGCGGGCAAGCCCGTGCTGGCGACCTGCGCGGGGCTCATCGTGGCCGCGACCGACGCGGGCGACGACCGGGTCGACAACCTCGGGATCGCGGACGTGACCGTCGAGCGCAACGCGTTCGGCCGCCAGAAAGACAGCTTCGAGGCGCCCCTCGACGTGAAGGGGCTCGACGACCCCTTCCCGGCGGTGTTCATCCGCGCGCCCCGCATCGGCGAGGTCGGCGAAGGTGCCGAGGTGCTGGCCGAGTGGGACGGCCACCCGGTCGCGGTCCGGGACGGCCCGGTGGTCGCCACCTCCTTCCACCCCGAACTCACCCCCGATTCGCGGCTCCACGGGCTGGCGTTCTTCGAGGAGACCGACCGAGCGTCGGCGCCCGCCGGCGAGTAGGGCAGACTTTTCTTGCTGGCCCCCGTCGGCGGACACATGGACGCCGACATCGACGCGGTCCGGGTCGCCATGACCGGCGACGGCCCGGTTCCGGTCGTCGTGCTCGCCCCCGACGGCGAGGACGACGTGCTCCCCATCTTCATCGGCTTCGACGAGGCCGTCAGCATCGCCCGCGGGATGGAGGCCGAGGACATCGGCCGTCCGCTGACCCACGACCTGTTGCTCGACGTGGTCGAGGAACTCGGCGGGCGGGTCACCCGCATCGCGGTCACGTCGCTGGAGGAGGGCACCTACATCGCGGACCTCCACGTCGACACCCCGCGGGGCGAGACGGTCATCGACGCCCGGCCGAGCGACTCGCTCGCGCTGGCGGCCCGCACCAACGCCCCCGTCGAGGTCGCCCCCGAGGTGTTCGAGTCGGGCCGGCGCGACCCCGAGGAGTTCGACGAACTTCGCGAACTCCACGAGGTCTCGGAGGTGGGGCTGTGAGCCGGGACGCCGACACCACCGGCGAGATCATAGACGAACTGTTCGCGGTCATCGAAGACCGCAAGGAGACGCTCCCGGAGGACTCCTACACGGCCTCGCTGTTCCGCCACGAGAAAGGCGAGAACGCGGTGCTGGAGAAGCTCGGCGAGGAGTCGAGCGAGCTCCTGCTGGCCGCGAAAGACGACGACCGCGAGGAGATCGCCCACGAGAGCGCCGACATCGTCTACCACCTGCTGGTGTTGCTGTCGATGAAGGACATGGACGTCGCCGACCTGCGGGCGGAACTGCGCGAGCGGCGATGAGACGGCCGCTCAGTCGGCCGGCTACTTCTTCGCGACGTAGTGGGGGTCTCGCTCGAAGAACCGCCGCACGTCGTCGTGACGGCCCACCACGTCGAGCGGCGTGAACCCGCACTTGCGGAGCTGGAGCCACTGGTGGATCGGGTTCGACAGGTAGATCTCGACCTCGCCGAGCGGGACGCTCTCGACCTTGTACCGCGAGAGAAGCCGGTCGCGGTTCTTCGGACGGAGATAGAGGTCCCACACGTCTTTCAGCGCCTGCAACAGATCGCGCCCGGAGAGCGGGACGAACGGATGCCAGCTGTTGTGCGAGGAAAACACCAGCACGCCGGCGGGATTCAGGACCCGGTAGAGCTCGCGAAGCGCCGCGAGGCGCTCGGCCCGAGGGAGGACGTAGTCGAGTCCGTAGAACGAGAACACGGCGTAGTCGAACGTCGCCGACTCGAAGGGAAGGGTCCGGACGTCCGCGAGCTGGAAGTCGAGGTCCGGCCGGCGGTCGCTCGCGTCGGCCACCAGCGGCCTGCTGACGTCGACGCCGGTCGCGTCGAATCCCCGATCGGCGAGAAGCGAGGCGACTCGGCCGGCGCCACACCCGACGTCGAGCACCGACCCGCCCGGCTCGGTGAAGTACCGCTCGACCGCCGTCCGCTCCTGGGAAAACAGCGCCGCGTCGGCCATCCGATCGGCGTAGAGGTCGACGGCGCGCTCGGTGTGAAACGGCCCGTGGTCGCTCGACTCCGCCGCGGCGTCTCGTTCGTCCGTCACGCGATCTCACTCGTGTCGAGCACGACGCCCCGAGTGATACCAGTTTTGACGCCGGCCGAGTGACGAACCCAAAACCCTACCATCCCTGCGACCCCTACGAGTAGCCATGACCGAAGACGACGACTCGCTGCAGACCCGAGTCGAGCGGTGGCTCACCGGCCAGATGCCCATCATCAGCATGCACGGGGGCGAGAGCGCGGTCCAGAAGGCCGATCCCGAGTCGGGCGAGGTCGTCGTCGAACTCGGCGGCGCGTGCTCGGGGTGTGCGATCAGCCCGCGGACCGCCCAGAACATCAAACTCGATCTCGCGGCCGACTTCGAGGAGGTCGAGGACGTGACCGTCCGGGTCGCCGACGACGGCACCGGCGACTGGGACATCGACCAGCCCGAGAGCGTGATGGGGATCGACCGCAACGAGGGCGGGCGCGGCGGTCGGGGCGAGGGCTCGCCGAGTAGCGACTTCATCTGAGACGAGCGGTTGGGCTCGTTCGGGAACCTCGATCGAAAACACTGCACCCGGCTCTGCTCTCGTGGTGGCTCTGTCGAATCCGAGTGGCTCGCGTATCAGGAGAAGTACTCTCCGGCGCGGCGAGCCGACTCTCTGAGGACCACGACGAGCGTGAGCAACACGCCGACGAAGAACAGCGGCACCAGCGAATCGTCCGCAGGCGCCGTGCCGATAACCGAGAGCTGGATGGCGATCGTCATCAGCAGAACGTCTTTCAGTCTGTCGTCTTTCATTACCGTCGAGAGACGCGATCGGCGTTTACAGGCTTCGGTCGGCGTCGTCCAGCGACCGGCCAGTTCGAACCGGCACGTCGCTCCGGTCGTCGCGTGATCCGCTCGCTCGGGGTGGTTCGGTCACGTTGGGGAGCTAGGGGACCCAACCGAGCACGATCGGAAGACGCCGTTCGCTATTTCAGCGCCGACTCGACGCTCGCGGCCACGCTCCGGGCCTTCCCCGCGAGCGCCTCGGAGACGTCGCCGTCGGCGACCGCGTCGTCGAGTTCGTCGTCGTCGACCCGCCGGACCTCGCCGTCGGGCTGGCGCACCACGTCGACGTGGAGGTCGACGTACCGGGCGGCCCCGGGGAACAGCTCGACGGGCGTACAGACGTTGACGTAGGTGCCCTTCGAGTCGCCGTCCGCGCTCCGGTAGGCGGTCGGGTACCACCACCGACCCTCGCGGAACTTCGTGATCGCCACGTCGCCGGGGTCGCGGGGCGTGCCGAGCGCGTCGTAGACCCCGCTGGCGCCAGACAGCTCCCGGCGGACCGTCACCTTCCCCTCGTCGGGGGTGCAGTCGGTGACCTCGCCGGTCCCGAGCGAGAAGCACCGGCCGTCGGGCTTGCCGTGGCGGATCTTCACCCGATCGCCCTCGGCCGGCCCGAACTGCCGGAGGGTCGCGCCGGTCGGGAACTCCCCGCCCACGCCGCCGATGTCCTCGACGAAGTCGACCGCCGCGCTGGCCGACTCCCGGGCGGCCTTGACGCGGTGGTGGCCGGGCATGGTGGTCGCGACCGCCCGCCGGTCGGCGTCGAGGTCGAACCGCGACTCGCGGCCGAACCACGTCCACTCGGTCGCCGCGGGCGCCCCGAGCCTGCCCACGGCGCCCGACTCGGGGTCGGACGCCCCCGCGAGCGCGTCGTCGAGCGCCTCGGCGCGTTCGAGCGCCGCCGCGAGCGCCGCGTCCATCGCGTCGAGGTCGGCGTCGGCCGCGGCGTGCTCCCACCGGACGCCCCACTCGTCGGGCGGGTCGGTCGGGAGCATCTCGGTGGTCCGGGCGAGTTCGGTCCGGGTCGCCTCGTCGCCGGCCGCGACCACGCTGTCGACGTCCCGCGAGAGCGAAGCGACGCCACCGAAAGTCCGGATCGTCGTCCCGAGCCCCGGTCGGTGGTCGGCCCACGGCGGAACGGGCTCGTGGACCTGCACGCGCACCCGGTCGCCCTCGTCGACCCGCCGGTCGACGTTGCCGTACGGGAGATAGCCCTCCCGCTCCCCGAGGTCGACGACCGCGCCGCCGCCGAGCGCGTCGGTCACCTCGCCGTCGAACACCGCGCCCCGCGGGGCGGGGTCGTCCCACCGAAAGGCGTCGCGGCCGTCCGAGATCGAGTCGGCGATCGCCGCGACCGTCTCCGGGTCGCCGACGACGCCGACACCTTGGCGGTCGTCGGTCGTCTCCACGTCGGCGTCGGCCGGCTCGGCCGGGAACGCGGCGTCGAATCGGTCGCGGATCGGCGGTGACGCCTGGACCACGTCGAACCCGTCCCGGAGGCGCTCGGTGAGCGCGGTGGCGTAGATGCCCCGAATGCGGACCCTGCTCATGGCCGAACGCTCGGGCGGGGCCACTATCGGTCTGACGATTCGGCGAGGGAGGTCACGCTGGCGGTCGCGGGCGTACAAAGAGTCGCGTCGGCGGCGAGTCGGTCCGACCCCGTCAGTCGTCGGCGGCGACGTTCCCGGTCCAGTTCGCCTCGGTGGCGGTCGCCTCGTGGTCGATTTCGGGGGTCGGTTCGTCGGGGGTCTCTGGCTCGTCGGTCGCGGTCTCTCGGTCGTTCGTCTCCTCGCCCGGCGGGGCCGTGTACATGATACCTCGACTGTGACTTCGGTACGACATCGTTACCGATCGATGGCCGGTCCCGAGTGATAAGGCTCGCCCTACCATAATATATGGTATATAGTCACGATCAAGGAATACTAGGCGTCCGCGGGGGCCAGATAATTACTGTTGGGTTACGAAACACCGCCCAATGGGCTCAGAACGCGATCCGGTAGAAGAGGGCGCGACCGACTCCGCGGACCTCTACGACGTCGCTACGTGGGAGAATCGCAGTCGACTCGACTGGCTCTCGACGGGCGTCTACCGGGGGCTCCACGCGTCGACGCGGGTCGGTCTCGTCGTCGTCGCGCTCGTGATCCTCGGGGTCCAGTTCTACCTGACCGGGCTCGCGGCGGTCAGGGACCCGATCATCGGGACGCTGGTCTTGCTGTCGGTGGTGCCGGCGTTCGCGCTGGCGGCCTACATCTGGTACGCGGACGTGACGACATCCGAACCGCTCGCGCTGCTAGTCGGGACGTTCCTGCTCGGCGTGCTGTTCGCGGGGTTCGCGGCCATCGTCAACACCATCGCGAGCGTCGTGACGGTCGTGCCGGTCGTCGGGATGGCGCTTTTTTTCTACCTCGTCGTCGGGCCGGTCGAGGAGACGGTGAAGTGGCTCGCGATCCGGCTCTACGCGTTCCGGGACGACCGCTTCGACGCGGTCATCGACGGTGCTGTGTACGGCGCGATGGCGGGGCTGGGCTTCGCGACCATCGAGAACGCCATCTACATCACACAGGGCATCGGACAGACCTCGACCATCGGCTCGCAGGCCATCGCGGGCGCGACCCAGACCGCCGCGAGCCGACTGCTAGCCGGGCCGGGCCACGTCATCTACTCGGCGTTCGCGGGCTACTACCTCGGGCTGGCGAAGTTCAACCGCGAGAACGCCGGCCCCATCGTGGTGAAGGGGCTGCTCATCGCGACGTTCATCCACGCGACGTACAACACCGCGGTGACCTACCTCCCCGCGATCGTCGATCTCGCGGGCCTCGAAATCTCGACCGGGCTCGCGTTTCTCGGGTTCATCGCGGTCTACGACGGCGTGTTCGGCTACCTCCTTTACCGGAAGATCGCGCGCTACCGGAGCGCGTACAAGCAGACGGACATGGGCCGGCGGGTCAGCTTCGAGGACGCCGACGCCGAGTCGGTCGAGCGCGAGTCGGAGTGAGGCCCGATCAGTCGCCGAGCCCCGAGTCCGCGAGGAGTCGCTCGGCGTACTTCGCGATCACGTCGACTTCGAGGTGGACCGGGTCGCCCGGCTCTTTCTCCGAGAGGTTCGTCACCGCGCGGGTCTCGGGGATGATCGCGACCGAGAACGACTCCTCGTCGCGGTCGGCCACCGTGAGGCTGATCCCGTCGACCGCGACCGACCCCTTGTCGACGACGTACTTGCCCAGATCGGCGGGGAGGTCGAACTCGTACTCCCAGTCTTCGCCGACCTGTCTGACCGCCCCGACGGTCACGGTCCCGTCGACGTGTCCCTGTACGACGTGGCCGTCGAACCGCCCGTCGGCGGGCATCGCGCGTTCGAGGTTCACCGGGTCGCCGGCCTCGACCGCGCCCAGATACGTCTTCTCGACCGTCTCGCTCGCCAGAAACACCTCGAACCACCCGGGGTCGTGGTCCTCGACGGTGAGACAGACCCCGCTGACGCTCACGCTTTGCCCTCGCTGTAGGTCGGCCGCGACCGTCTCGCCCGCGATCCGGAGCCGACGGCCCTCCTCTGTCACGGTGACCTCACGCACCTCGCCCGACTCCTCAACGATTCCGGTAAACATACCAGATTCGTGGCGGCGAGCGGATGAAAAGGGTTCCGGAGTCCGGCGGCGTGACGGCCCGGTCGCAGGCGCGAAGCCGAGGGTGGCGCTGGCGGCCGACGTCCCGCCAGGGGCGCCCGCGAGCCGCGGGTTTTTATCGGCCCGCGAGCAAGGAGGTGGTGATGAGCAAACCGGGTATCATCGCCACGATACAGCTCGCGGGGACGCTCGTGTTGGCCCTCCCGGTGGGGCTGCTCGGCGTCGAGAAGCTGTTGGCGGGCCAGACGGCCGTCGGCGCGGCGTTCGTCGGCGTCGCGGCCCTGATGGTCGCGCTGGAGGAGTATCTGACGACCCCCGGCGACGTGCCGGGGTCGGTCGCTCAGAAGACGCTCGGAAAGGTCGCGAAGACGCCCGACGACGAGGAGTGACCCCCTGTCGGTGCGAAGCGCTCCGAAACCTACCCCCGCATGAGGTTCAACACCTCGTCGACGACCTCGGGTTCGACCGCGACGACGTAGCTCTTGCCCGGCGTGAGCGTCGTGTCCGAGCGAGCGACTCGCTCGCCGTCCTCGTCGGAGATGACCAGCGTCCCGGCCGGGAACCGAACTTCGCTGAGGTCCTTTCGGGCGGCCGGGGCGTCTTCCTCGACGCGAATCTGCATGATGTCGAGCGACGCGGTCACGTCGACGAGCGTCCGAATGTCGCTCCCGGTGATCTCGTCGGCGGCCACTTTCGCGCCGGCCCGTTCGGGAAAGACCACGGCGTCGACGAACCGCGTGTAGGCGTCGCCCGCCTCACGTTCGACCCGCGCGACGGTTCGGACGTCCGGGTTCATCTCCGTCGCCGCCATACAGACCGCGAGGTTGAGCCCGGTCAGGCCGGTGAGTCCGGCGACGACGTCGGCGCCCGCGACGTCTGCCTGTTCGAGGATAGTGGGATCGGTCGCGTCACCCGCGATGACCGTCGCGACCCACGCATCCGCGAGGTCCTCGACGGTGTCTCCGTCGCGTTCGATTATCGTCACGTTGTCGCCGCGGTTAGCCAGAAGGGCCGCTGTCTGGAAGCCAACGCGTCCGCCGCCCGCGATGATGACGTCGAGATTTCCTGTCATTATCAATCACGTTCTTGGGAGGTCATCGTGGTCGAAGTCGGTTCGGTATCGGCGCCCTGCATCGCACGAACCCGGTCGAGCGCCACGTACGCGACGCCGCCGAGCAGCATCCACCCGACGCTGAGGACGAGCGCCATCGGGTCCGTCCGCACGAGGAACACCACGAGCACGACGGTCAACAGCAGATTGAGTCCGATGCCCATGAGTGGCGGGATCGGGTAGTACGGAACCTCGTAGGGGCGGTTCATGGACGGTCGTTCTCGGCGGAGTTTGATCACGGCGCCGTTGACGACGATAAACGAGAGCAGGAAAAAGAGGCTCGACATGTTTCCCGCGCTCTGAGTCGGCAGAACCACCGATCCGAGCATCACGACCCCGCTCGCGAGAATCGCCACGAAGGGCGTCCCGTAGCGGTGGTGGAGCTGGCCGAACCTCGGGAGGAGCTGTCCCTCCCGACCCATCGAGAACGCCACCCGCGAGGAGGCGATCACCACGGCGTTCAGCGCGGTCAGCGTCGAGAAGACCGCGCCGAAGACGATCAGTGCACCGCCGTTCTGGATGATCGGCAGACCGGTCGGCATGAACTCCGTGGCGGCCTCGGCGATGCCGGCCTCGCCGGCTTCGGCGAGCCCCTGAGCGCCCAGCGTCCCGATGGCGACCGTGACCACCGTCACGTAGACGAGGATCGTCACGGCCAAGCTGGCGAAGATGGCCTTCGGGATGTTCTGGCGGGGGTTCTCGACCTCCTCGGTCACCGTCGTGATGAGGTCGTACCCCTCGAAGGCGATGAACGTGAGCCCCATCGCGGGCAGGACGGCGCTCGGTCCCGACCCGGCGGAGAAAAGCGGCTGGAACTCCGCGCCCGAGAACATCGGCGAGGTCGCACCGAAGGCCACGAAGACGACGAGGATGCTGACCTTCGTGGCGGTGAAGATGGTCTCGACACTGCCGCTGGCGGCGGTCGACGCGGCGTTCAGCGCCACGAGTAACAGGACCGCCCCGAACGCGAGACCGAAGCCCGCCGAAACGCCGGCGTCGACGACGGGAACTGCGATCGACCCGATCTGTTCTGGCGGGGGCACGAGCTCGTAGACGTGGAGCAGTTCGAGGAAATTCGGCGCGAATCCAAGCGCGTACAGCGCGCCGGCGATCATGTAGGCGAACCAGAGCATCCACCCCATCAGAAACGAGGGGAGGTCGTCGAAGATCTCGCGGACGAACGCGTACCCGCCGCCGCTTTTCGGGATCGCCGACGCGAGCTCCGCGTACGAGAGTCCGGTGAACGCGGTCACGACCCCGTTGAGCACGAACACGAGCAGCGCCGCCGGTCCGGCTATCTCGGCGGCCAGGCCGGTCAACACGAAGATACCGGCGCCGATCATGGCGCCCATCCCGATCATCGTCGCGTCGAGGAGCCCGAGTTCCGCCTCGGGCGAGCGGTTATCGTGACCGCTCATCGGTCACCCCTCGATCGGCGACGTGTCGGGGCGTTCTCGTCGCGGGTGGTCCTCTCGCCGAGCCCCGTATCCGAGACGTGTGTGTTCTCCGTACCCGATCGAGGGGCTGAATCCGCGGGCGATCGTCCCGAACTGGAAACGCCACCGGCGGTACGAACCCATCGCCGTAAACACGATACAGTCACGCTTCGTACCGAAGCCTGAGGCGAACTCTAATAAAAGCACTCGACTGCCGCTCTCGGCGCGTCGGACGCGGGAGGCGAGCGTTCGCACGCGAGCGCCCCGTCTCACCGACCGTCTCGGTCGAAGACTCAGTCTTGGGCGGGCGGGTCTTCCATCTCGTTCAGCACCTCCTCGACGGTCTTCTCGTTGCGCTCGTTGTACAGCAGTACGTCGATCGGAAGGGTCGGCGCGCCGCTGACGAGGTTCTCCATCACGACGAGGCGCTCGCGGGCCCGAGACATCCCGACGTAGAACACCCGCCGCTCGTTGTCGGTCAGCGTCGGCACGGGGTCGGTCGTCGAGGTGAACTCGATGTCGTCGGGCACCTCCGCCTCGTCGACGGTGGCGGCCATCTGCTCGACGACCTTCTCGGTCAGATCGGTGGCGACGAAGACGTGGTCGGCCTCCCGACCCTTCGCGGAGTGGATGGTGCCCACGCGGACCCGGTCTTCGGGCACGTCCTCGTAGTCGCCGCCGAAGTAGCCCCGCATCGAGTTCTTCTGGAAGCTGGTGACTTTCCGTACCATGTCGGCGGCCGCGGCCGGGCCGGGCATGAACGGCGCGTACTCGGTCACGAAGTCGGGATCGAGTTCGATCTCCTCGAGGTCGTCGGTGTCGGCGGCCTCCTTGCGCTCGTCGATCGCGTCGAACAGTTCGTCGCGCTCGTTGCTCCCGAACGCCGAGTCCTGAAGCATGTCGGCGAGCCGGCGGGCCTGCAGACCCGTGATCGGCTCGTCGGCCTCGACGTTCTCGACCGCCCGGACGTACTGGGTGAGCCGGTCGGTCCACATCCGCTGGTCGGTCAGACACCGGAACGGGATGCCCTCGTCGATGAACTCGTCGATGAACCGGAACATCTGGTAGCGCGCCCGGAACAGCAACATCAGGGTCCCGTCGTGTTCCTCGACGGTGTACCGGACGTTGCGCACCAGATCGAGCATCGAGGGGCTGTCGATCTGCTCGACGGTGCCGCCCTGCTTGCGGGGCGAGAGGTTCTTCTCCTGGCGGTGGTCGATGTGGCTGACCTCCTGCTGGACGACCTCCAGAATCTCGGAGGGCAGTCGGTAGGAGGTGTCGAGGATGACGTCGTTGCCGCCCTCGTCGAGCAGCAGGCCGGGGTCGGCGCCCTGCCAGGCGTAGACGACCTGGTCGTCGTCGCCCGCGATCAACACCTGCTCCATGTGGGGCTTCCACTCCTCGTAGACGTCGTACTGGAGGCTGGTGATGTCCTGGAACTCGTCGATCACCAGATAGTCGACGTTCGGGAGCAGCGAGCGCTGTTGGACCCGTTCGAGCATGTCCGCGAACCCGACGAGGTCGTGTTCGCCCTTGTAGTTGCGCCACCCGCGGATGGCCTCGGGCACGTCGAGGCGGTCGTCGTCGCTCGGCCACGTCGGCGTGTACTTGTTGCCCTCCTGGGCGTTGGGGTCGATGTCCGGCGGGAGCCGGACCTCCTCGTCGTTCCACTGGAAGGGGACGTCGTACCAGTCCGAGACGTCCCGACTGGTGCGCTGGAGCCACTGGCTGGTGGCGATGATCTTGTTACCGAGCGTGGTCGAGCGGGCGGTCCGCCGGCCCGCGCCGCTGTACTCGTCTTCGAACTCGATGCCGTAGTCCTCGCAGTACTCTTTCTTGTCGGACTCGTCGACGACGTCGTTGCGCGAGAGGTCGAGCAGTTCGTAGGCCTTCGCGTGCATCGTACAGACGGTCCCCTGGAGCGACCGGGGGTTGATGTCCCGGCGCTCGGCGAGTCGCTCGCGGACCTCGTTGGCGGCCGCGCGAGTGTACGAGACCAGCAGAATATCGTTGACGCCGACGTCCTCACGGTCGAGGATGTCCTCGACCCGGTCGAGGAGTTCGGTCGTCTTCCCGCTCCCCGGGCCGCCGAAGAGACGGGTGACGTGGTCCTCCGTGTCGTGGCTCATTACAGGAATCCCATGGGCCCCGCACTCATAAAGGGAGGTGAATCGGCGCCGCGGACGTCGGCCCGCGAGCGTCCTGCTCGCCGGACGGGCCAGTCTACAGGGAGAGCGGCCGAAACCGGCGTTCAAGAGGGGTTGCGCGGCGACCTCGCCTCGCGGACCTCGCTGCCGTCTCGGATCTTGTCCTCGCACTCCGGACACACTCGTGGCTCGTCGACGCCGCGTGGCGTGAACACCCGCGCGTAGGCGTCAGTGACGAACGAGCCGCAGTTCTGACACTCGGGCATTTCTCCTGTGGAGGTACGGAAATCTTACAATATATTTCTGTCGACACTCGTTCGATTCGGATACGTTCGCTGTTCAGTTTTGTCGCGACCCGCCATTATAAGCCGGCGGAGACCCCAGAGGCCGACGATGACTCCCGCTCCGGACGTGATCGCGCTCGCGCTGGTACCGGCGGTGTTGTGGGGGTTCAGTCCGATCGTCTCCAAGCGCGGCATGGCGGCCGGAGGCTCCTCGCTCCAGGCGTCGCTGGTGGTCGTCGCGGTCGACACCGCCATCTACTGGGTCGCGTTGCTCGCGCTTACCGGCGGCCGGCCCGCGGCCGGCCTCTCGGCGGCGACGGTGGGCGTGTTCGCCGCGGCCGGGCTGGTCGGGACCGCGCTCGGACGGCTCGCGACGTTCACGGGCGTCGACAAGGTCGGAGCGAGCGTCAACAGCGCGGGCATCAGCGCCCGGCCGCTGTTCGCGACCGTGCTCGCGTTCGCGTGGCTCGGCGAGCCCGTGACGCTCCCGACCGCGCTCGGCATCCTCGTGCTGGTCGCGGGGCTGGTCTCGCTCGCGCTCGCGGAGGGCGGGGACATCGGCGGCTGGGAGCGCCGCGAACTCCTCTACCCGGTGGCGGCCGCCGGGCTGTTCGCGTTCGGGAACGTCGTCCGGCGGTTCGGGCTGACGACGACGCCGGCGACCACCCTGCAGGCGGTCACGATCAACGAGACCGCGGCGCTGATCGGACTCGCGGCCTACGGTCTCGCGAAGGGCCGCCGGGACGTCTTCGGCGCGCCGCGCCGGACCTACGGCTACTTCGCGATCAGCGGGACCGTCACCGCGGTCGCGTTGCTCTCGCTGTTCGAGGCGTTCGACCGCGGGCCGGTCGCGATCGTCGACCCGCTGGCCGGGACCGCGCCCCTGTTCACCACCGTGTTCGCGGCGTTCCTGCTACGAGACCTAGAGCGGGTCACCCGCGGCGTGGTGGCGGGCGCGGTGCTGATCGTCGTGGGCGCTGGACTGATAACCGCGCTGTAGCGACCGCCTACTGCGGTCGCCACCCGCAGACCGAACACTCGCTGGCCGCCGACTCGTGGAGTCCGCCACACTCCGGACACTGCTTTTTGTTATAGTCCTGATCCCAGCCGACGCTCTCGGTTTCGTGTCCGCGCTCGGAGAGGAACTGATCGAAGAGGTCGTCGTCGCCGGTCGGTGCGGTCGCCATACAGGGTGTGCTAACGCACACCACGCATATAACCGTATCGGTGTGACAACGTTCCAACTATATATACGCAACAGCTGATTTCTCCACAGATCGCACCTGTCACCGATCGTAGGGCCGGCTTAATCGGCGTTTTCCGGCGAGATCAGGGCGTCGCAGTACAGGCGGCGAGCGAGACGCCGGCGGACGCCGCCGCGAGAAACGTCCGTCTGGCATACCCGCGGGGCTTCGCGCCGAGCCAATAGTATTTTTGACAAAATATTAAGCGGGGCCGCGGGAAAACGCCTTGTATGCCCTCGCGAACGAACACACCCGACTCGCCCGCTCGGAGACGAGTGCTCGCGACGGGGTCGCTCGCGCTGGTCGGCGGTGCTGGCTGTCTAGACTACGCGTCCGTCCGCGAGGCGGTCGACGCCGGGACCGAGCCGACCGACTCCGAAACCGAGACCGCCGACGGTGGAACCGAAACCGACTCCGCGAGCGAATCGACGGTCGACGGCCCGGGTGATCGGTTTCGGATCGCTGTCTCGGAGAGCGACGGGGAACGCGAACTCCTCACGGGCACGGACGTCGCGAGCGTCGGCGACGTCGAGCAATCGCGACAGGGCGGCTATCAGGTCCGGATGACGCTGACCGACGACGGGGCCGCGGCATTCACCGACGGACTCGAACGTGCCGGCGCGTTCGACGACCCCGGCGCCCACGAGATCCGCACCTACCTCGACGGCGAGCGCGTCCAGACCGCGACGTTGGGCCGCGACCTCGCCGCCGCCATGGCGGACGGCGAGTGGGACGGACGCCTGCTCGTTCGGGTGTCGGACCGCGAGGCCGCCGAGCGACTGAGAGACGCGGTCGGAAACGGGTGAACCCGCGAGGGCGCTTGCCGGCGGCTACTGGTAGTCGTCGAGTTCGTAGAGGGCGCCGTACTTCGATTTGACGTAGTCGAGGAAGTAGTCGGCGGTGTAGCCCTCGCCGGTCGCCTGTCGGACGAGGTCGTCGGTGGTGTACCGCGAGCCGTGTCGGTGGACGTTCTCGGTCAGCCAGTCGTGGAGCGGTTCGAACTCGCCGGCCGCGATCTTCTCGTCGAGGCCGTCGATGTCGTCGGCGGCGCTGTCGTAGAGTTGGGCCGCGAGCACGCTCCCGAGCGAGTAGGTCGGGAAGTAGCCGAAGTCGCCGTGGCTCCAGTGGATGTCCTGCAGACAGCCCTCGGCGTCGGAGTCGGGGCGAACGCCCAGATACTCCTCGTACTTGTCGTTCCAGACCTCGGGCACGTCCTCGACGTCGAGGTCGCCCCGGACCAGGTCGCGTTCGATCTCGAACCGGACCACGATGTGCATGTGGTAGGTGAGCTCGTCGGCCTCGACCCGGATGAGGTTGTCCTCGTACACCTCGTTTGCGGCCTCGTAGACGTCCTCGACCGACGCGTCGCCGAGCCGGTCGGGGAACCGATCCTGAACTTTGGGGAGGAACCGCTCCCAGAACGCCGCCGAGCGCCCGACGTGGTTCTCCCAGAGCCGCGACTGGGACTCGTGGACGGTCATGTCCCGGGACTCGCCCAGCGGCGTCCCGTACGCCTCGCGGGGGAGCCCGAGCGTGTAGGTGGCGTGGCCGAACTCGTGGATCGTGCTCATCAGCGCGCCCAGCGGGTCTTCCTCGTTGAACCGCGTGGTGACCCGGGCGTCGAACTGATTGCCCGTCGAGAACGGGTGGGGCGCGGTGTCGAGCCGGCCGTGGTCCCAGTCGTACCCCAGCGTGTCGAGCACGTCTCGGGTCAGCTCCTCCTGGACGTCGGTGTCGAACTCGCCCTCGAAGGTGTCGGTGGCGAGGTCGGCGTCGCTCTCCCGGACCGCCTCGACGAGCGGGACGAGCTCGTCGCGAAGTCGCTGGAGGACCTCCTCGGCGGTCTCGACGCCGAGATACGGCTCGTACTCCTCGAACAGCACCTCGTAGGGGTCTCGGTCGGGGTCGATGTGCTCGGCGTACTCGCGCTTGAGCTCGACCAGCTTCTCGAGGGTGGGCGCGAACGCCTCGAAGTCGTCGTCCTCACGGGCCTCCTGCCAGACCGGCATCGCTTCCGAGGAGACCTCCGAGATCTCCTCGACGAGCTCCTGGGGCACCTTCGCCGCCCGGTCGTGCTTGCGCCGGATCTCTCGGACGACGGCCTCGCGCTCGGGGGCGAGCGACTCGGCTTCGAGCTCGTCGAGCAGGTCGGCCATCTCCTCGGACGTGAGCAGTTCGTGGCTCAGCGACGAGAGGGTCGAACGCTGTTTGGACCGGGCGGGCGTGCCGCCCTCGGGCATCATGACCTCCTGATCCCACGCGAGCACGCCGGCGGCCTGCCCGACGTTGCTGAGTCGCTGTACCTTCTCGATGAACTCGGTGTACGTCTCGGACGCCTCGTCTGTGGCGGCTTCGCTTGCCATCGACGCCGACTAGCGTGTCAGTAAATATCAAATCGGGGGTTCCGGTCCGAAAGGCTCCGACCGACCGCGCCCCGGACCGCGCGTCCCGTTACGCCCCGAACCGCTCGGCCGCGTCCCGGTAGATCTCGTAGCACCGCTCCAGTACGGCGACGCTCGCGCTCTCGTCTTTCGTGTGGGCCTCGCCGGGCTCGGACGCGCCACAGACCACGCAGGTCGTGCCCGCCTCGTCGAGCCACCCCGCGTCGGTCGCGTGGGGTTTGGTCACCAGCTCGGGATCGTCGTCCTGCGCGCTCCGGGCGGCCGCGAGCACCGTCTCGGCGAACGCCTCGTCGTCGCACTCCATCGGCGGGAGGTCCTGCTCGACGGTCCACTCGACGCCCTCGATCGCCTCGACCCGTCCGAGGTCCGCGCGCTCGCCCGGGACGGTCCGCTCGTCGACGGTGACCTCGCAGGCTTCGGGGATCACGTTCCACCCGCTCCCGCCGTCGATCTCCGTGACCGCGAGGCTCCCGCTGACCCGCTCGCCGAACACCTCGGTCGCGGGAAACGACAGCTCTCGGATCTCGTCGACGGCGTCGGTGGCGCGGTAGATCGCGTTCTCGCCCGCCTCGGGCTCGCTGGCGTGGGCGGCCGCGCCCGCGGCGGTGACGACGCTCGCGCGCCGGCCCTTGTGGGCGACCGCCACGTCGGTGACTCCCGGCGCCGAGTAGCCGGTCGAGCCCTCGCCCACGATGGCGTAGTCGGGCGCGAAGCCGGCGTCGATGGCCCCGCGCGCGCCCTCGCCGCCGGTCTCCTCGCCGACGAAGCTGGCGAAGACGAGTTCGCCCGACGGAGTCCCATCCCTAAACGCGAGCATCGCGGCCGCGACCGCGCCCTTCATGTCGGCGGTCCCCCGGCCGTAGAGCCGACCGTCGCGCTCCTCGACGACGTACTCGCCGTCGGCGGTCGTCTGAGAGTCGGCCGGCGCCACCACGTCGTGGTGGCCGACCAGCGCGAGCGACGACTCGCCCGCGCCCTTGCGGGCGATCACGTTGCCGACGGCGTCGCGGGTCACGTCGGCGTCGGTCTCCTCGCGGAGCCACGCCTCGATGGCGTCGCCCGCCTCGGTCTCGTCGTCGTGGCTCGGGATTGTGACCAGTTCGCGGGTCAGGTCTGTGAGTTCGCTCATGGCCGGAGCGTGGGCGCCCGCCGACTTGACTTCGAGGGAAGTGGCAGTCCGGTGGCTCGCGGTCGGGTCGCGGTCACCGCTCGTCGCCCGCCTCGGAGTCGTCGGCGCGCTCTTCGCGCTCGACGTCCCGGACCTGCGCCCGGAGTCGCTCCAGTTCGGACGCGGTCTCGCCCTCCGCGTCGGCGGCGAGCCGGTCGATCTGGGCCCGTATCTCTTCGAGCCGATCGGGGGACGCGCCGGGCGCCTCCTCGTCGGATTCCATCCCCGAGAGCGACCGCTCGATGGACTGGAGGCTCTGGCGCACCTCGCGGCTGGCGTCGGTCTCCTCGCGGATCCGGTAGATCTCGTCGTGGATCGCCTGTCGGTCGATCACGCCCGACCTCGACGGCGCCCGGCCAAAAAGGCGTAGCGGCCCGACCGGCTCGAACCAACAGACCGACCGCGACTTCGCCACGCTGGGGTACGGCGACGGCCGGCCGGTCGGGGCGGTCGCGCGCCATCGCCGGGCTGGAGGCGCTTGCCGGTCAGTTGCTCGTCGCGCTGGGGTGTTCGTGCTCACCGGACTGGACACCTGGTCGGAGTAGCTACTCGTCGAGTTCCCGGGAGAGGTCCCGGCTCACCCCCGACAGCCGGGAGTGGCCCCACGCCGCGACGATGATCGCGCCGACCTGATTGAACACGAGGTCGTAGATGATGTCGCTCATCCCGTACTGGGCCAGCACCGCCTCGCCGCCGACCATCCCCGAGACGAGCCCGGTGGTGAACTCCAGGATCTCCCAGAGAACGCCGAACGCCATCACGAACACGAACAGGAACACGGAGACGAACTCCGGGGGGAACTCCACCGACTCCGAGTGGCGGTCGAACGCCGTGATGACGGCGTAGCCCACGCCCGCGACCACCGACGACGAGAGGGCGTGCGCGAACTGGTCGTACCACGGGAACCACTGGTAGACCCCGAGCGACCCGAGCGCGTGGACGAACACAGCGAGAGTGATCCAGAGCGCGAGCCCGGCGTCCATCGAGACGTGAGTGTCCCGGGCCAGCACCGCGGGCAGGAACGTGATCGCGAGCGGAACTCCGGCGTTGATCACGAGCCCGAACTTGGCCCGAAACAGGCTGTAGGCGACGATACCGGCGAGCCCGATCTGCAGGAGGTGGACGAGGTGCTGTTGGCGGCGCTCGCCGAGGCCGAACGCCTCGGTCAGGCTCACGCCGACCCACCCCCGGGCGACCGCCGGTGAAAGTACACCTCGAAGATCACGCCGGCGACGACCCCGGTCGCCGAGGCGAACACGAGGTCCCACATCAGCGCGTCGGGGGCCCCCAGAAACGCCGTCCCTAACAGCCGGTCGGCGTACCACTGGGCCACCGCCCACGTCCCGGCGGCCGCCATCGTGGTCATCACCACGAAGCCGACCGCGAAGCTCGGCGTCATCTCGACGCCGGAGAAGGCGTCTAACTCGACCGCGAGCAGGAGCGCCAGCGCCGCCACCGAGAGGTACGTCGCCACCTGCAACAGGCGGCCGGTCGCGAGCGACCTGACCGCGACCGGCAACGCCACCAGGGCGACGACCTCCCACGGCGCCATCACCGCCCAGTCCCGCGAGAGCGCGGCGGGGGCCGCGACCAGCGCGACCGCCGCGACCGCGAACCCCGCCCACAGGATATCGGCGTCGAGCAGGTTCTCGCCGGCGGTGAGCGCCAGCACGCCGACCAGCGCCCACGCGACAGCGGCGTTGGTGCGGCCGTCCGACAGCAACGAACTGCGAGTGCTCATACGACGCGTTCGGCCTCCACTCACGTAAGCGATGAGGCACGACCGGGCCACACGAGCGCCCGAGCGCGACCCACCCCGGTGGCCGGGGATCGCCGAATCCCCGCGCGTTGAACATCCTTATCAGCGCGCCCGTCCAACGAGGAGACATGAACGTACTACCGGACACGAGCGTCGTCATCGACGGGCGCGTCTCCGAGCGCGTCTCGGACGGCGAGTTCGACGGCGCGACGGTCCTCATCCCGGAGGCGGTCGTCGCCGAGCTCGAGGCGCAGGCCAACCGGGGCCAAGACAGCGGGTGGGACGGGCTCGGCGAGCTCCAGCGGCTCGCGGACCTCGCCGACGAGGGCGAGATCGGCCTGGAGTACGTCGGCGACCGCCCCGACCCGGGCGAGGCCGACGCCGCAAGCGAGGGCGAGATCGACGCGCTCATCCGCGAACTCGCGGCCGAACGCGAGGCCACCTTCGTCACGAGCGACAGCGTCCAGAGCGAGGTCGCACGGGCGAAGGGGCTCGACGTCGAGTACATCGCGCCCAAGACCCGCGAGATCGGGGACCTCTCGATCGAGGAGTTCTTCGACGACTCGACGATGAGCGTCCACCTCAAGGTCGGCGTCGAGCCGATGGCCAAGCGCGGCGACGTCGGCGAGATGGAGTACACCGCGATCGGCGAGGACGTCCTCGACGAGTCGACGCTCAAGGACCACGCCCAGGAGATAATCGAGAGCGCAAAGCAGAGCTCCGAGGGGTTCATCGAACTCGACGAGCGCGGGATGACGATCGTCCAGTTTCGGGACTACCGGATCGCGATCTCGGAGCCGCCGTTCTCGGACGCGTGGGAGATCACCGCGGTCCGGCCGATCGTCAAGACCGACATGGAGGACTACGAGTTCGCCGCCGAGCTCAAAGACCGACTGCTCGACCACCAGCGCGGCGTCCTCGTCTCTGGGGCGCCCGGGGCAGGCAAGTCGACGTTCGCCCAGGCGGTCGGGGAGTTCCTCGCGGACCACGGCTTCGCGGTCAAGACGATGGAGAAACCCCGCGACCTCCAGGTCGGTCCCGAGATCACCCAGTACACCGAGCTCGCCGGCGAGATGGAGAAGACCGCCGACTCGCTTTTGATGGTCCGGCCCGACTACACCATCTACGACGAGGTCCGGAAGACCGACGACTTCGAGGTGTTCTCGGACATGCGGCTCGCGGGCGTCGGGATGGTCGGGGTGGTCCACGCCACCCGCGCCATCGACGCGCTCCAGCGGCTCATCGGTCGGGTCGAACTCGGGATGATCCCCCAGATCGTCGACACCGTCGTCTACATCGAGGCCGGGGAGGTCGAGAAGGTGTACGACGTTTCGACGCAGGTGAAGGTGCCCGAGGGGCTGATGGAGGAGGATCTGGCCCGCCCGGTGATCGTGATCGAGGACTTCGAGACCGGCCGGCCCGAGTACGAGATCTACACGTTCAATCGGCAGGTCGTCACCGTCCCGCTCAACGAGGGCGAGCGCGAGGAGAGCGGCGTCTCGAAGCTCGCGCGCCAGGAGATCGAGCGCGAGATCCAGTCGGTCGCCCGCGGCCGGGTCGACGTCGAGGTGCAGGGCCAGAACCGCGCGACGGTGTACGTCACCGACGACGACATCTCCTACGTCATCGGGAAGGGCGGCGGCCGGATCGAGGACATCGAGAACCGACTCGGCATCGACATCGACGTCCGGACCCACGACGAGAAGCCCCAGTCGGTGTCCTCGTCGGGGACCGCCGGGGCCGGCGGCGCGGGCGGACCGCAGGGCAACGTCGTCACGCCGGAGATCACCTCCCGCCACATCGTCATCCCGACCGAGGGCCACGCCGGCGAGACCGTCGAGGTGCAGGCCGACGGCGAGTACCTGTTCACCGCGACGGTCGGCCGCGGCGGCGACATTCAGGTCTCGCGGGGGAGCGCCATCGCCGAGGAGCTAGAGCGAGCCATCGATCGGGAGCGCGCCATCACGGTGTCGGGCGCGTAGAGACGGTCGCGACCACGTCGTCACGTCTTCTCGAATCGCCGATTCGGAGCGCCGTCAGTCGCCCGCGGCCGGCGTCTCCTCCCGGAGCGCCGTCGCGACGCCCGAGTACCGCGACCACAGCACCAGCAGGCTCGGGAGGACGACCACGCTGGAGACGAACGCGAACGCGATCGAGGTGCCGGTCACCAGCCCGAACCGCTGGAGGGAGGGGACCAGCGCGAGCAACAGCACGCCGAACCCCGCGGCGGTCGTGACCGCGCTCGCGAGCAACGCGCCGCCGGTCCCCGCGACCGTGGTTTCGAGCGCGGCGACCGCCGAGGGCGCGCCCCCGAGTTCGTCGAGGAAGCGCTCGCTGATGTGGACCGCGTAGTCGACCCCGATGCCGATGGCGATGCCCGCGATGATCGCGGTCTCGCTGTTGAACGAGATGTCGAGGAGGTACATCACCCCGAGGATCCAGCTCAGCGCGAACACGACCGGCACCATCGTGATCGCGCCGAGCGCGAGGGTGCCGTACCGCCGGTAGAAGATCGTCGTGAGGAACGCGACGATGACGCCGAGCGTGATGAGGAACGTCTCGACCAGCGTCCGGAGCAGTCCCCGCTGGACCAGTTCGGTCACGATCGGCTGGCCGGTCGCGGTGACCCGGAGGTCGGTGTCGGCCTCGACGGCGGCGGCCGCCGCCCGCATCTCGTCGGTCACGACGCCGGTGTCCGAGCCGCCCCGGATCGAGACCGAGAGCCTGAGCGCGCGGTACTCGCAGTCGGCTCGCGACTCCGCCGCTCGACCGTCCCGTTGTGTCTCGGACCCAACGCACTCGCGCTGAATGACGCCGGCGGCCTCCTGAGGAGCCGCCGCGTACACCGCGTCGTACACCGCCGCGAGGTTCCGATCGGGGACCCCGTCGCCGTCGTCGTCGTTCTCGGCGACGACGGCCGCGACCGTCTCGTTGGCTGGCGCGGTGCGTTCGAGCAGCGCCAGCGGGCCGTCGACGCTCGGCCGACCGTTCCCGAGCGTGACGGCGGTCGAGCTGTCGGCGACCGACGCCCGGCCCGCCGCGAGCCGGTCGAGGGTGTCGGGCGAGGTGACCGGCCCCTCGACGAGGATCTCGGCCCGCGAGGCGTCGCGGGTCTGGACGAACGCGTCGTTGAGGAAGACGACGTTCTCCCGGAGTTCGTAGTCGCCCGGCCGGAACGGCTCGGGGAGCGAGTCCATCCACTCGGGGGAGTCCCGAGGCAGGAAGTCGACCTGATTCAGCGAGGTGTCGATGTCGGTCGCGGCGTAGCCGCCCCCGGCGCTCACCACCAGCGCGATCGCGACGACCGCGATCGGGGCGCGGCGCGCGACGGTCGTCCCGAGCCCGAGCACGCGGTTGATCCGCGTCTCGCCGGTCCCGAACGCCGACCGGCGGCGGTCGAGGCCGATCCGCTCGAGAAGGCCGTCGAGTTCGAGCTTGAGCGCCGGGACGAGCGCCGCGAACACGACGAACGCCGAGACGATCCCGACCGCGCTCACCAGCCCGAACTCCCGGATCGAGCCGATCGGGCTCACGAGGTTCGAGAGGAACCCGACCGCGGTGGTGAACGTCGTCGCCGCGAGCGCGACCGCCACGCCCGCGAGCCCCGTCCGCATCGCCGCGGCGGGCGACCGGTCGGACGCGTCGGCGGCCGATCCCGGCCCGTCGGTCTCCTCGCGGGCCTCGCGATACCGCATCACGACGTGGAGCGCATAGTCGATCGAGAGCCCGATGAGGAGGAACGGCACCGCGATGAGGATCTGGGTGACGCCGATCCCGGCCCACCCCATGAACCCGCCCATCCAGACGAGGACGAGGAGGGTCCCGAACAGGCCAAGCGCCACGTCGAAGGGGTCGCGGTACGCGACGAACAGCACGACGAGCACGATGGCGAACGCGACGGGCGTGATGAGCGCGAAGCTCTCGCCGGTGGCCTGCCCGGACACCTCGTCGACGATGCCGGCGCCGAAGACGAACGAGTCGGTCGATTCGACGGTCTCCTCGGCGAGGTCGCGGGTGGCGAGCTGGCCGGCCACCACGTCGTCTGACAGCGAGTCCCCGCCGGACTCGGCGGTCTGGAACACGAACAGCACGCGGGCGGTGGCGGTCGTGCTCCCGGGCTCGTAGTCGGTCGCGACCAGCGAGAAGGGGTCGGTCGGTCCCGACGCGGGCCGGTCGGGGTCGAGGACCGCGAGCACCGCGCGCTCGACCTCGGCCTCGGACATCGACTCCAGTTGGGCGAGCTGTTCGTCGAGCGTCGGCGGGCCGGCGGCCGCCCGGGCGTCGGCGCCGGTCGCGCTCGACTCGGTGCGGTTCCCGGCGGAGTCGGCCCGCTCTCCTCGGAGCGCCTCGACGGCGACGAGGTTCGACAACCCGGCGGTCGGCGCCTCCGTCCGGAGGGTGGCGTTGACCGTCTCGTTCGCCCGGAGGCGCTGTTGGAGCCGGAGCGTCTCGATCAGCGACTGCTTCGAGAGCACGTCGTCGCCCCGGACCACCACCTGCATCGCGGTCGCGTTCGTCTCGCCGGTCGAGAAGTTCTCCCGGACGTACTCGAGCTTCTGGGCCTCGGTCGAGTCGCCGCCGAAGCTCGCGATCGTCAGACCGCCCTCGATGCCGCCGGCGCCGTAGCCGACGACGGCGGTGGCGACGAGCAACACCGCGATCACCAGTTTGCTGTGGCGCGCGATCGCGCCTGCGTAGCGTTCGGCGAGGTCCATCTCTACCCGTCCAATCGGCCCGCTATTATAAAAGGTTGTAGAAATATACAATAGCCGTGACGCTCCGAGCGCCCGGCCGCGACGCCACTCGAAACCACTTACTGCCGGGAGCCTCTCTCTCCCGACTGGAATGAGCGCACACGACGCGGTGGCGGCGCTGAAGCAACTCGGCCTGTCGAACTACGAGGCGAGGGTGTTCGTGGCGCTCCAGCGGCTCGGCACCGGGACCTCCCAGGAGGTGAGCGAGACCTCCGAGGTCCCCCGATCGCAGGTGTACGGCGCGGCCGACGACCTCGCCGAGCGGGGGCTGGTGGAGGTGGTCGAGTCCTCGCCAAAGCGCTACCGCCCGGTGAGCCTCGACGCGGCGCGCGAACAGCTCCGGAGCCGGATCGAACGCGAGCACGAACGGGCGTTCGAGAACCTCGAATCGGTGCGCAACGAGCGCGCCGACCGGACCGACGAGGGCGACGTCTCGACGCTCCACGGGCGCCACGCGGTCCACGAGCGCGTCGCGGCGCTGGTCGAGCGCGCGAGCGAGCAGGTCGTGTTGATCGCGGGCGACGCCGACCTGCTCTCGGAGGACGTCGAGGCCGCGCTCCGCGAGCGAGCCGCCGCCGGGATCCCGGTCGTGGTGGTCACGCAGGAACGGGTGGTCGAACGGCGGTTCGCCGACGCCCCGGTCCGGGTCGTGGTGGCGCCCCCGGATCGGACGCGGGGGTTCACCGGGCGGACGCTCCTCGTCGACGACGCCACCGTCCTGCTGTCGGTCCGGACCGACGACGGGGGCGAGCCGTTCGAGGAGACGGCACTCTGGACTGCCGACACCAGAATCGGACGCATTCTCGCGGAGTTCATCCACGCCGGGATGCAGTCCGGGTTCGAGGGCGAGTACCCCGGCGCCGAGTAGTTACCGCGGGTGAGACGAGACGCGCGGACGGGCCGGCGTCGCCTCGAAAACGAGTCAGCGACGATCGGTCACTCCGCGCACGTCTGGGCGTCGGCCGCCTCCGGCGCGGTCTCTTGGCTCACGTCGATCTCGTAGAGGTTCTGTCGTGCGTCGGCGAAGTAGACGTCCTCCTGTACGACCTCGAGCTCTTCGAGCCGTTCGAGGGCGTAGCGGACGGTTCGAGCCGACAGCATCGACTCCTCGACGATCTGTTTCTGGGTCAGCGCGCCCTTGTACTCGAGCACCTTGAAAACCAGCTTCGCACTCGGCGGAAGTTCGTCGATGTCCTCTCGCTCGGACTGGGATACCATCATTACGTTTCGAAACACGCGAATGCCATAAAAGTATTGAGAACGACCCGCACGGATCGTCGCCTCGACACGGTAAAAAGTTCGGGGCGTAGGGCGCCAGCGACCGGAAGAAGCCCCGCGATAGCAGTCCCGGTCCGCCGGTAGCATGGCGTAGCGGTCGGAGACTGTGGTGGGGCGGTGCCGAGGCGGATGCGGGGTAGTGCGGGGCGGATGCGGGGCAGTGCGGGACGGTTGCGGGGCAGTGCGGGACGGTTGCGGGGCAGTGCAGGGCGGATGCGGGGCAGTGCGGGACGGTTGCGGGGCAGTGCAGAGCGGATGCGGGGCAGTGCGGGACGGTGCTGAGGCGGTTGCCGTGCAGTCGCGCACCGGCTATCGTCCCGCGAGCGAGGGCGAAGCCCGAGCGAGCGGCCCAAGGGCCGACCAACGGGAGGCCCGAAGGGTTTTGATCGAGCTTTTGCAAGGGCGCGGCGCTCGTGGCGCGCCCGAAGCAAAAGGTCGTGGGGAAAGGCTGGGTTTTTCAAGACGCGTCCCCCATTCACCCGTATGGCTACCGCATCCGAACGGCGGGCCTCTCATCTCCGCGGAGTGACGGTGACGGCCGTCGCCACGCTCGCGGGCGTCGTCGCGGCGTTCGTCTCCGCGACGGTCCTCGGGATGGAGGCGACAGACACGCTAGGGCTGGGCATCGTGGGCGCGCTCGTCGTCGCCCAGTACCCGGTCCTGAAAGTGCTGGGCATCGACGTGGGGGACTTCTCCACCAAAGACCACCTCTACGTGGTGTTCATGACGTTCTCGCTCTGGTTCGTGAGCTGGACCATCCTGCTGACCAACAACGTCACCTTCTAGCATGGCCGACGACAGCATCGCCGTCGTAGACCTCGAACGGTGTCAACCCGATCGCTGTAGCTACGAGTGCAAGAACTACTGTCCGCCGAACCGGACGGGCAAGGAGTGCATCACGCTCCGGGGCGAGGACGCCGAGGAGGGCCAGCCCGATCAGGTCCACATCAGCGAGGAGATCTGTCTGGGCGAGACCTGCGGCATCTGCGTCGAGAAGTGCCCGTTCGACGCCATCGAGATCATCAACCTCCCCCAAGAGCTTCAGGACGAGCCGGTCCACCGCTACGGCGAGAACGCCTTCTCGCTGTACGGCCTGCC
Organism: Halorussus marinus; assembly: GCF_004521895.1. Lineage (NCBI taxonomy): Archaea > Methanobacteriati > Methanobacteriota > Halobacteria > Halobacteriales > Haladaptataceae > Halorussus > Halorussus marinus. The sequence continues at coordinate 343,721 of NZ_SBIR01000002.1, forward strand.
GGTCCCGATCGAGGGACAGGTCACGGGCATCCTCGGGCCGAACGGCATCGGGAAGACGACCGCGGTCCGGATTCTGGCGGGCGAACTCGCGCCCAACCTCGGCGACCACGCCGACCCGCCGGGCTGGGAGGCGGTGCTCGATGCCTACCGCGGGACCGAGCTTCAGGACTACCTCACCGCGGTCCGGGACGGCGACGTGACCGTCGCGCGAAAGCCCCAGTACGTCGACAAGATCCCCGATCAGTTCGACGGCCCCACCGCGGAGCTACTGGAGAACACCGACGAGCGAGGCGTGCTCGACGACCTGCTCGAACGCCTCGAGATCGAGCACGTCATGGATCAGGACATCGACAGCCTCTCGGGCGGGGAGCTCCAGCGGGTCGCGCTGGTGGCGTGTCTGGCCCGCGAGGCCGACTTCTACTTCGTCGACGAGATCACGCCGTACCTCGACATCAGCCAGCGGGTGGCGGCCGCCCGACTGATTCAGGAGATGGCCAACGAGCACGGCAAGTCGATGCTGGTCGTCGAACACGACCTCGCCATCCTCGATCTGGTCGCCGACAACCTCCACGTCGCGTACGGTGAGCCCGGCGCGTACGGGGTCATCACCGACCCCAAGTCGGTCCGGAACGGCATCAACGAGTACCTCAAGGGGTATCTCGACAACGAGAACATGCGCATCCGGCCCGACCCCATCGAGTTCGAGGAGCACGCGCCCCGGCAGGTGAGTCGCGCCGACACCCTCGTGGAGTACCCCGACCTCCGCAAGTCCTACGGCGACGGCGAGTTCAGCCTCGACGTCGAGGGCGGGGCGATCCGAGAGAACGAAGTGCTGGGGATCGTCGGCCCGAACGGCATCGGCAAGTCGACGTTCGCGAAGCTGTTGGCGGGCCGGCTCGAACCGGACGGAGACGCGCTCGATTTCAGCCTCGACATCGCCTACAAGCCCCAGTACATCGAGATCGACCAGCCGATGCGGGTCGACGCGTTCATGCGCTCGATCACCGACCGAGTCGGCTCCTCCTACTGGGAGACCGAGATCGCCAAGCCGCTCCAGCTCGATCGCATCATGGAGCAGAACCTCACCGACCTCTCGGGCGGCGAGCGCCAGCGGGTCGCGATCGCGGCCTGCCTGTCGAAGTCGGCCGACCTCTACCTGCTCGACGAGCCCTCGGCGTACCTCGACGTCGAACAGCGGGTGCGAGCGACCACCGCCATTCGGCGGTTCGCCGAACAGCAGGACGCCACCGTGCTGGTGGTCGACCACGACATCTACATGATCGACCTGCTCGCCGACCGACTGATGGTCTTCGACGGCGAGCCGGCGGTCCGGGGTCGCGCGAGCGCGCCAACCGGGATGCGTGCGGGGATGAACGACTTCCTCTCGAACCTCGACGTCACGTTCCGCCGCGACGAGAACGTCGGTCGCCCGCGCATCAACAAGCCGGGGAGCCAGCTCGACCGCGAGCAAAAAAAGCAGGGCGAGTACTACTACGCGCCCTGAACGGCGGCCGACCGATTCCGACCCCGACCGGAGAACCGAATGATTTTCGTCGGCGCACGCTTAGGCCCACGCAGTGACACCGCTCCTCCCCGCGTGGTTCGGGACCGGCCACGAACGCCGCGCGAAGCTGTTCGCGTGTCTCGCGGTCGTCTGCCTCGCGATCGCGACCGTCGGCGTGCTGGCCGCTCCGTCCCATCCGCGTCTCGCCACCGACCACGAACGCCCCGAGAACAACACGCTCATCGCTCTCCAGGGGTACCAGGACGACGGGCGGGCGATCGAAGTCGCCCCCGACGGCGAGATCGTCTGGGAGTACGACGAGACCGACGACGTGTTCGACCTCGAAGGGCTCGGCCCCGACCGGGTCCAGATCTCGACCGCCGACGAGATTCCCGACGCTCGGTGTCCCGAGCGGTACCGAAACGACGGGCACGCCAACTGCGTGCGCAACAGCCTCAAGATCGTCGAGCAATCGACCAACGAGACTCGCTGGGAGTACGCGTGGTACGACGTCGAACTCCACGAGCACGAGCTCCACGACGCCGACCACTACACGACCGAGGACGGCGAGGACCGCTGGGTGATGGTCGACATGGGCAACGACCGCGTGTTCGCGGTCGATCGGGACAAGGAGATCGTCTGGGAGTGGAACGCCACCGACGACTACGAGATGCCCGACGGGATGGGCCCGGAGGCCGACTGGACCCACGTCAACGACGTCGATCGGATCGAGCCCGGCGTGTTCCAGATCAGCCTCCGGAACTTCGACACCGTGGCCGAGCTCCGCGTCGGCGACGACGGCTCGGTGAGCCTCCGGCCGGTCGTCGGGCCGAACAGCTTCGAGGGCGGCGAGGGGCCGCTGTACGAGCAACACAACCCCGACAGGCTGGCAGACGACCACCTGCTGGTCGCCGACAGCGAGCAGGACCGCATCGTCGAGTTGAACGCCGACGGCGAGATCGTCTGGACGTTCGGCGGGAGCGGCACCCTCCAGTGGCCCCGGGACGCCGACCGGCTATCGAACGGCCACACGCTGATCACGGACTCGTACAACGAGCGCGTCCTCGAGATCGACGAGAACGGCGACGTGGTCTGGGAGGTGACGACCGGCACGCTCCCCTACGAGGCCGACCGACTGCCGGGCGAGGGGAGCGCCGACCGCCCGACCGCCGAGGAAGCCGGACTCGCCGACGCGGGCGACCCCGGGAACGTCGTCGAGAAGTATCTGGGGTACGCGACCGCTATCTCCAAGTACGTGTTGCCAAACGGCGTGGGCGAGCAGTTCGTCCCGTTACTCGGGGGCGCGCTCGCACTGCTCGGCGCGGCGATAGAAGGCGTCAGGTGGCGGTCGAACGGGCGGCTCCGGGCGTGGCTCGCTCAGAGAACCGATCGCTGACAGGAGCCACAGAGGTTCTCCTCTTTCACGTCGACCTCCCGGACGGTCGGCGAGAAGTTCATCACGCACCGCTTGTTGTCGCAGTGTTCGAGCCCCATGGTGTGGCCGATCTCGTGGACGACTTCCTTGCGGACCCTGTCCGAGAAGATCTCGCTTGCGCTCCGGTTCGAGAACCCGCCGTCGCTCGACGTCTGGAGCCGGTAGGTCGAGATGACGCTCCCCTTGCCGTCGAGGTACGCCAGCCCGAACACGTAGTTTCGCCGGCGGTAGAAGAGGTCCTTGGGCGTGATGGCGATGTTCTTGTCGGCCGATCCGATCCGGCCCGCGAGCTCGATGAACTCCTCGGCGCGGTACTGGTCGCGTTTCTCGTCGTGTGCCCCGGTGGGCACAGACTGGGAGTCGTGAATCGTGACCTCACAGTCGTAGACCGACCGGAGGCCTGCCGAGGCCTGTCGTTTGACCTGCGCGGAAACGTCCCCGACCGGGACGACGTCGACGAGCATGGGAAACACTATGCGCGAGCAACTCATAAACTTCCCGCCGTGGAACCGCACACCCGCGACGCCATCGCCGCCCGCCTCTCGGAGTTCGAGGCGGTCGTCGAGGTGGGGATCGGCCGTCGGACCGACGTCGCCCGGGCGCTGGCGACCGCGGGCGTCTCGGTCACCGCGACCGACGTGCGCGCTCGCGAGGTTCCCGACGGCGTCCGGTTCGTCGAGGACGACGTCTGGAACCCCGAGCCGGCGGTCTACCGGGACGCCGAGGCGGTGTACGCGCTGAACCTCCCGCCGGAGCTCCACCGGCCGACCCTCGACGCCGCCGAGCGCGCCGACGCCGCGTTCCTCTTCACCACGCTCGGCGGCGACCAGCCCGCGGTGCGGGTCGCCCGCGAGACGCTACCGGGCGAGACGCTGTACGTCGCCCGAGAGTAGCGACTCGCGGGCGAGGTTCGTTCGACGCGATCCCGTCGACGCCCGCGGGCGCGGACATCTCGGTCGCGAGGCGCCCCGTCGGCGGACTCACGACCGCGAGAGAAGCTTCGAGAGGTGCTCGGTCGAGAAGAAGGAGGTCGGCTTGTCCATGTGGACCCCGATCTCGCCGGAGAACGCCGACAGCCCGACTCGCTGGACGGGCTCGGGAAGCGAGTACGCCCTGCGTATCCAGTGGCCGAGCCGGATCTCGGTGGCGAGGTCCTCGCGCCACGCCGACTCGTAGTCCGCGAGCGTCGACGGCCGCTCGGGGTCGATCTCGCGGGCGGCGTGGTCGGCGGCGGTCATCCCGTAGAGGATGCCGCCGCCGGTGAACGGCTTGGTCTGGGCCGCGGCGTCGCCGATCAGCAACCCCCGGCGACTCGTCACCGTCTCGGCCGGCCCGACCGGGATCATCCCGGCGCAAAAGTCCCCGGTCTCGGTCCCGTACTCGTCGGTGAACGACTCGAACAGCTCTCTGGCGGGCGGCTCGGAGCCGGGCGGGGCCGCGAGGCCGTACTCGACGCCCGCCTCGCCCCGCGGGATGCGCCACGCGAAAAAGCGCGGCGCGGTGAGGTGGACGTCGACGAAGTCGCCGGGGTCCTCGTCGGTCGAGAACCCGAGCACCCCCTGAAGCTTCTCGCCGGGTTCGGGCAGTCCGAGTTCGCGCCGAACCCGCGAGACCGGGCCGTCACAGCCCGCGACCATCCGGGCCTCGAACGTCTCGGTGCCGTCGGGGCCGGTCGCAGTCACCGCGACGCGGTCCGGGCGCTCCTCGACCGTCGAGACGCTGTGGTGTTCCCGGAGGTCGACGCCCGCCTCGCGGGCGGCGTCGGCGAGGCGCCGGTCGAGGCCGACCCGGTCGATGACGTTCGAGATCACCTCGCGCTTGTAGAAGGGGTAGTCGTCGCTGGCCGGCCCGCCGACGTGGAACCGCGCGCCGAACACCTCGTTCTGGAGGAGTTCCTCGCGGGCACCCTCGGGCGTGAACTCCCAGATGTCGGTGCTGACGTGGCCCGAGCACGCGAGGGGCTCGCCGACCGAGCCGCGTTCGAGCGCCAGCACGTCGTACCCGCGTTCGGCCGCGCGCCGCGAGAACCGCGAGCCGGCGGGACCGGCGCCGACGACGACGAAATCGTACATCGGCTTCGGATACGGCGTTGGCGCTCAAGTATCCTACCCTTCGGCGTTCGGGGGCTTTTCCTTGCGGGAGAGCTGTCTGCGTCGCACGTAGTGGGCCAGCGCCGAGACGGCGAACGCCGCCACGATGAGGACGCCCCAGATCTCGTCGGGGATCGCCTCGAACGGCGCCACCCCAAGCAGATCGCCGATCACCAGCACGGCGCTGACCGCGGCCAGCCCGAGGTAGTATCTGATCCACGGGAACTCGTCCTGCGGTCGGAGATACCCCTCGAGCTGGGCCGCGTTGCCCGACAGCTCGACCACGCCGCGGTTCTGGTTGTACTCGACGATACCGGCGTCCGCCAGCTTCGGGAGATGAGTCTGATAGAGGGAGGTGTACACCGACTTGCGCTCGTTGGCCGACAGCCCCTCGACGGTGGTGTCGTTCTCCCAGGCCGCGACCTGCTCGGCGAGCTCCGACAGCTCCACCGGACGCTCCTGTTGCTTGAGGTAATGGAGCGTGTATCGCCGCCGTCGGTTCTTGAGCACGTCGAAGATCAGGTCTTCCGACAGCGCCTCTCGTTCCGGTGAGTTGTCAGCCGAGCTCATGCTCCCGAAGTCGCTCAATCGCTTGTTGCCCCGGTGCCACCGCCACCCATCGTAACACGGTAGACGAGATTCGCCCGGACCGCACTTTGTTATCCAGTACTTAGCCCCGAGTAACTATCAAGTAGTACCCAGACGTTCGAAGTAACGGAGAAATTCCCGTATTTAATCCGGCAATACGGGAAAATATCGGACAAAACGCGTCGATCGTTAGTCGTCGGTCGCCGGAGCGACCGCCCTGTCGGCCCGCGGCCCGTCGAGGTCGACGTCGGGCAGGAGGTCTCGGAGGTATCGGCCGGTGTACGAGTCGTCGGTGCGTGCGACCTCCTCGGGGGTTCCGGTGGCGACGATCTCGCCGCCGTTCTCCCCGCCTTCGGGGCCGAGGTCGACGACGTGGTCGGCGTTTTTCACCAGATCGAGTTCGTGTTCGATGACCGCCACGGTGTTGCCGTGGTCGGTCAGCCGCTGGAGCACCTCGATGAGCTTTCGCTCGTCGGCCTTGTGGAGGCCGGTCGTGGGTTCGTCGAGCAGGTAGAGGGTGTCGCCGGTGTCTTTCTTGCCGAGTTCCTCGGCGAGTTTCACGCGCTGGGCCTCCCCGCCCGAGAGGGTGGTGGAGGGCTGGCCGAGGTTCATGTAGTCGAGCCCGACGTCTTTCAGGAGCTTCAGCCGGCGGCCGATCCGCTGGTCGTGCTCGAAGAAGTCGTACGCCTCCGCGACCGACATCTCGAGCACGTCGGCGATGGTCGCGCCCTTGTAGGTGACGTCGAGGGTCTCGTCGTTGTACCGGGCGCCGTCGCACTCCTCGCAGGGGACGTACACGTCCGAGAGGAAGTTCATCTCGATCTTGACCGTCCCCTGCCCGCCACACTCCTCACAGCGTCCGCCCTTCACGTTGAACGAGAACCGCCCCTTCTCGTAGCCGCGCTGTTTTGCGAGTTTGGTCTCGGCGAACAGCTCGCGGATGTAGTCGAAGACCCCGGTGTAGGTCGCCGGGTTCGATCGCGGGGTCCGACCGATCGGCGACTGGTCGATAAGCCTGACCTTCTCGACGTGCTCGATCCCCTCGATGGCGTCGTGGTCGCCGGGGTCGACGCTCGTGTTGTCGTTCATCTCGCGGGCCAGTCCCTTGTACAGGATATCGTGCATTAGGGTCGACTTACCCGATCCCGAGACGCCCGTGATCGCGGTGAACTGCCCGACCGGGATGTCGACGTCTAAGTCCGCGAGGTTGTGCTGGCGCGCCCCCGCGACGGTCAGTCGCTCGTCGGTGTCCCGGCGCTCGTCGGGGACCGGGATCTCCTTGCGACCGGCGAGGTAGTCACCGGTGACCGACTCCTCGCAGGCCTCGATCTCCTCGGTCGGACCCTGAGCGACCACCTCGCCCCCGCGCTTGCCGGGGCCGGGTCCCATGTCGATGACGTTGTCCGCGCGGCGCATCGTCTCCTCGTCGTGCTCGACGACGAGCAACGTGTTGCCCAGATCCCGGAGCTCTTCGAGGGTGTCGAGCAGTCGGTCGTTGTCCCGCTGGTGGAGCCCGATCGACGGCTCGTCGAGGACGTAGAGGACGCCCACCAGCCCGGAGCCGATCTGGGTCGCGAGCCGGATGCGCTGGCTCTCGCCGCCCGACAGCGTCGAGGCCTCCCGGTCGAGCGTGAGGTAGTCCAGCCCGACCTCCTCCATGAACCCGAGCCGAGCCCGGATCTCCTTGAGGATCTCGGCCGCGATCTTGGTCTCCCGGTCGTCCAGCGACGCTTCGAGCCCCTCGAAGTGGTCGAGGGCGTCGCCGATCGACAGCTCGTTGACCTCCGAGATCGAGGTGCCGTCGACGAGCACCGACCGGCTCTGGTCGTTGAGGCGGGTCCCCTCGCAGGCGGGGCAGGTCGTGACCGCCATGTACTCCTCTATGTGCTCGCGGGTGCTGTCGGAGTCGGTCTCGACGTGGCGCCGTTCCAGATTCGGGATGACCCCCTCGAACGGCTCGTCTTTCTCCCGGACGCCGTTCTTTGTCGTCCACTCGAAGTGGACCGACTCGTCGGTGCCCCAGACGAACGCCTCCCGGACGTCCGCGGGCAGTTGCTCGAACGGCGTCTCGACGCTCACGCCGAAGTGGTCGGCGACGTTGTCGAGCTGGCGCCGATAGTAGGTGCGGTTGTAGCTCCACGGCTCGAAGACGTTCTTGAGCGGCTTCGAGGGGTCTTGGACCACGAGGTCCTCGTCGACCTCCTTGGTCTCGCCGATGCCTTCACACTCCGGGCAGGCGCCGTGGGGGCTGTTGAACGAGAAGCTCCGGGTCTCGATCTCCCGGAAGTCGATGCCACAGTGGGTGCAGGCCAGATCCTCCGAGAGTTCGACGACGAGGCGGTCGTCGGCCTCGCCGCCGGCGTCGGCCTCGGGCGAGTCGCCCTGCGTCTCGCCCGCGAGGTCGCCGGTCGAGCGCGCCGCGGCCCCGCCGATGGCGTCGGCCGCGCCCGCCGGCGGGTCCGGCAGGATGACCTTCAGCGAGCCGTCTGCCTCCTCGAGGGCGGTCTCGACGCTGTCGGTGATCCGGCTCCGATCCTCGGCCGAGACCTTCACGCGGTCGACCACGACGTCGACGTCGTGGTCGTAGTTCTTGTCGAGGTCGGGCGTCTCGACGGTGAGGTCGAACTCCTCGCCGTCGACCTCGACCCGGCCGTACCCCTCCGAGACCAGTTCGTCGAACAGGTCCTCGAAGGCGCCCTTCTGGTCGCGGACCACGGGCGCCGCGATCTTCGCCCGCGTCCCGTCGGGCAGATCGAGCACGCGCCGGACCATGTTCTGGGCGCTCTGCTCGCCGACCTCTCGACCGCACTCCGGGCAGTGAGGCGTCCCGATCCGGGCGTACAGCAACCGGAGGTAGTCGTGGAGTTCGGTCACGGTCCCGACCGTCGATCGGGGGTTGTTGGCCGCGTTCTTCTGGTCGATGGAGATCGCCGGCGAGAGCCCTTCGACGTTCTCGACCTGCGGTTTGTCCATCTGTCCGAGGAAGTTACGGGCGTACGCCGACAGGCTCTCGATGTAGCGTCGCTGGCCCTCGGCGTACACCGTCTCGAACGCGAGCGAGGACTTCCCCGACCCCGACAGCCCCGTGACGACGTTGAACTTCTCGCGCGGAATGGAGATGTCGAGGTCCTTGAGGTTGTGCTCCTCGGCCCCCCGAACGTCGATGTAGTCCTTGCTCATCTGGCTCCGGATAGGGACTTGGGGCGTGAAACGCTGTCGGTTCCGGACGGTATCACGGTGAAAGTGGTCGGCGTTTCGAGGGCGCGTTCGGCGCTCCGATAGCCGTGACACTTATTATCACACGGCACGAACTCGGCTTCGAGGAGGCGACGCGGACGGACCGATTTGCTACCCAGAGGCGTATCACGGCGTCGCCTCCTCCGGCCCGAACCACGGCCGACATCCCGAAGGACGGGGTTGAGCCAGCCAACCACAGACGCCAGCGGGACGGGCCCATCCCGCCTTTTCACGCTTTCGACGAGTGCCGAACGGCCTCGCCACCGGGGTCCGCGCTGGGCCGCCGCCGCGGGCGACCATCGGGCTTTTCTCGGCAGTTCGCGTACAGGTCCGCATGGATGCAGAACGGGCGTTCGTCGCCGCCCTCGTCGCGATTTCGATCTACCTCTCGTGGCTGGTGGTCCGACCGTTCTTCACGTTCGTCGCGCTCGCGGTGTTTCTGGCCTACACTCTCTGGCCGCTCCAGCGACGGCTCGCGCCCCGATTCGAGGAGCGGTTGGGACCGCGTCTGGCACCCCGGGCGGCGGCGCTCGCGCTCATGCTCGGGGCCACCGTGCTGTTCGTGCTCCCCTTTCTGTTGCTGGTTCGGGTCGTCGTCCGGCAGGCGGTCGCGGTCGTCGAGGGCGTCCAGTCGGGCGCGATCGACGTCGCGTTCGTCCGGGAGTTCATCGACAGCGACCTCGGACAGGAGCTCGTCTCGATGGCGCAGTCCGGGCTCGGACGGGTGTTACAGGAGACGCCGGGCGTCGTCGGCGGGGCGTCGAACGCGCTAGTCGGCGTCACGGTGCTCGGGTTCGTCCTCTACTACCTGCTCGTCGACGGCGCCGACGCGGTCGCGTGGGTCCGAGAGGTCGTGCCGCTCGGCCCGGACGTTCGCGAGGAACTGTTCGCGGAACTCGACCGGCTCACGTACGCGGTGCTCATCACCCAGGGGGTCATCGCGGTCGTGCAGGCGGTGTTGACCGGGATCGCGCTCGCGGTGCTTGGGTTCTCGAACGTCCTGTTCTGGACGGTGTTGGCGGTGGTGCTCGGGCTGTTGCCGTTCGTCGGCTCGATGTTCATCTGGATCCCGGCCGGGGCGTTCCTGCTCGCGACCGGCGACCTCGTGGGCGGGGCGGCGCTGTTGGTCTACGGGTTCGGCGTCGTGAACCTCACCGACAACTACCTCCGGCCGGTCGTCGGCGGCCGGAGCGCGAACCTCAATCCCAGCATCCTCGTGGTCGGGATCTTCGGGGGCCTCGCGGTGTTTGGCTTCGCGGGCATCTTCGTCGGTCCCATCGTGCTCGGGTTCGCGAAGTCGCTGGTCGCGGTGGCGGCCCGCGAGTACGCCTAGTACTCCGGGACCCGGGCCGACCGATCGCTCCCGTCGACGAACGGCAGGCGCTCGACCGACGCCAGCGACTCCTCGCCGTCGACCCGGACGGTCAGGACCGGCGCGTCGTCGCCGCCGACCGCGAACTCGACCACCGCGAACGCCAGCGGTTCGCCCCGGGAGGGGCTCTCGATCGCGCGGGTGACCTCGCCGACCGCCTCGTCGCCGTCGAACACCGCCGCGCCCGGCTCGGGCCGGTCGTTCGTCCGGAGGCCGACCAGCCGCCGGCTCGGCTGGCCGCGGTTCTCGACCCGGGAGACGACCTCCTGACCGACGAAACAGCCCTTCTCGAAGTCGACCGCGTTCCGGAGCCCGAGAACGTTTGGAATCCGGCCCGCGAGTTCGGACTCGAACAGCGGCGTGCCGGCCTCGAGGGTGAGCGACTCCCACGTCCGGCGGCCGAACGGGGTCGCGTTCAGCCCGCGGGTGAGCAGGGTCTCGTAGACGACCTCGGCGTTCGGGCGCTCGACGCCGGTCTCGGTCTCGACGGTGCCGGTCGTACAGACCACCTCGTAGCCCTCCTCGCCGGTCGGGGCGTCGGTCCGGATCACCGTCACGCCCACGTCCGCCATCCGCCCGCGGACGAACGAGAGGTGGCCCTCGGGCGTCCCGGAGCCGTTGAGCACGCTCGCGATCTTCTCGGTGGCCTGCGGGCCGTGGACGCCGAACACGCCGAAGCCGTCGGTCGCGGTCTCGATCTCGACGTCCTGTATGAACACCTTCTCGCGCCACTCCTCGGCCAGCCCCCCGGCCTCGCCCGGCGGCACGAACAGCAACAGCCGGTCGCCGGCGTTGTAGACGTACATGTCAAACTCGACGCCGCCCTGCGGGTCGAGCAACAGCGCGTAGGCGCCCTCGCCGTCGGCGGTCGGCACGCGGTTCGAGACCACGTTGTCGACGTACTCGACCCGATCCTCGCCGGTGACGACCACGACGCCGTAGGGCATCTCGGTGACCCCGACCACGTTTCGGACCGCTCGGTGGGCCCGATCGGCCCGGCCGTAGTGGGCCGGGATCGATCGCCCCCCGACCTCGGTGAACTCGGCGCCGAGGTCCGACTGCTGGTCCTCGATGACTGTCATGGGCGTCGATTGGGCGGGCACCGGGATTAAACGGTCGGGTTCGGAAGCGCACCGGAGAGCCGACTCCCACCGGCGGGCCGGCGGGGCGGCGGCCCGCCCGGCGGCCGCGGTTCAGCGCTCGGCGGTCGCGCGGATCAGCTCGGCCAGTCGGTCGTAGAAGCCGGGGTCGTACTTGATCTCGGCGTCGACGGTCGGGCGGGCGTTGGTCTCGTTGACGACCGCGCGGTCGCCCGAGACGAGGATGTCGACCCCGAGGAAGTCGACGTCGAGCGCGTCGGCGGCCGCCTCGGCCAGCGACCGGAGGTCCGCCGAGAGGTCGACGCCGGTCGCCGCCGCGCCGCGGTGGACGTTGTGCTTCCAGCGGTCTGCGCCCGCCGCGTCGGGCAGGCGGCGCTCGACCCCGCCGACGCACTCGCCGTCGACCACCATCGCCCTGACGTCGGTGGCGTCGGGGAGGTACTCCTGGACCAGAAACGACTTGTCGCCGGTCGCCCGGTAGTCGTGGACCAGATCGAGGTAGTCGGTCACGCCCAGAAAGGAGTCGGCGTCGCCGATCTTCGCCACGCCGACGCCCCTAGTCGTGGAGTTGGGCTTGATCACGACCGGCGGGTCGAAGCGGTCGAACGCCGCCAGCAGGTCCGACTCGTCGGCGGGGTTCGAGACGACCACGCTCTCTGGGACCGCCACGCCCGCCCGTTCGAGCGCCGCGATCGCGCCGGCCTTGTTCCGGGAGGTGAGCACCGCCTCGCGGTCGTTGACCCACGGGACCGCGAGCATGGCGTCGAGGACGCCGCCCTCCATCGTCCGCGAGGGGTAGACGAACCCCGCGTCGAACGACTCGGGATCCCACGGCGGGTCCCCGAGCGGGATCGTCCGGCCCTCGCTGGGGACGTGGTGGATCCGGATCCCGCGCTCTGCGAGGGGTTCGCGGATCCGCTCGAACGTCTCCTCTCGGTACGCGACCGCCAGATCCAGCATACGAGAGTGGTGGGAGCCTCGGGTGAAAAGGTTTGATCGACCGGTCGCGGCGGCCCGGCGTTCGGGCCGCGTCGCGCGAGCGGTCGGGATCGGGTTACGCGACGAGCAGTTCCTCGCCCTTCTCGACCTTCACGCGGCAGGGCGGGGAGATCTTGTTGTACGCGCGCCGCATCGCGTCCTTGACGACGTCGGCGTCCTCGGGCTGACACCACGCGGTGAAGATGCGCTCGCCGGCGCCCATCCGGGCGGCCGTACCAACGATCTTCCCGAACGACTGGCGCATCCCGTCGGAGACGCGGTCCGCGCCCGCGCCGGTCGCCTGCTTGTTCTCCCGGATGACCTGGTGGGGGAACTTCCGGAGGATCATCTTGTAGTTCTCTTGGCCCAGCTCTTTCAGCAGGTGGCGGTTGGCCGACAGCCGGGAGGCCTCCATCGAGCCGTGGCGGAGCTGGACCTCCTCCTCGGTGATGAGGCTGATCTGGACGGGGTAGTCCTCGGGGTCGGTGTCGACGTTGCCCATCTTGTGCTGTGCGATCTTCGACCCGGGGATGCCGGTGATGTACTCGCGGCGAGTGTACGACGGCTTGTCGATCTTCCGGTACATCGAGGCGGGTTTGTCCGACATGGTTATTACTGGATTCTGAAGGTCACTGCGGGGATAAACCCTTCGAAGGCACGTCGGACGCTCGGGCCACCAGCCGGGCGAACGCCGCCCGCCGGCGCCGCTCAGCGCCGGACCGCCACGAGCGCCAGCGCCGCGAGCAGTCCGCCCTCCACCAGCCCCGCGGCGTGGGCGAACATGTTGGTGAACGAGCCGTCGGCGGTCGGTCGCGCCGGAAAGAGGCCGTAGACGAGCCACACCAACAGCGCGACCACTAGCCCGACGTAGACGAGGTCGAGCCCGACCTGCCGGAAGTGGTCGTCGCCGAACCGCCGGCCGTGCCCGCGCGAGAGGATGCCCGACACCGCCGACGCGAGCCCGACCGTCACCGCGCCGCCCTCGAAGGGACTCACGCGGTCGGCGTAGATCCACAGCAGTTCGGCCACCAGCAACACGACCGTGAACTGGCCGACGAAGAAGGCGGTCGCCCGCGAGTAGTTGGCCCGGAGCTGGACCCCGAGCGCGACCAGCAAGAACCCCCCGAACCCCGCGACCACGCCCGAGAACCCCCGGGAGATCGGCGTCGAGCCCGGATAGCGGGCCTCGAGGGCGACGTAGCTCGTGAGGTTGACCGCCACCGGGAGCGCGACCAGCAAGACCGGGAACGTCCGGCGGAACCACGCCCGACGACCTGCGGTGAGACACGCCAGATACGTCACGACCGAAAGCGAGACGAACCCCCCGAGGTTGTTGAGCAGGTGGGCGTCGCCGGCGTGGACGTACGCCGACGTGAGCAGGGTCTCGGGCGCGAACGCGCCGTGGTCGAACGCGAGTCGGTCGTGGACCGCCTCGGGGGCGAGGACGTGGACGCCGACGAGCGCGAGCGCGACCGCCGCCACTCCCGCGAGGTCGAGGGCGATCGCCGACTGCGGGTACGCGAAGGCGCCGCCCGGATCCGAGCCGTCGACCATCGGCGTTGCTTCGACGCGACGGGCAAAAAGCGCTCGCCCGGTAGCGGCCATCGTGTTTAGTTTGTGGAATTGTGCCAGACGGCAAAGGCTTGGAGCCATGTTTCAGCAGTTGCTGGTTCGACGTGGCTGAAACAGTTGCTGAACGAGGAGGTCCGGCGTTTTACCTCGCGGAAGA